>CAIVKO010000107.1 GCA_903906515.1 Akkermansiaceae bacterium
ATGGTAGTGGGACGATAGGTCCTGTGAGAGTAGGTCGTCGCCAGGTCAAAGCCCGGATCCAGCTAACGCTGGGTCCGGGCTCTTTTTTTGCCCGCCAACCACCACCCGCCCGCGGCAACCTCACAAATCCTGCCGACGATCATCACGGTGATTTGCTAATAGATTTCACTTGGGCGGGTCCCACCGCCTGAGCGGCTCCGCCTTGTGGTTGCTTTAGGTATGATCCGACACCGACCATGATGCCGGTGAGGAAAGGTGCTATCGGTGAGCAATTGAAGCGTTCGCCTTTATCAAGGCTGGTGCGGCGTGCCGTTGCCTCAGGTAAGGAACAGCTCATGCGCTCTGTTGATCAGGATTCCTTGCGTTTCAACAGAGGAAAGAGCACCACGTCGCGGATGGTGGGAGCGCCGGTGAGCATCATCACAAGCCGGTCGATGCCGATGCCGATTCCGCCTGCGGGTGGCATGCCGTGTTCGAGAGTTTCGATGAATTCGTAGTCCACTTTTTGTTCTTCTTCGCCACCGGCCTGGTGCTCGAGGCGCTGGCGTTGGACGTCCGGATCGTTGAGTTCGGAGTAGCCGGGCGAGATTTCCTGGCCGTTGATGATAAGTTCATACACCTCCACGGTTTTACCGCCAGGAGTGACTTTGGCCAGAGGAACGAGTTCGGCGGCAACTCGCGTGACGAAACACGGGTCGAAGGTGTGTTCCTCGACTTTCTTTTCGAAGACCTGCTGGATGACTTCGTGTTCCTCCATTTGATCGGAGATCTGAACTCCGAGGTCGTCGCATTTCGCGCGGCGTTGCGCGGGTGTGATGTCGAAGAAATCATTTCCGGCTACTCCTCGGATAAGATCGTGATAGTTCGCGCGACGCCAGGGTCTTGCGAGGTTGATGGTGCGGATGATGTTGCCGTCGTCGTCCTTGTGTTCGATCTTGAGGTCTCCGCAGAATTTTTCCGCGAGGTGGCAGGTGAGTTCCTCGACGAGATCGGCCATTTCCTCGAAGTCCGAGAACGCCCAGTAGGCCTCTAACATTGTGAACTCCGGATTGTGACGGCGCGAGATGCCTTCGTTGCGGAAGTTGCGGTTGAGTTCAAAAATCTTGGTGAACCCGCCGACTAACAGGCGCTTGAGGAAAAGCTCCGGCGCGATGCGGAGTGTGAGCGGCATGCTCAGAGCGTTGTGGAAGGTCTCAAACGGCCGTGCTGCGGCACCGCCGGGGATATCTTGGAGCATCGGCGTCTCCACTTCGAGAAATCCACGGTCCTGGAGGAATCGGCGGATTTCCGCCAGCATGAGCGAGCGAGTGACAAACAGTGCCGCGCTGTCCGGGTTGCCCATCAGATCTAGATGGCGCTTGCGATACTTCGTCTCGCGGTCGGACAGGCCGTGGAATTTATCGGGCATAGGCCGCAAGGATTTGGAAAGCACGGTGAAGTTCTGCACCTTCACGGTCGGTTCGCCGGTTTTGGTGATGAACGTCTCTCCCTCGATGCCAATCCAGTCTCCACGGTCCAGGCATTTCCATGCGGCGGCCTGTACTTCGGATAGATGTTTGATGCCGAGGTAGCCTTGGATCGAACCCAATATATCGCCGAGTTGGAAAAACACCGATTTCCCCATATCCCGCAGTGCGGTGATGCGGCCAGCGATTTTGACTTGTCTGCCTTCCGTGAAGTTCGCCCGGAGTTCAGCAGGAGTGGTGCTGACGTCGAAACGTGCGCCGTAGGGATCGATTCCGAGATCGCGGAGTTTTGCGAGTTTTTCGCGCCGCACGGCGATCAGTTCAGCTTCGGTCGATTGGGGTTGTTGGGGTGTTGCGGCTTCGGACATGGCAGGAATGCTTAGTGTGCGGAGGGTGCGTCCGCAAGAGTTGAAACTGCAATCCTGTGAAAAAATCTCCTTTTCGAGGGGAATTATCAGGCTCGGGCGGTGGACGGGCCGTTGCAGACCTGGATTCACCATCTCCACCCTGAAAACAACCTGGATCCGCTTCACCCCATGAGTCTGTAGCACGCATCCCGACTTGCATCCCGGCGGTTTTCCTGTCATGCTCTCGGCAGACGCTTTTCTCGTATAATGGCTGCCAGGCTAATCGATTCCAATAATCATGTTCCCGATGTCTCCCCGGATGACCATTGGGGAGATGCCGCCAATTTGGATACTTGCGGAGACGTTCCTGTCGGGATTTTACCGCCGAAACGCAAAGTCGTTGAAGCTGCGGTGGTCAAATCTGCAGATTGGAACGATGAAGGGTTGAGAATCGGATCGAGTTCTCCACAGCGGCAGGATGATCCAACATCGGGCGATTTGGAAGTTCATGAAATCCGCGGCAACGTGTTGCGACTGCAGTCGGAATCCGCCACTATGGCCAAGTCCGAGCGACAGGTGGTATTCCAAGAACGGCCACCGAAAAGTGAATTGCTAGCCGAATGGGAGGGTAAAGAAGTCGAGTTGGGAAGCTCACAGAAAAAATCGATTCGTTGGCTGATCACGGCTGGTATCGGAGTCGTGGCGATGATAGTGACAAGCCTGTTGTTGCTGCCGATCATCAATCATTCCAATGCGGTAGTCCCGCGGCCAAGCGATCTGTTATTGACCTTGGACAGGGGAGAAGTATCCGTCGCGGGCATCGATGCGCTCAATGAGATGGTCCCGCTGCAGTCGCAGGCGGAGCAGATTTACCGCGCTTTCGCCAGTGCCACGCTTACCGACGATTTTCTGCCATTGATACGGGATGCCAAATCCTTGGAAGCACTTATCCGTAAGACTCCCCACATCGCCAAGGTTTCGAAGGCTTGGCTGCCTTCGGAAGATTGTAATTGGAATGTCTTCGACTCGGCGGGTATTCCGTGCGGGGTTTTAGAGGGCACACTGCCAGATCAATCCTCGTTTAGTGCTTGCTTTGTGATGAAATCAAAGCGCTTGATGTTAGATTGGAAGGCTACCGTGGGCTATTGTACCGCTGCCTATGATGATTTGGTTGTAAGTCATGGAGACGGTAGCGAAATCCGCGGTTGGATCATTCCCACGGATTACTATACCGCCATTTTCCCTGAGGCGGATTTTCAGAGTTACCAACTGCTCTCGCCCGATAAGCAAAATACGCTGTGGTGCTACGCTCGAAAGGGATCGCCGGAAAACAGGCATCTGGCCCCGCTCTTTCCGCAGAGCGCGATCATTGAAGCCCCCAACGAACCTGCAAAAATCACTATCAGCCTCGAACACAACCGTTCTGGATCGCTTCTCAACCAATGGTCGATTGGAAAGGTGCTTCATAAGGAATGGATCAGCCCCTAATGAATCGGACGGTGAACACTCCTGACACGTTTTGGTTTCACTGCGGACGCTGTGGATCGTTGTTCCAGTCCCAACTTGGGGATTCGGACGAGCGCCTTTGCGCCAAATGTGGATCAAAGCCGGGCCTCGGCCTGGAGTCATCCTCTATGCCGTCGGCGTTGGTTGCTGCTCTAACTGAAGACGGTAGCAATGCCATGGCCCCCAAGCGGGTCTCTAAAGCCGATATCCATTTTCTCAAAAAAGGACGCAACTTGATGCTCAAAATCATCGTCGGTTGGGTGCTGGTGCTGGTGGTTATTATTCTGTGCGCGCGCAGATTGTGGCGGGAGGATTCGGTGCCTCAAGGTGCCGTCAATCCCCTAGAGGAAAAAAACGCTCCGGAGGTCAGCCAAGAAGACCGCTTGTTTATCGAGCGCGCGCGTCCGGCTTATTCCGTTGCATTCCACGGGTTTCTTGCGGCAAATACTCAGGAGGAGCAAAATCAGTTTGTGCTGTCACCGGCATTCACTGCCGTAAAAATGGCACGTTTTTATAATGCGAACCCTTTCGACCGGGTGGATTTTGAGGGGGTATCACTATTGCAACAACATATCCTTCAACTTCCCGGGCTGAAGACAGTGGAAACCTTGTGGAAGACCAAAGACGGCCGGAAGATTGATGCCGTTTTCCGTGTGGAAAACGGTGATTGGAGGCTTGATTGGAATCACTATGCGCGGTACTGCGATCACCCGTGGCCGCTGTTTCTTGCGGGCAGTGGCGAACCGGAAGGGGAGTTCCGTCTGCTTGCCCGCGAACGCTTGGCTGAGGAGCGTAAAGACGCGGCGGATATCAGCATGATCCTCTATGCTCCCCGTTTTGGACACCCTAACGAGACCGGATTCCAATCACCCGAGTTCCTTGTTAAACGCAGCACTCCGGATGGCAAACTGCTTGATGCCGCCTTCAAAATTGCCAGGGAAGGCAAACAGGTTTTTAACTCTCAACTCACTAACCTCAATCCCGACGGGATGATTCGGATTCGTGTCAACGTTCGTCGCTTCGATGAGGACGGAGCACGCAAATTCGAAATTACCCGGGTGATCGCCGGGCACTGGTACGAAATCGACGATCCGGGCCTTTGATTCTAACATTATGAAAGCCAAAACATTCATTGCAGTGGATCTCGGCGCCGGAAGCGGCCGCGTGATTGCCGCCACCACGGATTTTTCAAAGATCGAGCTGCAGGAAATGCATCGCTTCGACAATCCCGGCACTGATCTCCCCGGCGGATCGTTTTGGAACATCATCGGTCTTTATCGCGAGATTCTTGAAGGACTGCGCAGGGCGGTGGAGATTCACGGCGATTCGATTGTTTCTATCGGCATTGATACGTGGGGTTGCGATCACGCGCTGATCGGGTCGGACGGTGGATTATTAGGAATGCCTCACCAATATCGGGATCCTCGGTTCGAGGGTATGGCGGAGGTGATGCACTCTCTCATACCCGAGGCGGAAATCTACGCCCATACCGGTATCAAGACGAATTTTTATAACAGTTCGCTACACTTGCTGGCGGAGGCCGGGAAAAGCAGCCCGGCATTGTTCAACGCGGAGCGGTTGTTGTTCGTTCCGGACCTGTTAGCCTATTGGTTGACTGGACGCCAAGCGGTGGAGCGTACGATCGCCTCGACCTCCCAACTTCTCGATCCCCGCACCGGAGAGTGGGCGTGGGAAGTCATCGACGCGCTCGGGCTTCCGCGCAGGATTTTCGGGGAAATTGTCGCGCCTGGCACAGTGCTTGGGCCACTGCGTGCGGAGGTGGCTGCTTTCATCGGCAAGGCGGGCATTCCGGTGGTGGCCACTGCCTGCCATGACACGGCTTCAGCCGTGGCGGGCATTCCGATGGATGGTACTGGAAATCTCTGGCTCTCTTCCGGCACATGGTCGATCATGGGCATTGAGTCCGAAACTGCGATCACCACCCCTGCCGCGCTCCAGCATGGTTTCTGCAACGAACTCGGTGTGGCTGGCAGCGTACGTTTTCTGAAAAACATCTCCGGTCTCTGGCTGATCCAGGAATGCAAACGTCAGTGGGAGCTCGATGGGGTTCACATGGACTATGCCGCGATGGCCGCGATGGCCGATGCGGCGGAGCCCTTCGTCTCATTCATCGATCCCGACGACGCCTCTTTCGCGAGTCCCGGCGGGATGCCGGAAAAAATCCGTGCATGGTGCGTAAAAACCGGACAACCGGTGCCTAACGACAAGGGGGCTGTGCTCCGCGTGGCCACCGAATCGCTTGCATTGAAATACCGCATGGTGTTTGAAAGCATTAAATCTCTAACCGGCCATGAGTTTGCACGTCTCCACGCGGGTGGAGGAGGCATTCAGAACGAGACTCTCAGCCGCGCCACCGCCAACGCCCTAGGCATCGAGGTGATCGCCGGTCCGGTGGAAGCTACTTCCTGTGGTAACGTGATCACGCAGATGGTCGCCACCGGAAATCTATCAGATATTAGAGCGGGACGTGAGCTCATACGCCGTTCCTTTGATTTCCGCATCTTCCAGCCGCAGGAATCGGCGGCTTGGGATGCCGCTTTCGCAAGGTTCAATAGATTGTTAGATGTAACGGGCCGTTGAGGAGGGGCGTAGTCCGCTGTGCCAGGTTGGGCAACTCATCAATCGGGTTACGGCGAAACACGGGTTCGCTGACATGGTGGGGGTAATACCGGTTCTCCCACCCGATTGACGTGGAATCCCTGACCGGCCTCTAATTTGAGAGTTCGGTCTGGAATCCGGCTCATGAGCACTGAGTTCCTGTCGATAGTCCAGTTTCGCGCTAAAACTCCAAATCCCATCAACGTTTCTTTGAAGTGCGCAGAATGTGATTCCAGTCCACTCAAATGCACTCGGTTAAAAATGAGAGTAAAAATCGTCAAATTTTAGATTATTTTTTTGGAAAAGGCGGCGATTTTGGTGTGTAATTAAAAATAAGTACACTGGAGAAGCTGATTTTTTTATATCGTAACCCATTGAATTTCAGTGATAAATTTAAATTAATAAGCTAAACCAAGATTTTTCTTGTGAGTTGGTGTATTTCAGTGCATTTTCTCGTCCATGCCTGACGCGATTGTCAGGAATCTACCGTGAACACCCTCAATCAACGTCACAAAGGCAATCATGCCTATAAGGTCGATCCTAAATACAGGATCTCAATCCTGACGTCATGGCGTCCGGAGCCCGGCGGCATTCTGAATTTGCAGCTTTCTTCGGATAGAGACCTACCGTTTATCAAGGTGCTCAACGAGGAAGCTTACAGTGAGTTGGTGGAGCGGGTTAAAACCAGCGACAAACCGCCTCGGGTGCAAAGCGAGTTGCTCAGGCAACTGGCCATGCGCTGCCGTGAGGTGACACTCAACGACCAAGGCAAGCTGTTGATTCCTAAGGATATGAGTGAGAAAGCCGGAATTGCACCGGAAAGCACCGTGATTTTGGCGGGTTGCGGCATTCATTTTGAAGTTTGGTCGAAGGAAAACTTCGACGAGTTCATGAAAATCACCGGTAGCGAGCAGCAGGCCGACGATCTCGGGATTTTCTAAATCATTCACCCAAGTACACCCAACAGCAGCAATGTTGTTCACCCAACCAACTCCGGCATTTGAAGCGATCCGCCCATCGGCGGCCTCGGCAAGTGTTGCCCGGACGTCAGAGTTGGGAAAATTTTCATACGGATGCGCGGATCTCCTCGGGACAGGAGGCCTTGCATCAGATCAAACGGACGTCCGAACCGCTCCTGGCTGGTTGTCGGTGCGGCGTCCGGTGGCTTTTATGGCTGGGCAATTGAAGTCTCTCGGGACAGAGCTTCACTTGTCATTTCAATCGATGGTCCGCGCGGCTCCTGGCTGGTTGTCCGCGCGGCCATCGCAATTTTTTTCCATGATTCGGAAGGCCGCGCTCGGGACAGCACTGCCGACTGCCAATCCTACGGGGTTCTGCGCCGCTCCTGGCTGGTTGTCGGAGCAGGAACCCGCTGGTTCTTTTCCTGATGCCGTAGCATACCATCTGCCGGTTTTTCCGGCGGAAATCGCCGATTGGATGGCCGCCGGTCCTGATAAATTCATCATCGACGGGACACTTGGCGGCGGTGGTCACAGTGAATTGTTTCTCAAGGCGGGTGCCAAGGTATTGGGTATCGACCGTGATCCGGAGGCACTCGCGCACGCGCACGCACGTTTGGCGGAATATGGAAACCGATTTTCCACATGGGAGGGAAACTTTTCCCGCCTTCAGGAAATCCCCGAAATCCAACAGGGGGGCAGGGCAGACGGCCTGCTTCTGGATCTTGGGGTTTCTTCACGCCAGCTAGATTCCGCAGTCCGTGGTTTTTCCTTCATGCGCGAGGGTCCGTTGGACATGCGCATGGGACCGTCCAGCCCGTACACCGCTTCCCAGATCATCAATGAATGGAGTGAAGTAGATCTTGCGCGGATCATTTTCGAATTTGGTGAAGAGCCGAAGTCACGGCGTATCGCCGCTGCCATTGTCAGACAGCGCGCCATCAAACGCTTCGACACCACTCTTGAACTCGCGGCTTTCATCGAAAGCGTGATCGGTCGTCATGGTCGGACGCATCCTGCAACCCGCACCTTCCAAGCCGTTCGCATGGCTGTGAACGAAGAACTCGAATCTCTAGCCACCGCGCTTTCTTCCGTTTCATCCATCCTGAAACCCGGCGGGCGTTTGTTGATCATCACGTTCCACAGTCTTGAAGACCGGATGGTCAAACGATTTTTGCGGCATCGCTCCGCACCATTCATCGATGATCCTGGCTGGCCCGAACCCCGACCGAATCCGGATTACCAATTCCAGCTTCTTGCCCGAAAGGCCATCCTGCCAACCGCTGAAGAAACATCCCTGAACCCGCGAGCCCGCAGTGCCAAACTGCGGGTCGCACGGCTTTTAGACCCCAAGCCATGAACCGACGTCGCGAAGAACCCCGTAGCCATACTTCTGTTATTTTTGCGCTGATCCTTGCAGCCGCGATTATGGCAGCTGGAGGCGTGCTCCACGCCTACTATAAGAACCGCCAGATCCAGGTCAGCCGGGAAATCGACGCCATCGAAAAGAATGTCGAGCATTGCCGGTTTGACATCCGAACCACCGAGATGCGGATGGATCAACTCCTCAACCGCTTCGTCATCCGCAAGCAGCTTGAACAGAATAAATCCAGGCTCCATCCGATCTCGCTTGCTGTTGTCGAAGACGTCGATCCAACCCCGCCCTCCCGTCGCAATGTTGCGGCTGTTTCCCCATAACGCGTGAAATCATCGTTCCAATCCCGTTGCACCATCCTGTGCTCGATCCTGGTGATCGGGCTCAGTGTGCTTTCGGCCCGGTTGGTCAAAATCCAGTTGGTGGATCGTCACCGCTATGCGGCAAGCTCGCGTAAGGCGTTCGACCGTGTTGAGAAGCTGCCTGCCACCCGCGGATCGATCGTGGACCGCCGCGAGGAGATACTCGCGAAGAGCATTCCCGTTTCCAGCGTTTTCATCGACAAGAACCATTTGGAGGACCCCAAACTCGCGAGTTATGGCATTGCCTATCAGGAAGCTTCTGCGGAGCCGGGTTGGAATGATCTGGAGCCTGCGGAACAACGGAGAAAAATCAGCGGCCTGCGCGGAGAAATTCTCGCCAATGAAACCACCGAGGCCATCGTTAGCAAGCATCTCGCCTATGTCATCGGCGTGCTTGCCAGACCGCTTGGGATGCGCCGCGAGGACCTCCGGGCGAAGATCGAAACCAGTAAGGGCAAGTGGTTCCCCGTCGCCAAGGACTTGCCGGAAGACATCGCCGAGAATCTCCGCGAGACCGTGGAAAAACACTGGCTACAAGGCATTGAGTTTCAGAATTCCATCAAGCGCTGGTATACCGCGCCCAATCTGGCGACTCACTTGATAGGGTTCACCGGAGAAACGGAGGAAACAGATGCTGACGGGAAAACTGCAACCCGTGTTGTTGGTCGTTTCGGGATCGAATCCACCATGGAGTCCTATCTCGCCGGGCGTGACGGTTGGCGCGAGCACCGCCGGGACGCGCATGGCCTGGTGGTTCCCGGAGACTCCGCCAGTCTGATGCCGCCGCGGGCCGGATTGAATGTCCAACTCACCATCGACATGGGTTTGCAGGCGATTATCGAGGAGGAGATGGAAGCTTGTCTCAAGGAATTCAAATCCATTCGCGGCGCGGTGATCCTGATGGACCCGAAAACCGGCGAGATCCTTGCTATGGCAAGTCGGCCGCATTTCGATCTGAACCGCAGGGACGATGTTGCGGAG
Source organism: Akkermansiaceae bacterium (assembly GCA_903906515.1). Classification (GTDB taxonomy): domain Bacteria; phylum Verrucomicrobiota; class Verrucomicrobiia; order Verrucomicrobiales; family Akkermansiaceae; genus Luteolibacter. Next base: position 9,616 of record CAIVKO010000107.1, read on the forward strand.
AACGGTTTCAACTTCGCGATTCAAGCGATCTACGAACCGGGATCGACGTTCAAAGTGGTTGCCACCTCGGGAGTGCTCAACGAAGGTCTCGCGACTCCCTTCACTTCGGTCTTTTGTCACAATGGAAACTATTCCGAAGGGAAAATCCAGGTGCCGGACCACCATCCCTACGGCAATCTAACGCTTGAAGGGGTGCTCATCAAATCGAGTAACATTGGCGCCTACAAGTTCGCTCGACAGCTCGGCGCCAAACGCTTTTTCGATTATGCCCATCGCTTCGGTTTCGGTCGCAAGACAGGCATCCAGCTCAGTGGTGAGAGTTCCGGAATCGCCAAAAACACAGGAAACGCAGTGGATTTCTCGCGTGCCAGTTATGGTTATGCCCTGAACGTGACGCCACTCCAGATGGCCTGCGGATACTCCGCGATCGCAGGTGATGGGAAGCTGCTCAAGCCCCGAATCGTCAAGGCGCTGGTGGCCAATGACGGGACCGTGGTCGAGCGATTCCCCGCAGAGGTGGTCTCTCAGGTCATGAAGCCCGAGACCGCGAAGAAGATGCGCGCCGCGCTGGAAAAAGTCACCGAACCCGGCGGCACCGCCCTTCTCGCCGCAGTTCCCGGATACAAAGTGGCCGGCAAGACGGGCACCGCAAAACGCCACAATCCCAACGGGCGCGGATATCTAGCCAACAGTTACACCGTTTCCTTCGCGGGTATGCTTCCGGCGCAGGATCCCGCCTTTGTTTGCATCGTCGTCATTGACGACCCCCGCACCGACAAGGTCACGCGTTACGGCGGGACCATCGCTGCTCCGGCGTTCGGTCGCATCGCGGCCCGTGCGGCGGCCTACATGAACCTGCAGCCCACCGAACCCATCAAAGCCTCGCTCGCCGCCGCCACCAAACCATGATTTTACGCGATCTTATTTCCAGCCTTTCCAGGGTCACTGCATCAGGCCCTGCAGACGTGCGGATAGAATCCCTGACCGCATCTTCCCGCGATGCCGCGCCGGAAACCCTTTTCGCGGCAATCCGAGGCACCTCTATTGACGGTCATCGTTTCATTGAAGACGCATTGGCGGCAGGAAGCACCGCCATTCTTGCCGAGACCGCTCCTCCGGTGGATCTCGATCCCGCCGTGTCATGGTTGCATGTGCCGGACAGCCGTGCGGCGCTCTCCGTCCTTGCTTCTCATATGGCCGGCCACCCGTGGCGGGATCTCGCCGTCGCCGGCGTTACCGGGACGAATGGCAAGACCACCACGACCTACCTGCTCCACCACATCATGAAAACCGTGTGGCACCGCACGGGTTTGTTAGGGACTATTCTCGTGGATGATGGCGAAACCGTGGAATCCGCCAAACACACCACTCCGGGGTCGATCGAACTTTCCGCCCTGTTGGGCCGCATGAAGGATCACGGCTGCCGCGGTGTGGCGATGGAGGTTTCCTCCCATGGCATCCATCAGAAAAGAATCGCCGCCATCGGGTTCGATGCCTGCGTGTTCACCAATCTCACCCAGGACCATCTCGACTATCACGGCACCATCGAGGCATACTATCAGGCCAAGGCCGATTGGTTTCATGCGCTTGCCGCGGATCCACATGGAAAGAAGCCGGTGGCGGTGATCAACATCGATGATACTTTGGGAGCGGAACTTGCCGCCTCATTGGATGGGAAAATGAAGGTGATCCGTTTCGGTTTCGGAGTGCACTGTGATTTCCGCGCCAACAACTTCCGCCAGAATCCGCGCGGGATGGAATTCGAGCTTGCCGCCAAAGGAAAAACCTATCTGGTGCGAGCTCCGTTGATCGGCCGTTTCAATGTGTATAATCTTTTGGCCGCGCTGGCTGCTGCGAGCGCATGTGGCATTCGTCCGCGCGAGGCGGTCGCCGCCGTGGTGAATGCCCCGCAGGTTCCTGGACGCATGGAGAATGTCGGCAATGCAGGCGGGGCTACGGTTTTTGTGGATTACGCACATACTCCGGATGCGCTTGAAAACGCCTGCCGCACCCTCAAAGAGTTGGATCCCCGTCGTTTGATCACCGTGTTCGGCTGCGGCGGAGACCGTGACAAGGGGAAACGTCCTCTGATGGCCGCCGCCGCCATCCGTTACAGCGACGCCTGCGTGATCACCTCCGATAACCCTCGCTCCGAGGATCCTCTCGATATCATCCGTGAGATCGAGGCTGGTCTTGCCGGAAAGGGTCATCTCAGCATCCCCGACCGCAATGAGGCCATTTCCTATGCGATCAAAAACTCATTGTCCGGGGATATCATTTTGATCGCCGGCAAGGGGCACGAAACCACTCAGCAATTTTCCGATCACACCATAGAGTTCGATGACCGCAAGCATGCGGCCAAGGCCCTGCGTGACCGCGCTCAACTTATAGCCGAAAGCCGATGAAACCCCTGACCGCCCAACAGATCGCGGAGATCCTCGGCACGCATGTAGCCGCGGGGCGGCCTGACGTGCTTGCGGCGGGTGGCGTTTCCACTGATACCCGCACGTTGGCGCGGGGTGCGGTGTTTTTCGCCTTGCGCGGCGAGAATTTCGATGGTGATACCTTCGCTCGGACCGCCCTGGATTCGGGGGCATCCGTGGTGATTGTGCATCAATGGCATGGTGGTGATTCCGTGGGAGATGCGGCGGTGATCGAAGTGTCGGACACGCTGCTTGCACTGCAGCGGTTGGCGCTCTGGTGGCGCAAGCAACTGGATCTGCCCGTGATCGCCGTCACCGGTTCCAACGGCAAGACCAGCACCAAGGATTTCACCTCGGCGGTGCTGTCCCGCAAGTATCACGTTTCCTCCACACGCGGCAATTTGAACAACCACATCGGGGTGCCTCTAACGGTTCTCGCGACCACTCAGGAGCACACGGCGGCGGTTTGGGAAATGGGCATGAATCACTCCGGTGAGATTGCCCCGCTCTGCGAGATTGCCAAACCCAAATTCGGCATCATCACCAATATCGGCACCGCCCACATCGAGTTTCTCGGATCACGTGATGCCATTGCCGAGGAAAAGGGAAGCCTTGCCCGCTCGCTGCCGATGGACGGCATATTGTTCATTCCCGCGACTTGCGAATATCACGAATATCTCCGCAAGCGCACGAAAGCCTCCATCATTTCGGTCGGTAACGGCCGGGGGCTGGTCCGCGCGGAAAATCTCGTTTTTGGGGCGGAAAGCACTCATTTTTCACTGGTCATTGAGGGTGTTGGAACTACGGATGTCGTTCTATCAGTTCCTGGACGGCACATGGTCACCAACGCCTTGTTGGCTGCAGGCGTGGGTTGGAAGCTCGGCATGTCCATCACGGAAATCGCAGCCGGACTATCTTCCGCCAAGCTGACCGGTGGCAGGCTCCACCGTTATGTCTCTCATGGAGTCACCGTGATTGACGATACTTACAATGCGAATCCCGAGTCCATGGCTGCCGCCATTGAAACGCTCTCCGACATGCCCACGACTCACGGGGGCCGCAAAATCATCGTGCTCGGCCGTATGGGAGAACTTGGCACGCACGGCCCTGCCGCCCATCTCCGAACCGGCGAGCTCGCGGCGAAACGTAACCTCACCGTGATCGCGGTGGGAGAGGGTGCTGCAGAAATTGCCCGTGGTGCGAACGACTCCCCATATTTTCCGGTTTTCGAAGATGCCGCCGCATGGTTGGCCCGTGAAGCGAAAGTTGGTGACGTGGTGCTCTTCAAAGGCAGTCGCACCGCGACCGTTGAAAAAGTCATGAACCAAGCCTTCCCCCGAAACTGATGCTGCCCGCCATCTATGATTATTGGTTGAATGCCTACGAACACGGTGAGTCGTGGGCGGTGTCCTGTCGTTTCCTCAATCTTTTTCAATATATCACTTTCCGAGCCGTCAGCGCGGGGTTGCTCGCATTCATTCTCTCGCTTCTGATCGGCCCGCGTGTGATTCGCAGGTTGATCTCGCTCAAGGTGAACCAACCGATCCGCACCGCTGCGGAAGTCCACAAACTCGCCGAACTCCAAGGCGGGAAAATCGGCACTCCTACGATGGGTGGCGTGCTCATCCTCGGCACGGTGCTGATTTCCACCCTCATCTGCGCCCGTCCGCTCAACCCGTTTGTCGCCGTCTGCGCCTGCACCATGGCTGCGTGTGGTTTGTTAGGGCTTTGCGACGATTACAAGAAGGTGAAGGAAAAGAAATCCGACGGCATCAGTAGCCGCCAGAAACTCATGTGGCAGTTGGTCATTGCTCTGATCGCCGCATCTTTTATTTTCTTCAAGCCGGAGATTTCCGGTTTCGAAGCGACCGATGCGGCAATCAAATCTGGTGAAGCGGGATTTTGTCTGGGTAAGAACAACCCGATTGGCATCGGGGCCGTTTGCTTTCCACTTTTTAAGATTCCGTTGGTGGACCTCCACTGGATGGTGATCCCATTTTTCGCGCTGATCATCGTTGGTTGTTCAAATGCAGTGAACCTGACCGATGGTCTCGACGGGTTGGCGACGGGTTGTACGATCAGTTCCGCGCTGGCCTATTCGCTACTCGCCTATCTCGCAGGCCACCATTTCATGGCTGTTGAGTATCTGGTGATTCCCCACAACATCTACATCGGCGAACTCGCGGTTTTCCTGATGGCGCTGGTTGGCGCGGCCTTCGGCTTCCTCTGGTTCAACTGCCACCCTGCCAAGATGTTCATGGGCGACACAGGATCGCTTGCCATTGGAGGGGCGTTGGGAACCGCCGCGATCTGCACCAAGCAGGAACTCCTTCTCGTCATCATCGGCGGCATCTTCGTGATGGAGGCTATGTCCGTCATTCTCCAGGTCGGCAGCTTCAAGCTGCGCAAGAAACGCATCTTCAAAATGTCGCCGATCCATCATCATTTCGAACTTCTAGGCTGGCATGAGAACCAGGTGATCATCCGCTTCTGGATTCTCTCGATCATGTTTGCCCTGTTCGGCCTCGCCATTCTCAAGATTCTCTGATTTTCATGAAACTAACCGGAAAACACGTTGCCATTCTTGGTGTCGGCCGCAGCGGCCGCGCCGCAGCCGCGCTTGCTTTGCGCGAAGGGGCGCGCGTCTCCGCGTGGGACCTCGCGGGACCCGAGGCGTTCTCGGAAATGCCAACCGGAGTGGAAATCCATCCGAACGCTACGGAAGAGCAGGGGAGTGGAGTGGGCTGCGATTTCCTGGTGGTGAGTCCGGGCATCGACACCTACGGCTCATACGTCGCCGCGTTTTCGGAAAATGCCGGTGAGGTCATCGGCGAGGTCGAGCTCGCCGCTTGTTTCTATCAGGGGATCATTGTCGGCATCACCGGCACCAATGGCAAGACCACCACGACCGAGTTGGTGGCGCGCATTCTCGCCCACGCAGGCATGGGTGGCACGCCTTGCGGAAACTATGGAACACCCTTTGCCGAGGTCGTCCTTCAGGTCAATCCACCCGCAGCGGTTTCCTTGGAGCTCAGCTCTTTCCAGCTTGAAACCATCCGTACGCTGCATCCGCAGGTGGTGATCTGGCTGAATTTCGCGCCCGACCACATGGATCGTTATCCGACGGTGGAGGCTTACTTTGCCGCCAAGCTCAGGATTTTCGAAAACCAAGTCGCGGGCGATACGGTGATCGTTCGTGATGGTGAGTTGCTTCCTCATCTTTGCGCCACGTCCGTGAAGTTCTCCACGATCCAATCCGGAGCGGATTGGTTTTCCGACGGTCATGTCATCCAGCACAACGGAGAGACATGGTTGGATATGGATCACGATACCAGTCTGCGCGGGCTTCACAATGCGGAGAACGTCATGGCCGCCCTCGCCGCATGCAATTCGTTGGGGATTTCCGCCGCCATCATGAGTGAGGCTCTTCATGGGTATGCTCCGCCACCCCACCGCTGCGAGCTCATCCGCACGCTCGATGGTGTGGAATACCTCAACGATTCCAAGGCTACCAATCTGCATGCGTTGGAAAGCGCCCTGCGTTCCCAGACTCGCCCGGTCGTCCTGATCGCAGGTGGAAAAGACAAGGGATTGGATTATTCCTCCGTCGTGCCGCTTTTAGGTGAAAAAGCGCTTGCCGCCGTGACATTCGGCCAGATCGCCCGACCTCTTGCCGCGATGTTTGGTGAGGCGGTGCCGACCGAGTCCGTGGCGACTCTGGCGGATGCAGTGGCCACTGCGCGCAGTTTCGCCCCTCGTGGTTCTACCGTCCTGCTTTCTCCGGGGACGTCATCTTTCGACCAATTCTCCGGTTATGAACAACGGGGGAATTCTTTCCGCGACCTTGTCCATCAACTAAGCTAACAACTCCAATTATGAAATCCCAAACGCTCCCAGTAAAACGTCGTCCCGTCACCAAGGGGATCCTCCGGCGCCTGAGCGCCGTCACCGGCAATCGCAAACAACGCGTTGCCGCGTCCGCGCCCGCCATCGAAATGGAAACCGAAGAAAGCGGTTCCAAAATCTCGCGGGCATTAACCATTATTTTCCTCATTCACATCGTAGCCATCGGACTGATTTTCGTCCATCAGCGTTTCCTTGACGGACGTCCGGTGGAGAATTCTGCGACACTGACGGAAAAAGCGCCGGACAATGAACCCGCCGCCATCATCGTTGAGCCGCGCAAGGCCGACCTGCCGCGTCTTTCGTCCGGTGAAAAACCATACATCGTCAAGCCGGGTGACAACTACTCCCGCATCGCGGCCGCGACCCAGGTGGACGAGCGTGATCTCCGTTTGGTCAACCAGCATGTGGACATTGGTCCAGGGCTTATTTTGAAAATTCCGCCCAAGCGCATTGTTGCCGAAGAGCCGCCGGAAGTCGCCGCTATCCGTGCGCAGGCATCTTCCTCCCTCCGCGACCGGGATTTGGTGGACGCTGTGGATGTGAGCAATGTTCCGAAGGCACAAGCGGTGCGTCTTAATTCGCCCCGCTCCACATCCGCTCCGGGTGGAGATCATCCGGCGGCTTCCACGGGTTCTTCTGCCGCTGCATCAGGCAAAAGCTATGTCGTGCAGTCCGGCGACAGTGTTTTTCGCATCGCCAGCAAGTTCAAGGTGAGTCAGACTGCACTCATGCGCGCCAATTCAATCAGCGATCCGAAGAAGATGAAGACCGGTATGAAACTCGTCATCCCTCAAACCTGAAATTTCCAACTTCCAAGCATGGCCCGTCATTGTTCCACCATCCTGTGTGCTGCGGTCGCGTTGTTAGTCGCGCTGGGGTTGATCATGCTCACCAGCACAGGTGCCTGGGTCAAGGGATTCGGTCCGCATTATTTCATCAGTCACCAGGCGATGATGGTGGGGGTGGGTCTGGTTGCGGCGGTGGCGGCGGCGCGTCTGAATGTGGAATGGTTCCGCAAACTTTCGCCATGGATGTTTGGTGTGATCTGTATCATGCTTGTGTTATGTTATATTCCAGGTGTCGGTGTGGAGAGTTATGGGGCGAAACGCTGGATCCGTCTGCCGGTCATCAGTCAGTTTCAACCGTCCGAAGTTGCGCGGATCGTGGTGGTGTTCTGTCTTGCCTCATGGTTCGCCCGTTGGCAGACGGAGATTCACACTTTTTGGCGCGGATTTGTCGTTCCAGGCATGATCGCTGGCATACCGATCCTCCTGATTGCAGGTGAAACCGATGTGGGAACCGCGCTTTCGATGTCGGTGATGGTTGGAGCGATTTTCTTCTGCGTGGGCACCCGTTTGCGTTATATACTCCCCACCGCATTGACCGCCATGACCGGGGCGTGGTTTTATATTTCGAACAATCCGAACCGATGGAGTCGGATCGAGGCGTGGTTAGATCTGGAAAATCCCGTGCATCAGCTCGACAAGGGAATGCAGCAATGGCGCGCGTTGCTGGCTCTCGGCAACGGTGGTCCATCCGGCGTTGGGCTTGGCAATGGTGTTGAGAAATTCGGCACGCTCACCTTCGCTCACATCGATTTCATCTTTCCGGTGATCGGCGAGGAGCTGGGATTGCAGGCGACGCTTCTGGTGGTGGTTTGTTATGTGTTGATCGCCGTGGCAGGTTGCGGGATCGCCCTTCAGTCCAAGGGGGTTTTCAACCGCTGTGTCGCTCTTGGTATCACCTGTGTCATCGTGGTTCCGGCCATGGTCAATATCGGCGTTACGACCGCGTTGCTACCCAATGACGGGCTACCGCTGCCGTTTGTGAGTTATGGCGGCACCAGTCTTGTTTTCAGTCTGGCTGCTGTCGGCGTGTTGGTGGGGATCCATCGCCGTTCCCAAGTTCGGGTCCATCAGGAATTCCCGCTGACGCCCGAGGCCCGGCTCGCCGTGCGGCTGTGAGGGTGGTGGGGAAGTTGCATGGGTTTTCAAGTGGGTTGGTGTGGTTTCACGGTGAGTTTTGGCATGTGCCATTCATTTCGGCTCTAGGAGAACCTAGTCATTTCACCATTGCCGTTGACCGCATCGCCTAGGTAGGCGACTCTCCGCGCATGTTCATTGATCACATTCGGATATTTGCCAAGGCTGGCGACGGCGGCGACGGCGTCGTTTCATGGCGTCGTGAAAAATACGTGCCCCGGGGTGGTCCGGACGGCGGCGACGGCGGCGCGGGCGGCGATATCATCCTGGTCGTCGATCCCTCGACTGACAATCTTCGCCAATATCACTACGATCCGAAGCTCATCGCCGATGACGGTAAAAACGGCGCGGGTGGTCGCAAAACCGGCAAGGCCGGCAAACGCGTGATTGGCCGGGTGCCGCCGGGCACTGTGGTTTATCGTGCCAGCGCCGCTACCATCCAGGAGGCGGTGGAAATGGAACGCAGCGATCAAGGAATCGACATGGACCCGATCGCCGACCTCACTGAGCCGGGTCAGGAATTCGTCCTCTGCAAGGGTGGCGAACCCGGTCAAGGCAACTGGAATTTCAAAACTGCGACCAACCGCACGCCCGTCGAACACACGCTCGGCACCCCCGGTGATCTCGGGGTTTTCTACCTCGAACTGCGCCGTATCGCCGATGCCGGATTGGTGGGATTCCCGAATGCCGGAAAATCCACGCTACTGGGAAAACTCTCCGCTGCGAAGCCGAAGGTGGCGTCCTATCCGTTCACCACGCTGCAACCGGTCGTCGGCGTGGTTGAGTTTTCTGGATTCCGCCGTTGCACGGTGGCCGACATCCCGGGCTTGATCGAGGGTGCCCACGAAAACCGCGGCCTCGGTCACGAATTCCTCCGTCACATCACCCGTTGCCGAGTGCTTCTTTTTGTGCTCGATATGGCCGGTAGTGAAGGCCGCGATCCTATCTCCGATCTCGAAATCCTCCGCCGTGAGGTCAAGGAATACGACGAGGATCTTGCCCGGTTCCCGTGGAAAATCGTCGCCAATAAGATGGACCTCGAAGGTGCCGCCGAAAATCTCGCGATTTTCCGCCAGCGCTTCCCGAAAATCGACATTCTCCCGATTTCCGCCGAAAGCGGTCAAGGCTTGGACGATCTCAAGCAGATGCTCGACAACGAAGTCGGCTTCAGGCCGGTGGAGTGAGGGTAGCTGATTCCAGTGAAAATCTCGAAAATCAGGGAAATAACGCGCACACAGCAGTCCTTGATTGTCCTGCGGCTTGACCTGCGGGTTTTGGCGTGCATTCTCCGCGCCCGATGATTTCCGTCCAATCCCTGCGTGTTGAATTCGGCGCCCGCGTCTTGTTCAACGACCTTTCCTTTTCCGTGCAGCCGCGCGAGCGCATCGCATTTGCCGGTCACAACGGGGCGGGGAAATCGACGTTGATGAAATGCATCGCCGGCATCCAGCCGCCCAGCAGCGGTTTGATCAGCGCGCCCAAGGGCACTCGCATTGGCTACCTGCCGCAGGAGGGCATCCACGTCCGCGGCCGCACGCTGTGGCAGGAAACCGAGTCCGCCTTCGGCGAAACCCTCGCGCTGCGCGAGAAAATCGACCGTCTTTCCCGCGAGCTCCATCATCTCGATCCGCGGTCGTCGCCATATGCCGAAATGCTCGAGGAGATCGGCGGATTGGAACTCCAACTGGACGCTACCGACCCCGCTCGGATGAAACCGAAGATCGAATCGGTGCTCAAGGGTCTTGGTTTCAGGGAAAAGGATTTTGCTCGCGATTGTTCGGAGTTTTCCGGCGGTTGGCAGATGCGCATTGCGATGGCCAAGCTCTTCCTGCAGGAGCCAGAGGTTTTATTGTTAGATGAGCCGACCAATCACCTCGATATCGGCACGCAGGTTTGGGTCGAGCAATACCTGATCAACTACCCCGGCGCGATTCTGCTGATTTCCCATGACCGCGGGTTGTTGGACACCCTGTGCACGCGCACCATTGCCTTCGCGAACGGTCGTGCAGAGGAATATGCCGGAAATTTTTCTTACTTCGAGCGCGAGTCGGTGTTGCGCAAGGAAATCCAGCTCAAACAATACGAATCCCAGCAGCGCGAGATAGGCGAGATTCAGCGCTTCATCGACCGCTTCCGCGCCTCCGCCAACAAGGCGACATTGGTCCAGTCCCGGATCAAGATGCTGGCGAAAATCGAGCGTATTCCGCAACCGGAGCGCGATGACGCGGTGATGAATTTTAAATTCCCGCCGCCGCCGAATTCCGGCCACATGGTCGCCAAACTCGATGGCGTCACGAAAAGCTATGGTCCGCTCAATGTGTTCAGCGGTTTCGATTTTGAAATCAACAAGGGTGAGAAAATTGCCATTGTCGGCCCGAATGGTGCGGGTAAATCGACATTCTGCAGGATCATCACCGCGCAGGAGACTCCGGACGCCGGTTCGCACACCTTCGGCCACAAGGTGGCCACCTCGTTTTTCTCGCAGAACCACTCGGATGAGTTGGACCCTACGCTGACCGTGCTGGAAACCGTGGAGGCCGCCGCCTCCCGTGAGTCCGCTCCGCATGCGCGGAATTTGTTAGGTTGTTTCCTTTTCCGTGGCGACGACGTGTTCAAGAAGGTCGGCGTGCTATCCGGTGGCGAGCGTTCGCGGGTGGCGCTGGTCTGTATGTTGCTGCGCCCGGCAAATTTCCTGATCCTCGACGAACCGACGAACCACCTCGACATGCAATCGCAGGACGTGCTTCAGCGCGCGCTCACCGACTACCCCGGCAGCGTGTTGATCGTTTCCCACAATCGCTCGTTCCTCGACGAACTGGTGACCAAGACGCTCGAATTCCGCCCCAGCGAACAACCGCGCCTGTTTTCCGGAAATATCACCTATTATCTGGATAAAATCGCGGAAGACACTCCGCGAGGAAATGTTCCTGCGGTGACCAAGGTTGTATCCGGTTCCAAGGCAGCTGTGCCGGTTATCCGCAACCGTAAGGATCAGCGTCGCCAGGACGCGGAGGCCCGCGAAATGCGCAACAAGCTGCTTAAACCGCTCGAAAACGAACTGGAAGCCCTCGAATCCAAGATCGCCCAACTGGAAGCTGCTCAGGTCACCCTGACCGCCGCGCTTTCCAGCGAGGTAACCGCCGCTGACCCCGACAAACTCCGGGAAACTTCCAATGCTGTTTCCAACATCACCACCGCTCTGGAAAATAGTTACTCCCGCTGGGGTGAACTCTCCGATGAGATCGAAAAGGTGAAACGGAAACTCGGCATTGAGGAGTAGTATCACGCTGCACTGATGTGTGCTTGAAATGTTCGCGATTCTACTGCAAGCCTGCCCTGTGAATCAGGCTTACATTCTGGGTGCGGGTCTTGGAACCCGCCTGCGACCTCTCACCGACCGCTTGCCAAAGCCGCTGGTGCCGCTTTTCCATCGTCCGCTTGCATGGTGGGCCATGGACGCCTGCTCGCGGGTTGGCATCCGGCGCTTCGCCATCAACACCCATCACCTGCCAGAGGCATGGAGCGGCCTTGGAATGAGCGAGACGGATGGTGACCCGCTCATGACCGGTGGCAACGGGTTGTCTTCCATATCCCGCACATGGGGGGATCTTGACGTCACGTTGTTTCACGAACCTGTATTGTTAGAAACGGGAGGAGGCCTGAAAAACATCACTTCCTGGATCGGTGCCGAACCGATGTTGGTGCACAACGGCGATATTTTTTCCAGTCTTCCCCTCGAAAAACTGATTGCCGCCCACGAGGCGTCCGGCCTGCCGGTGACGCTTGCGCTGCGCTCCGAGGGTGAGGCCCGGCATATCGCGCTGGATCCCTCGATGACGCGCGTCACCGACATCCGCGGCCGGCTCGGCCTGGCGGATGGGACCCACGTGTTTACCGGGATCTACTGTGTGAGCCCGGAATTTCTGGGTTTGCTGCCGGAGCGTGAAAAGGTGTCGATCATTCCCGCCTTTTTGGAACTGGCCAAACAAGGAAGGCTCGGTGGCATCGTGCTCGATGAGGGTGTCTGGCTCGACCTGGGGAATCGGCAGTCTTATCTCGAAGCCCATCAGATGCTCGATCTCGGTCCGCGAATTCACCCGTTGGCCGTGGTGGAGCCAGGCGCGGTAATCAAAAAATCCATCATTGGTCCAGGCGCGGTGATCGAATCCGGGGCCGTGATCTCAAACTCAGTCGTTTGGCCGCAGGCGAGGATCGCTGGGGATGCGCGGCTAGATCAATGCATTGTTTGTTCGGGAATGATCGTGTCCGGAGGCCACCGGCAGGAGGATATCTGAAAGCCTGTGGAGCTAGTTCGCAACGCATGATGGTCAGGATGTGTTGGTCTTTTTACGCTTGCGAGGCGCACACAACGGGGTTCCACTGGTGGCCGATGAAACATACTCGGAAATCATGGAGAGGAAGGATGGCGGCGTGGCTGCTGGTGCTTTTCCTGTTTCCTGCCGTGGATCGCGCCGCGGCAGAAGCCCGCGTGAACCTCGCTGATGGTTTTGATTTTCCCGTCGGAAAACCCAATGCCGACGGCTATTACAAGGCGCGGGGGCTTCGTTTACGCTCACCACAGCACTTCGGAGAAGACTGGAACGGCCGTTCCGGAGGTGATGCCGATTTGGGAGACCCGGTTTATGCCATCGCCGATGGAATCGTCACTTTTGCCTACAATGTTCGCGGAGGTTGGGGAAACGTGGTGCTCACTCGCCACGCGTTCAGGGATCCCGTGTCAGGACAGGTCAAATACATCGATACACTCAACGGCCATCTCGACAAGATCATGGTCACCACCGGACAGTCACTCAAACGTGGCCAGCAGATCGGTACCATCGGCAGTAACTCGGGCATGTACCCCGCCCATCTGCATTTCGAGATCCGCCATGATATCAACATCGGCATGCAACGCGAGAGCGTGCTCTCGGACATGGTCCATTGGGCGGATCCCACCGTTTTCATCAATCAATACCGCAAGCTCAACCGTGAGTGGCGTCCGGTGTCGGTCCCTACTGGAACCTATCAGGAATACAAGAGCTTCAAGGGGCTCTGACCGTGTTCGTCCCGTGCAGACGCCGATATAATGAAGAAATTGTTTGTGAAATCCGCCGAGCGCACGTTACGATGCCTCGTGCACAGACTTCGCTCCAAAGCCATCATCCGCCGTTTCCGTTTGGCGGCGTTTTTATTGTGGTTTGGGCATTTGATGGTTTTGGTGACGGTGTTTTTTTGTGTTCATCTCGGTTTTAGCAATCAACCCCAGTATTTAGTGGTGGGACTTGGATTGTTGTTGTTTCTTCCAGTGTTGACGATTTTTCGTTGGATCATTTCGTCCCGGACGAATTGCCCGCTTTGCCTTACGCCGGTCCTAGGTGGAAAAAACTGCTCGAAACACCGGCGTGCACGGACGTTTCTTGGCAGCTATAAGATCGTGGTTGCTAACTCGATTCTTACCAAAAATTCCTTTTACTGCCCGTATTGCTACGAGCCCACCGTTTTGGAAGTTCGTCAAAATCCGCGCGATCTAGCGGATAAACATGGTGCTGACAAGGAGTGACCGGGTTTGTAAGCGAAGATGCCGAAATCAAGGTGCCTCCGGGCAGGGTGACTTCATGAGCTCCATGACATGGAGCGGGGGGATATTGAGAAGGCAGTGTTTTTTGCGCACCAGATCGAAATGCCGATGGTCTGAGATCGAGAGTGACGCTTGATACGTGATGAACCGGCTGGACGGGCCCATGGCCAGTGCGATGCCGGCTAGCAATTCTTCGCGCAGCGCACGGGCCATGATCGTCAACGGAATTCCGGAAACAATGTAGTCCGGTTCTGCAGCATCGTGGATTTGCAGGGTTTCGGAAAGGTGGACCGCATTGGCATGGATCACTGAAACCCGTGGGTCATCCGCGAATTGTTCGGTCAGGTGGGCGGCGAAATGGGAGTCCAGTTCGATGAGGATCAGGCGGGAGTCCCGATTCAGGAATCGCAGGATTCTGCGTGAGTGGCAACCCTCGCCGGGACCGAGTTCCACCACAGTGCGAGCGGCGGAAAAATCGATAAATCTTGAGGTTTGGCGGATGAGGAAAGGACTACTGGGTACGATGTAACCCACCCTTCGGGGGTTCGCTAGGACACGTTTAAAAAAAAGTAGACTCATGCGGTGCGGCCATCAGTTAAAGCGAGACCGGGCGCTTCGTCCAGCATCAGATTTCAATCAGTCAATCTTGTCTTCCAGTCGTTGGGCTGCATGTTCGCCTGCCACAAGCACATCGTGCGATGTGCGGCCCTTGCGTTTGTTGTGCCACCATCCGTAGGCAATGATCAGCACAGTCAGCGCGATCGGAAGAAGATATGGAAATTGGTGTAAAACGTGTGGCAGGTATGGCTGGATCTTCGTGTCGCTGTCGATCATTTCACCTGCGGTGTAGGCGATTAGCCCGGCACCGATGTAAACCAGCACTGGAAATCGGTCCATGGCTTTCATGATGATGGTGCTGCCAAAAACCACCAACGGGATCGAAAGTGCCAGGCCCAGGCCGAGCAGGGTGTAATTGCCCTTGGCCACGCCGGCAATGGCCAGTGTGTTGTCGAGGCTCATCACCACATCGGCAACCAGGATGGTTTTGACCGCGCTCATGAGGTTGCCGTGTCCGTGGTGTTCGGTGCCTTCCGGTTCGTCGTCCTCCACCAGCAATTGGTAGGCGATCCACACCAGCATCAGGCCTCCCACGAATTGCAGGAAGGGAACCTTCAGCAGCGCCACGGCCACAAGGGTTAAAATCACTCGCAGCACCACGGCGCCGCCGCTTCCCCACAGGATGGCGGTTTTCTGCTGGTGTGGTGGCAGGCCGCGCGCGGCCAATGCGATCACCACCGCGTTGTCTCCACTCAGCACGATGTTGACCATCATGATTTGTGCCAATAGCATCCAGAATTCGACTGTCATACGCTTTTTCCTCCCACTATTTGTAGTTTCTGAAAAATTTCGGGACTGTGTTGCACGAGATGGCAGGGGCGTCAAGTGTTTCGCTGCGGCCATCCTGCGGATACGTAGTTCGTATGAGGCGTGGATTTTGAAGCCGCGTCAGCGTTGTCGCTGTAGGGTTGTGGTGGTTCGCTGCACCGTGGAATTCCGCAAAGTATTGAGAAACCGTGTGTTGCCGGAGCAATGGCGAAGCGGCTTTGGAATCGGGAACGAGTCTGAGGATCGACTTCTGACAAATGTTAGACCGGTAATCGTGTGTTAGGTCCGGCAAGCGATGCGGAGAGAATGGAGGAATATGATCAATGGGCGAATGCTTCCTGCGGGACTATCGTCCATTCAACATGGCTTTGCTTGCTTGGCTGCGGTATTTGATGCACTATCCCATCAAATCCATCCATGATCTCCGAATATTTGCCGCAAATCCGCGAGGCGGCTCCGGTGGTGGTGTCGCTCATCATCATCCAGGGGCTTCTTTCCGTGGACAACATGCTGGCGATCGCCGCTCTGGCCAATTCGTTGCCGGTGAACCAAAAGAAAACCGCGCTGCGTTTGGGTTTGGCCGGGGCCTATCTCTTCAGGTGTGCTGCGCTGCCATTCGCCGGGTTCATCATGAAAAATGAATGGGTGAATTTTCTCGGAGCCTTTTATCTCATCCATCTCATGGCGGGGCATTTTAGCGATTATGTTGCGGAAAACGATGATATTGAAGAGACAGTGCCTTCAAAGCCGCGCACGTTTTGGCAGGCGGTGATTGCGATCCAGTTGATGGATTTGAGCCTGAGCGTGGACAATATCGTAGCATCCGTGGCGATGAGTCGGCAGATGTGGGTGGTGTTTACCGGGGTTTTTCTCGGTTTGCTGCTGCTGTTTGCCTTTGCGACATTGTGTCTGAAGCTGGTGGAGAAATTTCCGATTCTGGAGCACGCGGCATTCCTGCTCATCGGCTATGTCGGTCTGTTGTTGTTGGGGGAACTCTCGGTCCTGTATTTTCTCCACTGGAATCTTGAGATCACGACTTTCCAGAAGTTCATCGGGATCGTCGTGATCATTGCGCTGTCGCTCTGGTATTCCCGGAGCCCTGCCATCAGCAGAATGTGCAAACCGCTCTTTTTAGCCGCATGTGCGCCGCTGCAGATCTATGCGAAGGTCGTGAACACGCTCGTGCGGGCCGTCGTATGGCCGTTCAAATCCCTCGTCTCGTCGTTCCGTCACTCTTAAATCAGGCCCATGCCCTTGAGGATGGCGAGCATGATGGAGGCCGCCATCACCGAACCGATTTGGCCGCCGGTGTTGGCACCCATTGCGTTCATGAGGAGGTGGTTCTGGTGGTTGGCTTTCAAGCCTTCCACCTGGACGATACGGGCCGCCATCGGATAGGCGGAAATGCCCGCTGCGCCGATCAAGGGGTTCATTTTTCCACCGGAAAGCCGATACCAGATTTTGCCAAGCAGCAGGCCGCCGACGGTGTCGACGACGATGGCCATGAGGCCGAGGGCAAAAACCATCAGCGTTTGGGACTTGAGGAATTCCTGCCCCGCCATGGTGCCGCCGATCGCGAGTCCGAGGAAGAGCGTGCTGATGTTGGCGATTTCGTTTTCACTGCATTGGGTGAGGCGTGGAACGACGCCACTCATTTTGAGGAAATTGCCCAGCATGATCGATCCCATCAGTGGCAGTCCCTTCGGAGCGATGATGCCGGTGAGTACGACGACGAGGATGGGGAAAAAGATCAACGCGGTTTTGGATACCTTGTTCTTGGCTGCGGGAATTGGCGTGGCGCGTTCTTTCTCGGTGGTCATCAGGCGCATGATCGGCGGTTGGATGATCGGCACCAAGGCCATGTAGGAATAGGCGGCAACCGCCAGTGCGCCCACCATCGAGGGGTCGATCTTGCCGAGTCCGGCGAAAAGATTGGAGACGTAGATCACGGTGGGGCCGTCACAGGCACCGATGACCGCGATGGAAATGGCGGTTTCCTTGATCTGAGCGGGGTTGATGCCGGGAATGTAAGGCAGGATGAGCAACGCAACCAAGAGAGTCAGGAAAATCCCGAGTTGTCCCGCCGCGCCGAAGAGAATCATCTTTGGCCGCGCCAGCAGCGGCGTGAAATCTGTCATCGATCCGATGCCCACGAAGATGAGCAGTGGAAAAAGCTCGTTGCCGATACCCATGTCATACATCACGCGCAGGAATCCTTCTTTGTCCATCACATCGCTCAGTGGCAGATTGGCCAGCAGGCAGCCGAAACCGATGGGTAGGAGCAGCAAGGGTTCCACTTCCTTCTTGATCGCCAGCCAGAACATCGTCAGGGAGATCCCGATCATTACGAGATTCGGCAGACCTTCAGGAGAGAAGGCGAATTTAGCCCCGGCGGCCAGAGCGTTGAGTGCGCTGAAGATTGCGTCGATCATGGTTTACCTCCTTCTTTGCTGGTGTCGCAGAGACGTGTGAGCCATCCGATGAGGATGGCGAGGATCCAGAGGGTCAGCAAAGTGCCCCCCATGCCGACGAGCAGCATTGTCAGTCCGAATGTAGTGTTGTCCATGAGTAGGTTCGATTTCGACTAGTGTATGTGGTGGAAATTCGTGCGCGCGCCGCAGGGTTTGGCAGGCAGTTTAGAATCGCCGTGATATTTCGCACAGCTACTATGGAGTCGTGTTGAGCGGATGGCTCCGCATGAAATGCGGATTTAGTGCTGTTTTATATCAAAGCAAAGGGAACGGAGTAAGAAATCGCCGCGGTCGTCGTATTCAATAGGAATTCATTCACCTTACCTAATCCATGAAACGTCGTCATTTCCTCCAAACCGGCCTGATCGCAGCAGGAGCCGTCGCATTGCCTGGCCGACTCATAGCCGAAGCCCCGACCAAACCCGGAGTCTTGAAGCTCGGTAGCCAAGAAGGACGATTGCCCGGTGCCACCCTCAAGGAAAAAGTGGCGAACCTCGAAAAATGGGGTGCCAGCGGCCTTGAGCTCGGCGGTGATCCGTCTAGCAGAATTGCTGAAATCAAAGAGGCGATCAAAGGTACCAACGTGAAAATCACAGCCCTTTGCTGGGGTTCGTGCAAAGGAGATCTGGTTTCCTCAGACGCCGAAAAACGCAAGGCCGGCATCGAGGCGTTGAAAAAGGCCCTCAACACCGCAGGCGAACTGGAATCCACCGGAGTGATCTTCGTCCCCTGTTTTCACAAACAAAGCACGCTCACTCCCGACGAGCTCGACAAGGTTTTGCAGGAAATCCTTCCGGAGATCGCCGAGCACGCGAAGAAAGCCGGTAGCCGCGTTTTGTTGGAGCCGCTCAACAAGGGCGAGACATTCTATCTGAACCGCATCGAGCAAGCGGCAGCCATCTGCCGCAAAATCAACCACCCCGGCATTTGCCTGATGGGGGATTTCTATCACATGGCCAAGGAGGAGAAATCCGATTCTGAGGCATTCACCACCGGCGCGCCGTGGCTGCACCACGTGCATCTGGCCAGTCGGGTGCGCTGGCTGCCGGGCCAGGACAAGCTCAAGGAGCCCGATCAGCCGGAGCGTTCGTTCGTCGATGGTTTCCGCGCGCTGCATCGGATCGGATACCAGGATTATTGCAGTCTGGAATGCGGAGTGGCTCGCGGAACAGACCCGCTGGAAGCGATCCCTGCGGCCTTCGATTTTCTGCGCCGCCAATGGACGGAGGCGACTGCCGGATAGGCGGATGGCTCATGTCGGCATCACCCGCGAAAAAAGCCGCTCCCATCATGGGAAGCGGCTTTTTGAGAGGGATTTTGATCAATAATGATCAGTTCGCGGCAGTCGCCACGATGTTCACGCGGCGGGACTCTTGGTCGAACTTCACCTTGCCATCGATCAGCGCAAACAGCGTGTGGTCACGGCCCATGCCGACGCCGAGGCCGGGATGCACCTTCGTTCCGCGCTGGCGGATCAGGATGTTGCCGGCGATGACAGCTTGACCGCCGAATTTTTTCACGCCGAGGCGTTTGCTGCGTGAGTCGCGACCGTTCTTGACGGAGCCTTGTCCTTTTTTATGGGCCATGGAAGTAGGTGGTGTGGGGTAAGATGGATTAACCGGCGATCGAGGTGATCTCGAGCGTGGTCAGACTGCGGCGGAATCCTTTGGTTTTGTGGAAACCCTTGCGGCGCTTGAATTTGAAGGCGATTCCCTTGGGGCCGCGATACTGGTTGATCACCTTGGCGGTCACCGAAGCGCCTTCCACGGTGGGAGTGCCGATTTTCACGGTCTCGCCTTCGCCGACGATCAGGGCGTCGAACTTGATTTCAGAATCCACCGCAACGTCGAGCTTCTCGACATCGAATTTGGTGCCTTGTTGGACGCGGTATTGTTTGCCGCCGGTTTTGATCACTGCGTAGGCCATGGCCGTATATGAGAAATGGTTGAACCACCCGAGTGGGCGGGGCGGGGAGATCACCACGGACCCGCCCGGGACGCAAGTTTTTTTTGTCCGTCAGGACGGTTTTTGATAAAAATTGCGGTTTTAGAGCAAAATCAGGGTCCGAAATCAGCCGGTTTCCCGCCAAACCGACCTCAGCGTGATCGGCGAATTCGCACCTACCCGTTCTGCCAGTTCTTACAAAAACGAGTTGCGTCGGCGGAATTTATACGATCACCTCCTGCGGGGAATTCAAACCGAGGGTTTTGATTCTCTAAACCTAGAACACCGAAATTATATGTCGCACTTTAGCAACGTCCCAAAAATCCGCTACGAAGGACCTTCTTCGAAGAATCCTTTCTCCTTCAAACACTACAATCCCGATGAAGTCGTCGATGGCAAGACCATGCGCGATCACATGCGTTTCGCCGCGGCTTACTGGCACGTGATGCGCAACGGGCTCTCCGATCCATTCGGCAGTCCGACTGCGGTCACTCCATGGGACGATCAATCCAACAGCATCGACAACGCCCTCAAGCGCGCTGATGTGTTTTTCGAGTTCCTCGATAAAATCGACATTGATTACTACTGCTTCCACGACCGCGACATCGCGCCGGAGTTGAACAACCTCGCGAAGTCCAACGAAGCTCTTGAAAAAGTCACCGACCACCTGCTTGCGTTGCAAAAGGCCAACAACAAAAAACTCCTTTGGGGCACGGCTTGTTTGTTCTCCCATCCCCGCTATTCGCAAGGCGCGGGCACTTCGCCCAACGCCGAGGTTTTCGCCTATGGTGCGGCCCAGGTCAAAGCGGCGATGGACGCCACCCTCAAGCTCGGCGGCGAAGGCTACACTTTCTGGGGTGGTCGCGAAGGCTATTCCACCTTGCTCAACACCGACATGAAGCGCGAACTCGACAACCTCGCGTCCCTGCTATGGCTGGCCGTGGATTACGCGAAAAAGATCGGTTTCAAAGGCCAGTTCTATATCGAACCCAAACCGCGCGAACCCTCGACCCACCAATACGATTCGGATTCGGCAGCGTGTCTCAATTTCCTGCGCCAGTATGATTTGCTCCAGCACTTCAAACTCAACATCGAGACCAACCACGCCACTCTCGCCGGCCACACGATGGAGCACGAACTCACCGTCGCGCTTGATGCGAACGCGCTCGGCTCGATCGATGCGAACCGGGGCGATGAACTCATTGGCTGGGATACCGACCAGTTCCCGACCGATCTCTATCTGACGAGTTCCATCATGATGAAAGTGCTCGAAATGGGCGGGTTCACCACCGGCGGTCTCAATTTTGATGCGAAGCGCCGCCGTGAATCCCACGAGCCGGAGGATCTCTTCCACGCCCACATTGGTGGCATGGATGCCTTCGCCCGCGGACTCAAGGCCGCCGCCGCCATCCGCAAGGACGGTCGCCTCGGCGACTTCGTGGCCAAACGCTACGCCACATGGAACGAGGGCATCGGTGCCAAGATCGGAAAAAAAGCCGTCACGCTGGAGGAAATCAGCGCGCACGTCCTCTCTTCGCCGGAGCCGGTCATCGCCTCCGGTCGCCAGGAATTGCTGGAAAACCTCGTCAACGAGTTCATCTAGCAAAACTGCGACGTCGGTTCATTCCAAGGGTGATTCACGCAACCGTGAATCACTCTTTGTTGTTTTATGAATTGTAGCGGCGGTCTGCGACCGTCGCGGATTTTCCTCGTGGGCGGGGCGTTCAAGAAACGAAAAGAAGAGCTTCGCGCATTTGATTGGCATCGACGCTCATAGAGCGCCGCTACAAATGCCCATGTTCGCGTAAAAATCATATTTTCGCTTGCGCTTATTTAAGAGTTTCCTTAATTAAGCCTCGTCATGGCTGTCACTCACCCCAATTCCGATCAGGTCGTCGCAATTTACAAGTGCTTGTGTGACGTCAATCGCCTGAGGATTCTCAACCTGCTGCGCATTGAGTCTCAATGTGTTTGTCACATCGAGAAGGTGCTGGGCATCGGTCCGGTGAGGACGTCCCAGCAGCTCGCCTACCTGCGTCGTCACGATATGGTGGAGGTTGAGATTCGCGGCACATGGCGGATGTATTCGCTGCCCGCCAAGCCCGGCCCGGAGTTGGCGGCCAATCTCGCCTGCTTGCAGGACTGCATTTTCGAAGGCCGGATTTTCCAAGAGGATCTCGCATGTTTGAAGAAAATCCGCAGCAGCCAATGCGGTCCACAACCGAACTAACACCCGTTGAAATTCATGAACACACCCCCATTACCCATCGTCCTGATCCTCTGCACCGGCAATTCATGCCGCAGCCACATGGCGGAAGGAATCCTGCGCCAGGCCGCGTCCGATCTGCTAGACGTGCGCAGCGCCGGTTCCAAACCCGCCGGCTACGTTCATCCGCTTGCCATTCGTGCCCTGGCCGAGATCGGCATCGATATCTCCGCGCACCATAGCAAGCACATGGACGAGTTTCTCCAACAACAAGTGGAGACCGTGATCACTGTCTGCGGCAATGCGGACCAAGCCTGCCCGATGTTCCCCGGCCAACTCAACCGACATCACTGGGGCTTCGACGATCCGGCCCACGCCGAAGGCGGTGACGAGGAGCAACTGATCGTTTTCCGCCGGGTGCGCGATGAAATCAAAATGGTTTTCCAAGCCTATGCCGATGGTCGGCGTGATGCAAAAAAATAACACCATGAAAACGATCCAAGTTTACGACCCTCCCATGTGTTGCTCGACCGGCATTTGTGGCACCGGTGTTGATCCAGATCTCGTCAGTTTTGGGGCGATGCTCGCGCAACTGGGTCAGCACGGCATCCATATCGAACGATACAACCTGGCCCAAACACCGATAGCTTTTGCCAATAATCCGATGGTCAAATCCTTATTGGAAACCGCCGGCACCGATGCGCTGCCGCTGATTTTCTGGGATGGAGAAGTGAAACTCAAAGGCCGCTACCCGACCAGGATCGAACGTCCGGATTGGATCCGTGCGGCACATGGCAGCGAGGAGGCAGCATCATGAATCTGCCGATCTATCAGCCCGATCCAGCGGTCGCCACGCGCTACCTATTTTTCACCGGCAAGGGCGGAGTGGGCAAGACATCGCTGTCCTGCGCCACAGCGTTGAAACTCGCGGATTCCGGCAAGCGTGTGCTGCTCGTCAGCACCGACCCAGCCTCCAATCTGGATGAAGTGCTGGACACGAAACTCACGAATGCACCCACGGCCATCGCCGGCGTTCCGGGCCTCGACGCGATGAACATCGACCCGGTGGAAGCGGCCGCCGCATATCGCGAACGCCTGATCGGCCCGATGCGCGGCTTGTTGCCTGAAGCTGCCTTGCGCAATATGGAGGAGCAACTCTCGGGCTCCTGCACGGTGGAAATCGCGGCCTTTGATGAGTTCACGGCTTTGATCGGAAATCCGGAGGCTGCGAAGAACTACGACCATGTGGTTTTCGATACCGCGCCGACCGGCCACACGCTGCGTCTCATGAGCCTGGCCAAAGCGTGGGACCAGTTTCTCGATAATAGCACCAGCGGAAGTTCTTGTCTGGGACCACTGGCCGGGCTGGATAAACAACGCGCAATTTATGAGGCCACCGTGCAGACCCTCGCCAATGCCGCCGCGACGACGTTGGTGCTGGTGAGCCGTCCCCAGTCTGCGGCACTCCATGAAGCGGAGCGCACCTCGGGTGAGTTGCGGGCGTTGGGTGTCGGTAATCAATGTCTTGTCATCAATGGCGTTTTTACAACGGAGTGCCCGGATGATGTCACGGCCATCGCGCTGCAACGCCGTGGGTTGGCGGCCATCGAGGCGTCTGGCGCGTTTATCCGCAGCCTGCCGACTTCCATCGTGCCGCTGCTGCCGGTTAATATCCTCGGCATTCAAGGTCTTCGATTTTTGTTAGCCAGCGGATCTGCCGTGATTGCAGCACCCGAGCATGACGACTGGACTCCGCCGGAAATGGAAAGCCTGGCGGATCTCGTGGCCGACATCGAAAAGCAGGGCAGCGGCGTCATTATGACCATGGGCAAAGGCGGGGTGGGCAAAACCACTATTGCCGCCGCCATCGCCGTGATGCTCGCAAAGCACGGTCACTCCGTCCATCTCAGCACGACCGATCCCGCCGCGCATGTGGCCCGGACATTGGCGGGTCAGGTGAAGGGTCTCACGCTCAGCAGGATCGATCCCGCGGTGGAAACCGCTGCCTATCAGGATGAAGTGATGGCAGCACAAGGAGCGGCGATGGATGAGGCTGGACGAAGTTTGCTAGAAGAGGACCTGAGATCACCCTGCACCGAGGAAATTGCGGTGTTTCGTGCGTTCGCCCGCGAGGTGGGACATGGGACCAACCGTTTTGTGGTGCTCGATACGGCGCCCACCGGCCACACGCTGTTGCTGCTGGATGCCAGCGAGGCCTATCAGCGCGAGTTGGAGCGACAGGCCCGCAGCACTCAACCGGAGGAGGTGCTGAAACTGTTGGAGCGTCTGCGCGATCCGACGTTCACCCGGATTTTGTTAGTCACGCTGCCGGAGGCCACTCCGGTGCATGAGGCCGCCGCCTTGCAGGAAGACCTGCGGCGGGCTCACATCGAGCCGTTTGCGTGGGTGATCAATCAAAGCCTGCTCCACAGCGGTTCCTGCGATCCGCTGTTGCAAGGCCGCGAAGCATCCGAGCGCCGCTACCTGAGCGAGGTGGTGGAAAAACACGCCACCCGCACCGCCTGGTTGCCTTGGCAAACTGACGAACCCACGGGGCCGGACGCCCTGGCCCACCTCGCTTCAGCAACCCTTCAGCCTAACTCTCTATGAAAGAAACCGAATCCCCAAAACGCCTGAATTTCTTCGAACGCTATTTGTCACTGTGGGTGCTGATCTGCATGGTCGTGGGCATTGCGTTGGGCAAGTTGCTGCCTGGCGTCATCAACTCTCTCAGCAAGCTCGAATTCGGTCAGGGCTCGCAAGTCAACATCCCCATCGCCGTGCTGATCTGGTTGATGATTTTTCCGATGATGCTCAAAATCGATTTTGGATCGTTGGGCGGCATCGCGAAGAAACCCAAGGGGCTCTTCATCACCTTGTTTGTGAACTGGCTGGTGAAACCGTTCAGCATGGCATTCCTCGCCTGGCTCTTTCTGCAGCACGTTTTTGTCGGATGGATCGAGCCGGAAATGGCCAAGAACTACACCGCCGGTCTCATTATTCTGGCCGCCGCACCCTGCACGGCGATGGTGTTCGTGTGGAGTTATCTAACTGATGGAGATCCGGTTTACACGCTGGTGCAGGTGGCGGTGAACGACCTGATCATACTGGTGGCATTCGCGCCGATCGTGATGTTCCTGTGCGGTGTGGCCGATGTGATCGTGCCGTCCAAGGTGCTCGTCACCTCGGTGGTCGTGTTTATCATCATTCCGCTGGCGGCCGGCTTTTTCACCCGGAAAATCCTGTTGAAATCACATGGCACCGGGTGGTTTGAAACATTTTTTCTGCCCAGGTTCCAACCGGTGACAGTGATGGCGCTGTTGGCGACTTTGGTGCTGATTTTCGCATTCCAGGCGGAGAATCTCACGACGAAATGGGTGGCGGTCATCCTTCTGGCTATGCCCATCCTGATGCAGGTGTATTTCAACTCCAGCCTGACCTATCTGTTGATGCGGTGGTTCAAGGTGCCGCACAACGTCGCTTCGCCGGGCACTCTGATCGGTGCCAGCAATTTCTTCGAACTGGCGGTGGCGGTGGCGATCACGCTCTTCGGCCCCAGTTCGGGCGCGGCGCTGGCCTGCGTCGTGGGTGTGCTCGTTGAGGTGCCCGTCATGCTGTCGGTCTGCAAAGTCTGCAATGCATCGCGAGGTTGGTATCAGCGTGGCTTGGGCGGCGCTGCGTGAGCGAAATTACTCGTCTTCATCCTTGGCCCCCTTCACGCGGACTTTGCCGCGGAGTTTGGCTTCGATGAAGGCGTCGATATCGCCGTCCATGACTTCCTGGATGGTTCCGCTTTCCTCGCCGGTGCGGAGGTCGAGCACTTTCTGATAGGGTTGGAAAACGTAGGAGCGGATCTGGTTGCCCCATGAGACGTCACCTTTTTCACCGTAGGCGCGGTCGGCCTCGGATTTTTGTTTGTCCTCCTCGATGGTGTAGAGTTTGGCCTTGAGGATTTCGTAGGCGAGTTCCCGGTTCTGGCCCTGGGTGCGCGCGGCGGTGGAGCGGATGAGGATGCCGGATGGAAGGTGGCGCAGGATGACGGCGGTTTCCACCTTGTTGACGTTCTGGCCGCCCTTGCCACCGGATCGCGTGGTGGTGATCTCGATGTCCTTCTCGTTGATCTCGATGTTGATTTCCTTGGAAATTTCCGGTGTGGCGTCGATGGACGCAAACGAAGTGTGGCGTTTGGCGTTTGAGTCGAAGGGCGATATTCTAACAAGCCGGTGCACGCCGCGCTCGTTTTTGAGGAAACCGTAGGCGTAGTCGCCGGTGATTTTCAAAGTCGCGGTGCGCAAGCCGGCTTCATCGCCATCCTGCCAATCGAGGGTTTCCACGGTGTAGCCTTTTCGTTCCGCCCAGCGGGTGTACATGCGGTGGAGCATCTGTGCCCAATCACAGGCTTCCGTTCCACCCGCGCCTGCGGAAATGACGAGGAAACAGGGAGATGGATCGCTCGGTTGATCGAGCAGGGTGAGCAGTTCGTAAGAACGGATGTCGTCGCCCAGGCTTTTCGCATTGTCGAGCGCCTCTCGGGCGAGATCTCCGTCGTCGAATTCCTTGGCCAGCGCCACGCCTTCCTCAATGTCCGATACGCGGGACTCCAGTTTGAGAAACGATTCGAGTTTTTTCTTCAGCCCTGCGGCTTTAGAACTGATCGAGCGGGCCTTGTCCGTATCGTTCCAGAACTCGGGCGCTCCCATGGCCTCCTCGAGGGTGTTGATTTCGTTTTCGAGGGTCGGGACGTCAAAGATACCTCCTGAGTTTCGAGAGGCGGCTTTTAAGGCCGTCTGTATCGAGCGCCAGGAGGTCAGCGGTGGGAAGTGAGGACATGCGGGCGGCAGGAAAGCCGATGAATCGCGAGATGACAAGGCGGAATGGGTGGAACCCTACCTTTCATTCGCATCTCACGCCGCTGGCGACAAGTGGGCCGGCCACGGCGGGCCAGCCCTATTTTTTCTCCGCGAAAACCTCAGCGTTCTCCGCGCCTCTGCGTTTCGATTCATTTCAAACAGTCCGCATCGCCGCTCTCCCGTCGCCAGACAGTGACGAGCGAGGTGGTCCACTGGAACTTGCGGGCGGTTTCCCGGATGAGGAAGGGCTCTTCTGTTTGCTTCAATAGGGTGAATGCGGGGGATAGAGACGACCGGAGCCAGTCGAGCGTGCCGCCCGGCGGCCAATTTTCCGGTGGGGTGAATTCCTCCAGCCAGGTGCATGGGGTGGCTAGGACCAACTCCCCGCCTGGCGCGACGAGGGCTGGCAGTCTATCTAACAAACGTTTAGGCTCGGGCAGTCGGCAGAGCAGGTTGGCGGCGTGGACGCGATCAAACGATCCGAGGTCTTGTGGTAGGTTCATGGCATCGCCCTGGAGGAAAAGAAGTCGTTCGGTCGGGATCCCTGCGGGTGGGCGGGCCAGCAGCTGGGTGTGATGTCTACCTTCTTCGTGGCGATCGTATTTCAGTGGGTTCCCCTGACGGAGGGCGTCCGCAGCCCGGATGAACGATTCGGAAAAATCGATACCTGTCACATAATCGCAGGTGCGGGCCATTTCAAAGGTGGATCGTCCGACGGCACAGCCGAGGTCCAGCCCGCAGCGGGCGGTGGCGGGTGTGAAATGGGAGGTGGTGCGCGATGGAAAATCCAGAGCGTCCGTCATGCCTGCGGGCCATGCCCGGTCCAAGGGCAGGATTTCATCGGCGGTTCCGTAGTGGAACAGGAGGTATTCCGCCAGCAGTTTTGGGGATTCGTAGATGTCTTTCATGCAAAGGATTGCGGTTTTCGTCCGAATTCAGGCTGGCTTGGCGGCGCGGATCGCGCAAGCTCTGATGCATCTGATGCACATCCGTCTCATCGTCGCCGGCAAACCCGCGCTCGCCTACGCCAAGGCGGGAGTGGATGAATACCTCAAACGCCTGTCGCGCTTCGGCGGTTATGAAATTGTCATCGTCAAGGCTGGCACACGGGATGAGGTCTCCGCCCGGCTGTTGGAAAAGTCCCATGGCTGCCACCGCATCGCACTGGACGAGCGTGGTGAGTCACTCGGCACACGTGCTTTCGCGGAGAAACTCGATGCGCTGGCCATGCGTGGCGACGTCAAGACTGTGGCGTTCCTGATTGGTGCGGCCGATGGTCACAATGAAGAGCTGCGTAAAGCGTGCGACGGAATCCTGACGCTCTCGCCGTTCACGCTGCAGCACGAGTTGGCGTTGCTTATCTTGTTAGAGCAACTTTACCGGGTGGCCTCGCTTAAAAGCGGTTCGCCGTATCACCGGGACTGATCTTACCTCCGGTATTGGTTCTGCTGCATCATGCCGAACTGGCCCTGTCCTTGTCCGGCAACGGGAGCGTTCCAAGGGATCATGCTGGTATCGGTGACCGGACCCACGGGCTTTTTCTCAGGCTTATCAGCACATGAAGTGAATCCCACACTGACGAACAGAGCGGCGAGGAGCAGGGAAGTGGCTTGCTTCATGGTGGGATCTATAAAACAGGGTCTGCGGCGATGCAAGCCTGCTAGGCGTGGAGATTGAAAAAATGCGGATCAGCGGGTGATCGGTTTTTCGAGGATCACGCGGTCGCCGGGCTGGATGCGCACGCCGGGAGCGAGCGTTTTGAAATCGATCTCGCCGATGGTTTGGCCGGGTTCGATGGACGACGGCTGCATGCGACCGATGACGCGGCCGTCGCGTTTGATGAGGAGGGTGGTTTGCGGGGTGAACCCGGTGTTGGATCCCGCTCCAATGACGACAAACCCCCAATCCTGATTAACGCTGCTGATAACCGCCTCTTGCGAGTTGTGGTGGATGTTGGTATTGCGCTGGAGATCGTGTTTCACCTGTCGATCAAGGTCTGCGCGGTTGGTCGCAAGCCGTTTTTCAGCCGTGCCGACAAGGGTATTAAGTTCCTCCATCTTGAGGTCCTTTTGTTTTTTGTCATCGGTGACCGCCTGGATTTTTTCCGGGAGATTTTCGATGGTAATGCCATCTCCGAGGCCTTTGAGGATTTCCTGGACCTCCTTCATGGTTTTTTCGAGCTCGGCGAACTCGTCATCCTGGCCTTTGATCGTGTTGTCGAGTTCGGCGACTTCGCGTTCGAGAGTAGCGCCTGCGGCCTTGAGGGTGGAAACACTCTGGGTGAGTTCTACTTTTTTTTGCTCCGCCGAGGCCAGGATGGCGAGTTCTTTTTTCAGGACGGCGACCGTCGCTTGCGCATTGGCGTCCTCTCCCTTGTTGGTCTCGATGGTTTCAAGTCGGATTTTCTGAAGTTCCTCAAACTTGCGCGAGTGCTCGTAGGTGAAATAACCGGCGCCGGCGATGATCAGGATAGCGAGAACGTAGAAACTGGCTTTCATGGGGATTTTTGAGAGATGCTTCGAGGAGGAGGTTCCTTATCAGTTTTGCGCAGGTTGGGCGGCGGCCTTCTGGGGGGGAGGGACACGGTCGCCAGCCTTCTGGGTAGGAATCACGCGGTCGCCGACCATCAAAACCGTATCCTGGGCCAACGAGTCCGGGATGATGCTTGCGGAGGCCGAGTTCCTTTCCACTGCGGTGACCAGCAGCTTGGCCACCAGATCATCGCCGCGCATTACGTCGAGAGTCGAACCGGTGACGACTCCGGCGTCATTGCCCGATGCGAGGGTGACAAATCCCCACGTTGGATAAATCGAGCGGATACGGGTCTTCATGGTAGGCAGAGAGCGGTTCTGACTGATGGTCTCAAACTTATCCTTGAGAGACTTGATGTGGGCCTCGGTTTGGGTGTTTTCGTTGTTGAGGTTGGCGAGCTTTCCTTCGTTTGCGGCGATGTTCTGGGCGAGTTCCTCGATCTCAGCCTTGAGCACTTTCATTTTCGCTGCGAGAGTCTTAATGTCGCCGACCTTGGAAGTTCTCTCGCGGATGTCGTCCAGTTTCGCCTTGTTTTCGGCGATTTTGGCAGTCTTGGTCGCGATTTGCGCCTTCAGTCCCTCATTGGTCTTGGTCTGGGCGAATTCCTCCTCACCCAGTTTCACGTTTTCTTCGTCCACGCCCTTGCGCTTGGCGATGGTGTCCGCGAGGTCGGTTCTGGCACGTTCCAAGCGGCCTTGATTGTAGCCTAGTCTGGATTTTTCGTTTGGAAACTGGGTTTTGGGAATGAAAGGATCAGCTTTGAGGCCTACTTTATACTCGTCGGCCCTATAGGTTTCGTTCCCGGTATCTGCGATTTCTTTTTCGTAAGCGATTTTGTTTTTGTAGGCGACAAAAATGGCTAGCGCGAGGATGATGGCGGTAAGAATTCCTAAGGCTTTGACCATGGGGTTTGAGAGTTGGAATGTGTGCGGTAAGCTCCGCGTGGCAAGACATTACGAATACTCAGAAGGGGTCGGCAATATCAAATTTCACAACTTTCAAAGTTCTTTTCGACTTGGCTTTACAAAGCATCCACCGAAAGTCATCGATCCAGCGCGATCATGAAGTCAATTTTCAGAGTTTTTTCGTATTTGCGGCACTATCCAGGGATGGCTGCAGGGCAGATTTCCTGTGCTTTAGGGATGACTTTGGCGGTTTTCGTGTTTCCGAATGCGACCGGGCATGTGATCGACAAGATCATCCCGAATCCCGCGTTGCACCATGAGTTTTTGTTTTGGACGATGATCGCCCTCGTCGGTTTTTTGGCCAAGGACGGTCTCAATGCGGTGCGGATTTACATCAATAACACTTTCGAACAGAAGGTGATTTTCGATATCCGGTCGGACCTTTACGCGAAAATCCAGAGATTGCCGCTGCGTTGGTTCGATTCCCGGCGGACGGGTGATATCATGACGCGGGTGGTCGAAGACGTGACCAACATGGAGCGGGTGTTGATTGATGGGGTGGAACAGGGGTTGATCGCGGCATTGCAGGTGTTGGGAATCGGAATTTTCCTGTTTTTCCTTAATCCGGTGGTGGCGGCGTGGGCGACGCTGCCGGTGCCGTTTCTCGCGTTGGGAGCTTGGATATACTCGACCAAGGGCCGGGACCGTTACCGGAACCAGCGGGATGCGGCGTCCGACCTGAACGCCCTGCTGCACGATAACATCTCCGGCGTGCGCCAAATCAAGGCCTACGCGGCGGAAACCGCGGAGCACGCGAGGTTCAATCGGTTTTCCGAGAACCTGCGGCAGACCACCCTGCGGATGATGAAATGGTGGGCTATTTACTCGCCCGGCATGTCATTCCTTCGGATGACCGGCTACGTGTTAGTGCTCGCCTTTGGCGGCGCAGCGGTGATGAAGGGTACGCTGAGCTTAGGGGACTTTACCAAGTTCCTGCTGTTTCTCTCGCTGTTTTACGAACCCATCGACCGCCTAAATTCGCTCAACCAGATGCTGCTTTCGGGTCGTGCAGCGGCGGATCGCGTGTTCGAGATTCTGGATTCCGAGAATGAGGCGAATGCCATCGATGGCGAGTTGCTGCCGGAAACCATCGTCGGCCACGTGTGCTTTGAGCAGGTCACGTTTTCCTATCAGGAGCAACCGACGCTGCATGAGGTCACCCTTGAGGCCCGGCCCGGCCAGACCATCGCCCTTGTTGGATCCACCGGCGCGGGGAAAACCACGGTGCTCTCGCTGCTGGCGCGGTTTTATGAAACCACCTCCGGTAGCATCACGATCGATGGCATCCCCATCCAGACTCTGGCGAAGTCTTCGTTGCGCGACCGACTCGCCTATGTGACGCAGGAGCCGTTTCTTTTCAACGGCACCGTCAGGGAAAACCTGCTACTGTCGAAACGCGACGCCACCGACACCGAACTGTGGGCGGCCCTGACCGCGGCCCACGCGGAGACCTTCGTCGGCGACCTGCCACAGCAGCTCGACACCAACGTTGGCGAGCGCGGCGTGAAGCTTTCCGGCGGGGAAAAACAACGGCTTTCGATCGCCCGGGCGTTGCTCAAGAACGCACCCATCCTGTTGCTAGATGAGGCCACCGCATCGGTGGACTCCGAGACCGAGCGTCAGATCCAGGACGCGCTGGATCATCTGATGGAAAACCGCACGGCCTTCGTTATCGCCCACCGGCTATCCACCATCCAGAATGCGGATCGGATCTACGTCCTGGAAAAAGGCCGGGTCATCGAACAGGGGACTCATTCCTCGTTGCTCGCCCACAGCGGGAAATACGCCGAACTCTGCCGGAAATCGTTCCTCGCATCCGACGGGGAAGTCGTGGCATGAGCCGCTCCTGAGAAATCAGGTTGATCCTACAAAGGAAGATGGGGAACCACGAAAATGCACGAAAACTCAATGGATTGCGGGCAGAAGTCCGCTCACCTTTGGGGTTAGGGTCTGAGTCTTCCCAACGCTCTTGTTTTTAGTGAGCTTTCGTGATTTTCGTGGTTTCTATTTTGGAATCAGTGATTGATCTCTTTGTTTCGGAAACAAATTTCCCTAATGTTGGGACCCTCGGAAAAAATTCCATGATTTTTTCCTAAGCATTTCCGGGCCGTTGTGTCTTGATAGGTGAAAAGCATGATCCAGCGCGCGCAGCATCATGGAAACACAAACCGCCAATGCCCGGGCCAGGGCTGATATCGGACGCGATCCGGTGATTCCGCAACGAAATCCCATGGAGGAAAAGCCAACACTTTCCCAGGTTTTCGCCACGGAGGAATCACCGTTGCTTCGATACGCATACGGCCTGGTCGGTCAGCGGGAAACCGCCGAAGACCTGGTCCAGGAAGCTTTCCTCAAACTCCACGCCCACTGGGAAAACGTCGGCCACCCGCGCGCCTGGCTTTTTCGCTCCATCCACAACCTCGCCCTCAACCACCTCCGCGACCACAAACGCGAAACCTCCATCGACTCCAGCGACGATTTCCAAAGCAACTCGCCCGATCCCGAACAAGCGCTCGGCCGCCTCGAAGCCGTCGGCACCCTCCAACTCCTCGTTTCTGAACTCGATCCCGACGACCGCCAGCTCATCTCTTTGAAATACCAGGAAAACCTCAAATACGACCAAATCAGCCAACGCACCGGCCTCAGCGTCGGCAACGTCGGTTACAAACTCCACCACGCCCTCAAAAATCTAGCCGACTCACTCCGCCGCCTCGGTATCGAATCCGCAGATGGCTGAGAGAGACACA
>CAIVKO010000108.1 GCA_903906515.1 Akkermansiaceae bacterium
GGGATGCCGTTGTAGCGCTCTAACCGAGGTGATCCATACTGCCAACGCGCGTTGCAGAATGCGGAAAACGGGACCATTTCCCCGCGATTGCTCCGCACATACCATTTGTTGATATCCTCGGGCAGCATCCGGTATTCCGCCCCGGCTTGAACAAAGACCTTCTTGACACGGCCGTTCTCGATGAAGTCGTTCACGTAGGAACTTCCCCAGGCCGTTGCCAGCACGCTATTGATATCAGCCAGCGAGACACCCAAGGCTCCGGCGCGGACGTCGTCGATGTCCACCTTGAACTGTGGCGAATCGTCCTGGCCGTTCGGACGTGTGGCCATGAGTTTCTTGTTCTGCATGGCCATGCCTAACATTTGATTGCGAGCCGCCATGAGCGCGGTGTGGCCGAGGCCGCTTCGATCCTGCAACATGAAGTCGAAGCCATTGGCCTGCCCAAGCTCGATCACCGCAGGCGGCGAAATGGCGAAGGCCATGCCGTCCTTAATTTTCGAAAACGCACCCATCGCACGCCCGGCGATCGCGGCCGCCTTCATGTTCGGAGTCTTACGCAGTTTCCAATCCTTGAGTCTAACGAAAGCAAGACCCATGTTCTGGCCACGTCCGGCAAAGCTGAAGCCAGCAACCGTGATCGCCCCCTCGACGGTGTCCTTCTCGTTTTCCTCAAAGTGTTTTTCCATCTGCTGCAGGACCTTGATGGTGCGGTCCTCGGTGGCTCCGGCCGGAAGCTGGACAAGGCAGATGAGGAATCCCTGGTCCTCGTCCGGCAGGAACGCGGTGGGCAGGCGGGTGAAGAGGAAACCCATGCACGCAACGATGGCCGCATAAAGCGCGATATATCGCACCGGCTTGCGCAACGAGTTTTTCACCACGGCTTCATACCCCGACCTGCTGCGGTCGAAAACGTAATTGAACCCGCGGAAAAATCCCCTGAACCAACCGGACTCGCCGGCGGTATGACCTTTCGCCACCGGCTTGAGGAGGGTGGCGCACAAGGCAGGCGTCAGCGTCATGGCCAGCACCACCGAGAGGATCATCGCGGAGATGATCGTGACGGAGAACTGGCGGTAAATCACACCTGTGGAACCGGGGAAGAAGGCCATCGGCACGAACACGGCTGTTAGAACTGTCACAATCCCCCACAGCGCGCTGGTGATCTGCCCCATCGACTTGATCGTCGCCTCTTTGGGAGGCAAACCCTCTTCGGTCATGATCCGTTCGACGTTCTCCACCACCACGATGGCATCATCCACCAGCAGGCCAATGACGATGACCAGCGCGAACATCGTGAGAGTGTTGATGGAATACCCGGAGAGAGAAAGAATGCCGAAGGTTCCTAACAAAACCACCGGCACCGCGATGGTGGGGATCAGCGTAGCGCGCAGGTTCTGCAGGAAGAGGAACATGATGATGAAGACCAGGACGACCGCCTCGATCAGGGTCTTGACCACTTCCTCGATGGAGATTTTCACGAAGGGCGTGGAGTCGAATGGGTAAACCACCTTGACGCCCTGCGGGAAATACTTGGAAAGCTCCTCCATCTTCGTCTTGATCCGGGTGGCGGTCTCAAGCGCGTTGGCACCTGATGCGAGCCGGATGGCCATGGCCCCGACCGGTTTACCTTTGTAAAACGACTGGGTGTCGTAGTTTTCCGTGCCGATTTTGCACTCGGCGACGTCCTTGAGTTTGACCGTGGAGCCATCGCTGTTGGTTCTGAGGACGACCGCTTCGAACTGGTCCGGAGTCTGCATCAGGGTGCGCGTCGTGATGGTCGCATTCAACTGCTGCCCGTGAGTGGAAGGTGTGCCGCCGAACTGGCCCGCCGAGATCTGGGCGTTCTGCGCCTGAAGCGCGGCAACCACATCATTGCTTGTCAGATGATAATTGTTGAGGCGTGCCGGATTCAGCCAGATGCGCATGGCGTTCTGAGAGCCGAACACCTGCATTTCCCCCACGCCTTCGAGACGGCTGACGATGTCCTGGACGTTGGAAACCAGATAGTCGGTAAGCACGTTGCGGTCCATCGAGCCATCAAGGGATGTCAAACCCACCACCAGCAGGAAGTTCCGCGTGGATTTTGTGACGGAGATCCCCTGCCGCTGCACCACCTGTGGCAGCAATGGCGTGGCGAGCTGCAGCTTGTTCTGCACCTGCACCTGGGCGATGTTGGGATCGGTGCCTGCCTTGAATGTCAGATTGATCGCGGCGGATCCTGACGAGTCACTGCTGGACGACATGTAAAGCAGGTTGTCGATGCCGTTAAGTTTTTGTTCGATAACCTGGGTGACGGTGTCCTGCAGCGTTTGGGCGGACGCGCCGGGATACATGGCCATGATGGTGATCTGCGGTGGCGCGATCGGCGGATACTGCGAAACCGGCAAGGTCCGGATGGAAATCAGACCCGCCAGCATGATCATGATGGCAATCACCCATGCGAAGATGGGGCGGTTGATGAAAAAGCGAGGCATGGGTGGGAAAGGTGATTAGTTATTAGTGATTGGATAATTGGGTGCTGGGGCTTCTCCGTAATTTCCAATGTCTAATGTCCTGATGTCTTTTCCTGGAACGGAACGGCTTTCACCTGTGTGCCGGGCCGGGCTTTCTGCAGACCTTCGAGGATCACTCGGTCGCCGGGTTTCAAGCCTTCATTGACCAACCAGTTCACGCCGACGGTTCTATCAGTTTTAATGACCCTGGGTTCGACTTTTTCATCGGCACCGACCGTCATAACCATGGCATTTCCCGCTGGATTGCGGGAGACTCCGCGTTGCGGCACCAGGATACCAGCATCCTTGACGCCTTCCTGAAGCGCTGCCCGCACGAACATACCGGGCAGCAGTGTGAGCTTTGGATTAGGGAAAAGCGTGCGCAGCGTAACCGAACCGGTGCTTTCATCGACAAAGGCCTCGGTGAATTTAAGGATTCCCGGCTGAGGATAGAGGCTGCCGTCATCGAGAGTCAGCATCACCGTCGCCTGGCGTTCGTTGTTAGTGAGCTGGCCGCTTTCGAGCGCTCTTCTCAAGCGCAGCATCTCGGCGCTCGACTGAGTGACATCCACAAACACCGGGTCGAGCTGTTGAATGGTGGCAAGCGCGGTCGCCTGACTGGCCATGACCAATGCGCCGTTGGTCACTGACGATCTGCCGATGCGTCCGGAAATGGGTGCTTTCACCTTGGTATATTCGAGGTTGATCCGCGTGGTTTCCAACGCTGCTTTGGCAGACTCGATATCCGCTTCGGTGAGTTTCAGTGCAGCAACCGCATCATCATAGTCCTGTCCGCTGACAGCCTCGCTTGCGAGCAGTTCCTTGTAACGATCCGCCCTGAGTTTCACCGGAAGCAAACTGGCCTCGGCTTTGGCGAGAGCGGCCTTGGCTCCATCGCGTGCAGCCTGATAGGTCGCCGGATCGATCTGATAGAGAACCTCACCCGCCTTGACGTCGGAGCCTTCGGTAAACAAGCGGTTTTGAATGATACCACCGACCTGCGGCCTAACTTCAGCCGTGAGCGAGGCGGCTACCCGGCCGGAGAGCTCGGTTGACAGCTCGACACGCTCGTTCTGGATCGTGATGACGGAGACTTCCGGAGTGCCGCCGCCCATCGGCGGACCACCAGGACCGGCGGGTTTTTTTTCGCACGAGGAGAAGAGAAGACCCAAGACGCAAGACTGCAAGACGCATGAGTGAAGAGACTTCAGGCTGTGCAGAGACTTTATGATCGTCGCAAACTGTAAATTGATAGATTTCTTCATCTTGTGTCTTGTGTCTTCAAGTATTGAGTCTTCTTACCATTCGCCACCAACCGCCTTGATCAGCGAAACCGAAACGGCGAGGCGCTCGGCACGGACGGCGTTGGCGGCACGCTCGGCATCGAGACGGGTGCGCTCCGCGTCCACGACGTCGAGGAAGCTGACCAATCCGGATTTGTAGCGTTTGACGGATAGATCGAAGGTTTTTCTAGCAGCCTCCAGGGCTTGATCCTGTGCGATCTGGCGGCGCTCGAGGATGGCGGATCCTTGCAAGGCGTTTTCCACTTCACGGATCGCCTCCAGAACCGTCTGGCGGTA
Organism: Akkermansiaceae bacterium; assembly: GCA_903906515.1. Lineage (GTDB taxonomy): Bacteria > Verrucomicrobiota > Verrucomicrobiia > Verrucomicrobiales > Akkermansiaceae > Luteolibacter. The sequence goes on from CAIVKO010000108.1 coordinate 4,073, forward strand.
ATCCGCGCTGGCGGCCTCGTGCGCGGCGATTGCGGCATTGCGCTGTGAGTTGAGCCATTTCTGGCTGGTGATGGGCGTGAGCACACTTGCACCGATCGACCAGACGAGCGACGACGCATTGAAAATATCGCCGATGCTTGCGGAACTAAAACCGCTCGATGCGCCGATTGAGATCGATGGATAATACGCGGCGGTGGCCACGCCGATGTTGGCGTTTGCGGCAGCCACATTGCGCTCGGCCGCGCGGATGTCAGGGCGTTGGCGAAGAAGCTCGGATGGCACGGAGCCGGGAATGGATGGTGGCTTCGGAAGGTCCGCGCGCTCCGGGACTGAAGAACCAGTCGCAACGGAGCCTGCCAGCACGGCAAGCGCGTTGACCAATTGCACGCGGGATTGATCGAGTTGGATGCGATCTGCTTCGGCGGTGGCGACTTCTGTTTCCGCGCGTGCCAGGTCGAGTCCGCTGATGGTGCCGGCATCGCGGCGCTTGGTGAAAAGATCGAGCGCCTTGCGGCGGATTTCGAGCGTGTGATCGAGCAAGGCGCGGTTGGCATCCACCGCGCGCAACGCCCAATAAGTTTGTGCCACCTCGCCTGCAACGCTGAGTCGTAGAGCGTTAAGGGTTTCCTGCGCGGCACCTTCAGATGCGGTCGCGGATTCCACCTTGCGGCGGACTTTTCCCCAGACGTCGATTTCGTAGTTCATGTCCACGGGCACGGAAAAGCTATTGGAGAGATTGGTGACTCCGCTTTTCCCTGGCATGCGCGATTGCGAACGCTCGACCGATGATCCCAGATTGACGTTCGGAAAATACAACGAACGCGCCTGATTGCTGATTTCACGGGCTTGGCGCAGTCGCGCGGCGGACGCGGCGATTTCCTGGTTCATCGACAGCGCGCGCTCGACGAGCGAGTTGAGCGTTTCGTCATGATACAGTTTCCACCATGCACGCGGCTTGGGCAATGTGTCGGGCGACTGGCGCTTCCACTTCACTTTTCCAGAGGAGAACGACGCCGGAAGTTCCATCTCAGGGACCTGGTGATTCGGCCCCACCGGCGCACAGGCGGCGAAAAACAACAGCGTAAAACCGCTCATCAATCGGTAGTGGATGGCTCGTGTCAGCATGGGCGGACGAAATTAAAACGTATTTTTGCTTGCGTGCAAGCGATTACTTGCAAAATCTCTCCTTGGTGAGCGCGGCGCGTAAAAAGACAAAAAATCCGGAGGCATCTGGCACGCGTCAGCGCCTGATGGAAGCCGCGCGGGCGGAATTCAGCGAAAAGGGGATCGAGTCCGCCACGACGCGAGGGATCGCCGTGCGAGCGGGTTGCAATGAGGTGACCTTATTCCGGCATTTTGAATCGAAGCAGAAATTATTGGGCGCGGTGGTGCAGGATACATCCGAGGAATTTCTCGCCCTGTGCGAATGCACTGGGGAATTTAGCGGCGATCCGAATGAGGACTTGGAGCGGTTTGCGAGGGTTTACAACGCATCGCTGGAGCGCTGCGAGGGCATGGCACGGGCGATGATCGGAGAAAGCCGACGTCGGCCGCATCTGGCGAAAGAGCTCATCGGCGACGTTTTGGAGCCCTTTCACCGGAGCATCGCCGGCTATCTTGCGCAGTGCCAGAACAAGGGAGTGGTTCGAGCTGACTTGAACACCATGGCCTTCGCAGAAGTCTTCACCTCCGCTCTCATGGGCGGTTTGTTACGCCGCACCTCCGGCCTATCCGATCTTGATCGCGAAGGTTGGATCAAGCAAACGGTGGAGATTTTCGTCAGAGGCATATCCTGAGCCGCATCAATATCCAGCCTGCCAGAGAGCGGCTTGAATCTTGCAGTCGATCGCTTTTCCTGAGGCTTCCTGTGCGTGAAGCCAACCGCGCACTTCGTTGAGCGGCACTCGGTGGACTGTGATCTCCTCACCGGAAACCCCGCCGCCTTCATTTTCGCGGACCAGATCTTTGGCGAAAAACAGGTGCATGAACTCGGAGGTGAGACCTGCGGATGTGGGGCTGGCAAGAAGCGGTTCGATGGCACCGGCGCGATATCCGGTTTCCTCGAGCAACTCGCGCGCGGCGGTCTGAGCCAACGATTCGCCGAGGTATTCCGGTTCGTCGCCGACGATTCCGGCCGGGATTTCGATCACCCGGCGCTGGACCGGGATGCGGAATTGCTCGACGAGAAGAATCTCGTTTTCAGGGGTGATGGCGAGGATTCCGACGCAGACATCGGCCTGCGGACGGCGGACAAAATCCCAGTGACCGATGCGCAACATGCGGATCCAGCGGGTTTCAAAAAGAGTCTCAGGGGTGCTCATGATGAAAATCTGACAAGAAACATTGGCACTCCGGAGTTAAGCAGGATACTTCTTCCGGCGCGCTGATGTCTCGTCACGATTTCCAGATCCCCGTCACTTTCAAGCACCGTGTGGTTTTCACGCGGAATGTTTTCTCTCCCGAGAACCCGGAACTCAGGGAAATCCTCGAGGAAGGCGGCGGACGACGGGCCTTGGTTCTCATCGAGGCCGCGGTGGCAACCGCATGGCCACACCTCGCACTGGAAATCGAGGCCTACCTCGCCACCTTGGACCTCGAACCCCGTGGAATCCACGTCCTTCCCGGCGGCGAGGCGGTCAAAACCGATGATTCATGTGTCCGCGAAGTCTGGAACCTGATCGACGCCACCCACCTCGACCGCCATTCCTATGTTCTTGCGATCGGCGGCGGAGCGTTTCTCGATGCCGTTGGATACGCCGCCGCCACTGCGCACCGAGGCGTGCGACTGGTGCGCTTTCCCACCACCACCCTGGCCCAGGACGACAGCGGCGTGGGCGTGAAATGCGCGATCAATGCCTTCGGGAAAAAGAACTGGGTGGGTGCCTTCGCGGTGCCTTTCGCGGTGATCAATGATTTTCGTTTCCTGCACAGCCAGGACGAGCGGACCTGCCGGGCGGGCCTCGTCGAGGCGGTGAAAGTCGCCATGGTCAAAGACCGTGAGTTTTTCGATTGGATCGAAGACCATGTCGATTCTCTGGCAGCCCTCGAACCTGAAGCCGTCGAATTTTGCGTGGAAAAATCCGCGCTGCTCCATGTCCGGCACATTGCCGAAGGTGGAGATCCGTTCGAGAATGGATCGAGCCGACCGCTGGATTTCGGCCACTGGGCGGCCCACAAACTCGAAGCGCTCACATCCTACCGATTGTCCCATGCCGAGGCGGTATCCATCGGTCTGGCGCTGGACACCCTCTACTCGACCCGAGCCGGGCTGGCTTCTGCCGATCCTGCGCAGCGGGTGTTGCGGATTCTTGCCGGCCTGAAACTCGCCGTCTATCATCCGGCTCTCGATTGGCTCGATGAAACCGGCCACCGCCGCGTCTTGGGCGGGCTCGATGAATTCCGCGAACACCTCGGCGGAGAACTCACCGTGCTGATGCTCAAAGAAATCGGCGTGGGTATGGACGTCCATTGGATCGACCCCGAAATCGTCGGCGCCTGCATTGATGAGCTGCGCGGGATTTCATCCTGAGTGCATGTCCTAAAAATGGCAGGGACCGGTCCTCCGGGCGGTCCGCGTGCATGAGATGAGAATGATGCGACGAATGATTGATCTGCGGAAGCACACATTCTCCAATCATTCTCTATTCATGCTCTGGACCGCTCGGAGACCGGTCCCTGCCTTTGCGTGTTTTTTAGACAAGCCCTAAGCGAAAAAATCACAGGAGGTCACTCCGCTTCCAGAATCAACGGAGCCAATTCCGCCAACCATGCGGCCAGATCAGCGGCAGCGAGCGTGACTGGTAGGCTATCGAGGTCGTGAAGGTCCCAGCGGAAACACAGCTTGTATCCATCCCAATCACCCTTGCCACCGCAATCCCGCATCCAGTTAGCGGCGCGGCGATTGTCCATCAACGTGTATGCAACCAGACGCTCCGTTCCAGCGCGCAAGGCGGTCAACCACATCACCGCAAGCAGAAGCGTACCGATGCCACGGCATTGGTCGTCATCCAACACCATCGCCGAAATTTCCACCTCCTGCGGGTTGGTGGTGTTCCGCCACCAACTCGCGCCGCCCACTCCTGGAAATTCACGGGCCGGATCCAGAACCACCCAGGTGACGTGTTTTTCCGGATCCTGCTCGATCAGGCGGTCCAACATGACATCGCCGATCATTTCACCGGTACGGGTCCAAAACCGTTGATACCTCGCCTCTGGTGACAAGCGCCGATACGCCTCCGCCACCAACGGACGATCTTCCTCAATCAAGGGCCTAACAATCACCGGCGTGCCGTCACGCAATTTCAGCTCAAATCGATCCTTCATCGGTTCCACAACCAAACCTAATCCAATCCGCCCGGATTCGCCAACGAGAATTCGAGGCCCCATTTTCACGAATCTCCGCATTTTCTGGCAAATTCACGGCGATTTCCCTCATGTCGTTTACAAGTTGCAATTCACCTGATTCATTCCCAACGCTATGACCAAATCAAACACGACCCACGCCGCCCTCGAAAAATGGGTGGCTGACATGACAGCCCTCTGCACGCCCGATGCCGTCGAGTGGTGCGATGGCTCCCAAGCCGAATGGGACCGCCTCACTTCCTTGATGGTTGAAAAAGGCACCTTCACCCGCCTCAACCCCGAGAAACGCCCGAACTGCTTCCTCGCCCGCTCGACCCCATCCGACGTCGCACGCGTGGAAGACCGCACCTTCATCTGCTCCAAAGACAAATCCGGAGCCGGCCCGACCAACCACTGGGCAGACCCTGCCGAAATGCGCGCCAAAATGCAGGAGAAATTCGCCGGCTCGATGAAAGGCCGCACGATGTATGTGATCCCGTTCTGCATGGGACCGCTCGACTCCCCACTCGCCAAGATCGGCGTCGAAATCTCCGACAGCGCCTACGTGGTCGTCAACATGCGCATCATGACCCACATGGGATCGCATGTCCTCAAACGTCTCGAAGCGGAAGCCGACGGCACCGCCACCAACAAGCGCGACGGATTCGGCACCTTCATTCCCTGCCTCCACACGGTGGGCGCACCGCTGGAAGCCGGCCAAGCCGATGTTTCCTGGCCCTGCAACGAGGACAAATACATCGTCCATTTCCCGGACACCCATGAAATCATGTCCTACGGCTCCGGTTACGGTGGCAACGCCCTGCTCGGCAAAAAGTGCCTTGCCCTGCGCATCGCCTCCAATATCGCCCGCGACAACAACTGGATGGCCGAGCACATGCTCATCGTCGGCCTCCACGCACCCGATGGCTCCACCAACTACATCTCCGCAGCCTTCCCATCCGCATGCGGTAAGACCAACCTCGCCATGCTCATCCCGCCGCAGGCCTATCAGGACGCCGGTTGGAAAACCTCGATCATCGGTGATGACATCGCCTGGCTCTGGCCGCACGAGGACGGCACCCTTCACGCCATCAACCCGGAAACCGGCTACTTCGGCGTGGCTCCAGGCACCGCCTACAACACCAACCCGCTGGCCATGGAATCCGTCAAGGCCAACACCATCTTCACCAACGTCGGTCTTACCGATGACGGCGATATCTGGTGGGAAGGCATGGACGGCGCGCCACCCGCACACGCCATCGATTGGACCGGCCAGGATTGGACGCCCGATTGTGGCCGCGTTTGCGCCCACGCCAACTCCCGCTTCACCGCTCCGGCCACCCAGTGCCCGTCGTATGACAAAAACGCGCAAAACCCGGATGGCGTTTCCATCTCGGCCATCGTCTTCGGTGGTCGCCGCGCCTCCACGATGCCGCTTGTTTTCCAAGCTTCGGATTGGAACCACGGCGTGTATGTCGGTGCCACCATGGGCTCGGAAATGACCGCTGCTGCCTTCGGCACACTCGGCAAGGTGCGCCGCGACCCGATGGCGATGCTGCCATTCTGCGGATACCACGTCGGCGACTACTTCGCCCATTGGATCAAGATGGGTAGCCTCGTCAAGAAGCTGCCGCACGTGTTCAACGTCAACTGGTTCCGCAAAACTGCTGAAGGCAAGTGGATGTGGCCGGGCTTCGGCGACAACATGCGCGTCCTCGAGTGGATCGTGAAACGCTGCAACGGCCAAGTGGAAGGCGTGCAAACCAAGATTGGTGTCAGCCCAACTTTCGCTGAGTTCAACACCGTCGGCATCGATGGCTTCACCGAAGAATCCTTCAACACCGTCATGGCCCTCGACAATGCCGAATGGCAGGCCGAAATCGCCGGTCAGGAAGAATTCTTCGCCTCGGTCGGTGAAAAACTGCCGAAGGAACTCGTCGCCCAGCGCGCCGCCCTGGCCGCACGCATGTCCTGATTCAAACTCAGCCCAAACCCAAACAAAGCGGGTCGCGTCACATGGCGCGGCCCGTTTTTATTTCGTCCTTGCGGGCACTCATTCGGGGCTTCCAATCAGCCGGTTTCGCGCTACTTTCTCCGCGTCCATGATAAGATTCGTCGTTATTTTCACCCTGCTCACCAGCCTTGGTTTGTCGGCAGAGGACGTTCCCGTACCGACGGTGATTCCTGTCGCACCCACCGAAATCCCGCGCATTGCAGACGATGAGTCCCGCGTCTCCGTGCTGGGATATCACGATTTTTCCGAGACCGGGAAGGAAACCGCGATGCGCATCCGCACTTCCAAGTTCCGCAAGCAGATGGAAACCCTGCGCCAACTGGGCATCACCGTGATTTCCATGGACGACTTCATCTCCTGGAAAAAAGGCGAAAAGTCCATACCCGCACAATCGGCACTCATCACCTTCGACGACGGATGGAGGTCCGTTTACACCGACGCGTTTCCGATTCTCAAAGAGTTCGGATATCCTTTCACGCTCTTCCTTTATAAAAACTATGTGGACGGAGGCGGCAAGGCCATGACCATTCCGATGATCCAGGAAATGATGAAGACCGGTGCCACCATCGGCAGCCATTCGGTGAGCCACCCCTACCCGCTCACGTTCAAGGCACAACGCAAGAAAAGCCCGGACGCCTATGATGCCTTTCTGCGTAAGGAGATAGGGGAATCCAAACGATTTCTGGAATCCAAACTCAAGGTGAAGGTCAGGGGTTATTGTTATCCCGGTGGCTTTTACACCGAGGAAATGCTGCCACTGACCAAAGAATTCGGTTATACGCAGAGCTACACGGTCCTTCCCGGAAAAGTCAAACGATCCACCCCGGATGAAACCGTCCCCCGCTATATGATCCTCGGGAACTACGACAAGGTTTTCGAGTTGGCCACCACCTTCCGCGATGCACAAGCCCCCGCGGCCCCCGGCACCCTAGCCGCCGCCCCGCAAACCACTCCTTACCCCGTGTCCCCGGAACCCGGAGCCATCATCAACTCGCGCCTCCCCGAAATCTCGGCAGACCTCTCAACAGTCGAAAACCTGGATCCTTCGAAACTGGTCATGAAAGTCTCCGGCTTCGGCGAAGTGCCCGCCAATTTCTCCGAGAAAAGCAAAAAAATCTCATGGAAGGTCAACCGCCGTCTCCGCCAGCCTTCCTGCCAGGTCTCCATTACGTGGAAAAACACCGCCGGAAAAGCCCCCGAAACCCCGCTCCGCTGGTCCTTCCAAATCGACCGCGAAGCCACCTACCTCCCGGACGGGGAGTGAGGATTTCAAATCTCAAATCTCAAATTTCCAGCATCCATGTTCTCCTCTCTATCAGACAGCCTCGACAAGACCTTCCGCAACCTCCGTGGCGTGGGCCGCATCTCGGAAAAAAACATCACCGACGCTCTGCGCGATATCCGCATCGCCCTGTTGGAGGCCGATGTCGAATTCGGAGTCGCCAAGGATTTTATCGCAAAGGTGAAGGAGAAATCCATGGGCGAGGACGTCCTGAAGTCGATCAAACCCGGCGAGCAGATCGTCAAGATTTTCCACGACGAACTCGCCACTCTGTTAGGTGGTGACCAGGCCCCACTCGATCTCAACCCACCCGCCCGCATCCTCATCTGCGGCCTCAACGGCGCGGGCAAGACGACCACCGCCGCCAAACTCGCCAACCGCCTCAAAAAAGAAGGCCGCCGCCCGCTTCTCGTCGCTTGCGACCTCTATCGCCCGGCTGCCATCGACCAACTCGCCACCCTCGCCAAGCAAGTTGACATCCCCTGTTACACGCCGGACGCCGGTGAAACGGATGTCGTCAAAGTCGCCCGGGATTCCATCGTCTGGGCGGAACAACAAAGCGGCACCGTCCTCATCTTCGACACCGCCGGCCGCCAGGAAATCGATGAGCGACTCATCATCGAACTCAAGCGACTCCACGATTTCGTCAAGCCGAAGGAAACCCTGTTAGTCGTGGACTCCGCCACCGGCCAGCAGGCGGTCTCGGTCGCCAAACACTTCGACGATGCCGTCGGCATCACCGGAATCATCCTGACCAAACTCGATGGCGACGCCCGCGGCGGCGCGGCGCTCTCGATGCGCGCCGTCACCGGCAAGCCGATCAAATACGCCGGCGAGGGCGAGAAGCTCGACCAGCTATTCGAATTCCATCCGGACCGCATGGCCGACCGCATCCTCGGCATGGGCGACATCGTCGGCATGGTCGAGCAGGTCGCCGGCAAGGTCAACGAACAGGACGCGATGCGCTCAATGAAGCGCATGCAGCAGGGGAAATTCGATTTCACCGACTTCCTCGACCAGATGAAGATGATCCAGAACCTCGGGCCGCTCGAAGGATTGTTAGGAATGCTGCCGGGATTCGGAAAAATCAAAAAACAACTCCCTTCCGGAGCGTTCGACAACAAGAAGATCAAACGCACCGAAGCCATCGTGCTCTCGATGACGCTAGACGAACGTCGCCGTCCCGAAATCATCAAAGGTTCGCGCCGCCAGCGCATCGCCGCAGGCTCCGGCACCACCCTCATGGAGGTCAATCAGTTGATCAAACAGTTCGGAGAAATGCGCAAGATGATGAAATCCCCCGGCCGCATGAAAGACATGATGCGCCAGATGGGCGGCCCCGGCGGCATGAAGGACATGATGAAGGGCATGGGCGGCAAGTTCCCGTTCTGATTTGTAGCGACGCTCTATGTGCGTCGACGCCCATGGGATGAATTGTAGCGGCGGTCTATGACCGTCGATGCCAGAGGAAGAGAGTTTACCGCAAAGTCGCCAAGGCCGCAAAGGGAGCGCAAAGAGGATGATAGAAGAAGGAGGCTCCCCTCACCCGCCCGTCACGGCACCAAGGTATTCCCACAGCGCCTTCTGCACGTTTTGGAAACCCCGTGCCTGGGGAATGGCATACATCGGATTCCACGGCAGCGGTGCTGATAGAAAATCCGCGGGAACCGGAATCATCTCCACACCCTCGCTCCGGCAGATCTTTTCCACACGCCGCAAATGCCATGCCGACGAACACACGCCGACACGCCCCCAATTGCGTGAGACCATCAATTCCTTGTAGGCCCGGATTTCCTCTTTTGTCGTGCGCGGACCGGACAAGCGGGTGATCGATGCCTCCGGAATGCCGAGCTCCCGCCACAATTCCGCCGTATCATCCGCCAGCGACCTGCTGCCACCGATGTCGGTGACGTTCGTTCCGCTCGCCACCAGATGCGCGGCCTTTCCCGCCAGAAACAACCGCGCGGGCACGATCAGCCGATCTCCCGCAGGGCCGAGTTCCGCACCGCCGTCAGGTCTGGCCGCTGATCCGCCGCCAAGCACGCAGATCGCGTCGAATCGCTCAAGTGGTTTTACCATCGCCACGTAAGGCGCCTCCAGCTTAACTAACAAAAAACTACCGAGCCAAGCATTCCCGGCAAGAGTGTAACCGACAAGGACCGCAGCCGCCAGAACGCGACCAAGACGTCCCAGACCGGGCCAGCAGGTCAGCGCCATCAACCCCAGCCAGACCAATCCCGAAGGCAGAATCAAAAGCCCGATGACTTTTTTCACGATCAACCCGGACGGGAACGACCACAACAACAGCGCCGCACAAACAGCAACCGGAAACCACAAGAACCGGGCGCGGAGGAAACAACCCACTAGTTTTTTTAGCAAAATCATTTTCACTAAAGATTCAGATGTAAAACATCGTGTCTCCGGTGTGACTGGCGAGAGTTTCCAGGGTGATTTGGTCGAGAGCCTGCTGGAGCGAGTTGGAGACCTGGTCCCATGCGAGGCGCACGGCTTGGCCGGATTCCCCCTCGCGGGCGACCGAACACTGGAGCAACGACGGGTCCACGGCATCCACCACCTGACGCAACGTGATGCCGCCCGGCGCACGGGCAAGCAGGTATCCTCCGGTCGATCCGCGGCGGCTTTCGATCAACCCGGCCCGGCGGAGATCATTGAGAATTTGCACAAGAAAGTTCGCCGAGACGTCTTCCCGTTGCGCAAGCGCCTCAAGCCGTGTAAGAGTTCGCCCGTCATGGTGCTTCGCGAGCTGGGACAATGCCCGGCACGCGTATTCCAATTTCTGTGAAATTCTCATGAGTGAATCCCAACAAAACCAACCCCGTCCGACCAGCAGTAATTCCGATCAGATCTGCGCCAAATCAATCGCGGGGATCGAAACCATGTGGGAATCCCTACGGACCGAGGCCCGACGGCTGGTAGCCGAGGAGTCCGAACTGACACCGTTGGTGGACGACGTGATCCTCTCACGCACGTCCTTGGCAAGCGCCCTAGGAACCCGTCTGGCCCGGCGACTCGCCCGTGCAGACATGCCGCGCGAAATGTTGGAACCGCTCCTGACCGGCGTGTTTGAAGAACACCCGCGCATCGTCCATAGCGCGATGCGCGATTTACGAGCCATGTTCGAGCGGGATCCTGCGTGTTTCTCGCTTCTGGAGCCCCTGTTGTTTTTCAAAGGCTTCCTGGCTCTCACCACCTACCGGGTTTCCCACCAACTCTGGCTCGACCAGCGCCGCTGGCTCGCGCTTTACCTGCAAAGCATCTCCAGTGAATCGTTCGCTGTGGATATCCACCCCGCTGCGTGCATCGGCTGCGGAATCCTACTCGATCACGCCACCTCATTCGTCGTCGGAGAAACCGCGATCATTGAGGACGATGTCTCGATTCTTCACGAGGTCACGCTAGGCGGCACCGGCAAGGAAACCGGCAACCGCCACCCGATCATCCGCTCCGGCGTCTTGCTCGGCGCAGGAGCCAAAATCCTCGGCCGCGTCGAAATCGGCACCGGTGCCAAGGTCGGAGCCGGAAGCGTGGTGCTCAACGACGTGCCTGCACACACCACCGTCGCGGGCGTGCCTGCCGTGATCGTCGGCGAATCCAGCGAAGAAAACCCCGCCATCGAAATGAACCAGAAACTCGACTGCCGGGGAACCCGCTGACCCTATGAAATCCCGATTCATCACCCTGCCGCTGCTCGTGATCGCCCTAGCCGGATGCGACAAGGCTAAAAATCTTGCCAATGAAGCTGCGTCTGCGGTGAAGGAGCGTATCAACTCCCCTGCCAACACCTCTAGCGGCACCAGCGTCGATCCGGAACTCCAGAAACTCGTCCACCAAAACGCCGAAGGAGTGATTTTCCGCAAGGATCTGCCGTTTCCCTCACGTCTGAAAGTTAGAACCACCCTCCGCCGCGAAATATCCGGCCGACTCTTTCAAACATCCGCCATCGACCACAAGGCTGAGACCGTCAAAGGCACTCAAATCACCATCCGTAAACTCGAGCGGGACGGCGGCAGGGTGAGCCACACCCTCGAACAAGCGAGCTTCTCCGTGCCCTCCGTAGATAAAAAGGATGGCGTGGCGAAACTCATCACGGACCCGCTCAAACAAGTCGCCCAGTCTAACAAGCCTGTGGAATTCCACCTCACCGGCAAAAACTGGAAAACCAATGATCACTCGGAATTCCGCACTGCCGCCTTGTCCCAGCAACTGTCGCCGGTGTTCGAGGACCTGCTCGTCGAAAACGCTCTCTCACCGCGGCGGATGTGGTTTTCAAAACGGCGGCTCAAAGTCGGCGATGAAATCGTCGCCTCAGGCGAGTCCCTACCCATGCTGCTAACAGGCGACGCCACGGGATCCCTCAAACTCAAACTCGAATCCTTCGAAGCCGTGGAGGGCCATCCCTGCGGCGTTTTCTCGATCAAAGGCAACTACACCCGGAAACAATTCCCGGATTTCGAAGGGGTCTTCACCGATGAAGACGTCACCATCGAATCCGGAAAAATCTGGCTCTCCCTCATCCACCCGTTGATCCTGCGGCAGGAATTCAATACCATCCAAACATTCAAAACCGGCGGCCAAGGAGGACTCTCCGCCCACGGCCAAGGCACCGTGAAGGTCTCTCTGCTGTGTTCATGGAAACCGTTGTAGAAATCATGCCTTGGGCGTGAAAGACTCAAGACTTGAGTCTTCCCTTTGCGCCTTCGCGTCTTCGCGCGAGAAAAAACAAAGGCTTTCCATTCGCATCGACGCTCATAGAGCGACGCTACTAGCGGTTCAAGAACCCAGCGCCTTGCTCAGAGCACAACCCCGCGGAAGCGGATGTCATCGCCCAGTTGAATGTATTGCGTTTCGCCGAGGCGGAGGGATTGAGGCAGCCCGTTTCCGGCTAAAGCGGGGACGGGACCGCCGCAGAGCAGAGGGGCATAGTAGATGACCACTTCATCGATCAGACCAGCCTCGAACAGGGCTGCGGAGAAGACCCCGCCGGCCTCGGTCATGGCAGTTAGAACACCTTGCTCGCGGGCGAGTGCACGCAGGGATCCCGCTAGATCGCGCCCGGAGCGGACCAACGTGCGGTCGCTCCATGCGTCGCAAAACAACGGCGCTTCCTTCGGCAGGGAGTCGGGCGCATCGGTGAAGACAATGCGCCACGGTTGCAACCGACCCTCCAGCAATTCCGGAACGCGGATGGTAAGGGCCGGGTGATCACGGCGCACGGTTTCACCACTTGTTAGAACGGCATCCACGGATGAGCGGAGCTTTTGCACATCGGCGCGGGCGGCTTCTCCGGTGAGCCATTGGCCTTCGCCCGGCGGGCGGGTCAGGCGGCCATCGAGGCTCATCGCGGATTTCCAAATGACCCATGGCAGCCCGGTTTCGCGCACTTTGAAGAACGGGCGCAACAAGCGCTGCGCATCATCCCGGCAAACACCGGTGACCACCTCGATGCCGGCGCGGGTGAGAATTTCGTCGGCCCGACCGGCGTGGTCGGGATTGCGGTCCACGCAGGCGTATACGACGCGGGCGATTCCAGCATCGATGATGCCCTGGGTACATGGCGGCGTGCGTCCTTGGGTGGAGCAGGGTTCCAGGGTGATATAGAGGGTGGCACCGCGCACGGCTTCGGCACCGTGGGTTTCAACGGCATCCGCAAGCGCCTCGCGTTCGGCGTGCGGGCGACCGGCGGCGTGGTGCCAGCCGCAGCCTAACAAAACATCATGTTTTACGACCACCGCGCCCACGGGAGGATTGGGAGCGGTTTTTCCAACACCCTTGGCAGCCTCGGACAACGCGAGTTCCATCCATGATTCGTCGGTCATGGGGCGGGTGGTTTTTCGGACGTGGGTGGGTTGGAGATTTCCACACGGATCGGATGAACGGTGCTGAGGTGCATGTCCCGCTGCGGATAGGGAATGCCAATGTGGGCATCAGCGAAGCGTTTTTCAACCATCAGGCGAAGGTCGCTGGTGATGACGACCGGGTTGGGGCCGTTGTGAAGATCCACCCAGAAGTAGAGGTTGAAAACCAGCGAATTGTCCCCGAAATCCTCGAAAACCGCGAAGGGAGAGGGGTCCTTGGCGATCTTGCCATGACGTCCGGCACACTCGGTTAGAATTTCCATGACGAGGCGGGAATCGACACCGTAGGCCACGCCGACGCGCAGGTTGCGGCGCATTTTCGAGTGACTGAGCGTCCAGTTCGTCACGCGGTTTTCGAGAAACAACGAGTTGGGAATCATCGTCTCGATATCGTCCGGGCTGCGAATGATGGACGAGCGGGAGTTGACCTCGATCACGGTGCCGACGATCCCATCCACATCGAGGATATCGCCCACCCGCACTTTGCGCTCGGCCAGCAGGATGATGCCGCTGATGAAATTCTTGATCAATGTCTGCATCCCGAAGCCCAGCCCGATGGCTAGCGCACCGCCGAAGAACGCGAACACGGTGAGTGGGATTTTCAGGAATGCAAACGTGCCCACGACCAGGAAGAAGCCAGCGACAATCATCGCCCAGTTGCGCAACGTGCGGGCCTGAGCCTCCGCAATATGGCCGCGACGAACCATCCCGTTCTGGATACGGTTGGCAATGCGTGAGAGAAGCCAGTAGCCGATGATGAAAAACAACAGGGCGCGCAGCAACATGCCGAGCGTGACGGGAATGCGACCGGTGATTGTCTGTCCGTCCACCTCCACCTTATCCTCGAAGTTCATCAACTCAAACGACCAGATCTTACCGACGGTTTCCCCGGCGACGCGGCCAATGGTGGTGACGCGCTCCCAAAACCCCGGTTTTTCTACTGGCGGCGTGTAATCGGTCAGCCAGCGCTTGACCAGTTTCCGCTGGGCACCGACGGCTTGCGAAAGCCTCCGATGCATCGTGAGCTTCTCGCTTTTGGCCGCCCGTTGGTCGTTGACCAGGCTGAATCGCGGATCCTCGGTGGCGATCCCTGCGGCGCGGGTTTCAAATTTGCTCAGGTCCGCGCCGGTGGCGGTCATGTCATTATCGATCACGTTTTCCCATGCCTTGAGGCGGTCATTGGTGCGCGAGAGCGACTCGAGTTTTTTCGCTCGCTCTTCCGGCGTGCGGGCCTCGATGATGCCGCGGCGATCCTGATAAATCCGGATGGTGATGTTCTCCAACTGGACGAGGCTCTCGAAGCCCTCAATGAGAGTTTGCAAGGCCTCCACACGACCATCGGCCACATCGACTCGGAATTTAGCGAGATCCAAGCCATCCGACTCTTTGCCCTTCTCCGCCGCCTGCGCGTTGAGCGCCGCCAATGCGGTCTGCGCTTGGCTGCGAACGGAGATGGCGGACTTCAGGCGTTTGGCCACACCCTCTATTTCCTTGCGCAATGCCGCCTTGCGCTCGTCGGAAATCTTGTTGATTTTCGCCAGATCCTCCTCGTTGAGGTGGCTGTCCGCGCTGGCGACGGCCACCTTGCGACCAATCAGCGCGAGATCGATCCGGGTGGCCGCGATGCGCTCCCTGAGACCCTCACAATTTTTCTGCATCATCCCGGAGCGCACCGCCATGAGCCGGGATTTTTCGCGAGCGGCATCCAGACGCCATTTCATGACTTCCGATGTTTTCTCATCGGAGTTTTTCACGGCGAGCAGGCTGTTGCTGAGACTCCCTTCGGTGGTTTTCGCCTCGCTGAGAATCGCAGACAAAATGCTTTCGAAATTGATAAGCGAGGCTTCCTGAGATGAGAGATTCGCCTTGATCGCATCCCGCTCGTTGAGCAGGTCGTCCACCATGAGCAGCGAATACGGAGGTATTTCCTTGAAGCCCTTCCATGCGGCTTCTTCGGCGCGGGAGACTTCCTGATCCTTGCGCGCTTCCGCAATGGTGGTGATACTTTTGATAGAACGGCTAAGCGAGAGCGTCATCTGTTCGAGATCACGACGGCGGCCTTCGACCTCCTCCACCCTGATATCCGCCGGTGGAGTGGCGGTTTCCAGGCGCGTCAGGGTTTCGCGAGCCTCCTGCTGCCAGCGTTCGAGCCTGGCGCGGGTTTCCTCGGGTTTTTCGGATTTTTCCGCTTCCGGATTGGCCAAGGCCTGACCTTCCAGAACGGCTTTGATGCCGGGCAGTTGCCCCATCGAAAACTGGGCGGAAACAGCGATGATCAGCCCGATGGCTGACAACCACCGACAAAATGGAAAATCACGAGGAATGCATTTCATAAAACAGGAAAGGGGCAGGGTCGGTTTGATGGTCCCAGAGTCGATTGGAAGTGACTCCATATCAAGCGGGAACAGGCCATCCGGCTGGATAAACCTCGAAATCGCAGGAAAATTTCGTGATAATCGGCTGTTAACACCCCGGATTCCGGCTTTTTTAGCGGATTTTCGCACAGATTTACCCGCAGATGTGTGATGATGCTTGCGTGGTGGGACGGGGCCGGTCACACTGACTCCCGAACTTATGAATGAAAGGCGCGTCGTCATCACTGGCATTGGTTGTGTTTCCCCTCTCGGCAACGATTTGGCAACCACATGGGAAGGCTTGAAAGCCGGTCGTAGCGGGATCGCGCGGATCACGCAACTCGACGTAGAGGCGTTCGATTGCAAGATCGCCGGCGAGGTGAAAAACTTCGAGGCAGACGGCTATTTCCGGGTTCCCAAGGATGCCCGTCGCGCGGACCGTTACGTGCAATTCGCCGTGGCGGCCTCCAAAATGGCGCTGGAAGACTCGGGACTGGATACCGCAGCGATCAATCTTCGCAGGTTCGGCGTCATGGTCGGCAGCGGCATCGGCGGACTGAATACTCTCGAACGCGAGCACAGCGTTTATATGACCAAGGGTCCCAAACGCGTGTCGCCATTCACCATTCCGATGATGATCTCCAACATCGCTAGCGGCATCATTTCGATGGAATTCGGCTTCATGGGACCCAACATGTCGATCGTCACCGCCTGCGCGACCTCCAACCACAATATCGGCGAAGCCTGGCGTATCATCAAATTCGGCGATGCCGATGGCTTCCTCTGCGGTGGCACCGAAGCGACCATTCTTCCTCTCGGACTCTGCGGATTCGGCAACATGAAGGCCCTCAGCACCCGCAACGATGAACCGGAGCGCGCGTCACGCCCGTTTGATAAAAACCGTGACGGATTCGTCATGGGCGAAGGTGCCGGTGTCATCATGATCGAGGAACTCGAACACGCGAAAAAACGCGGTGCCACGATCTACGCCGAACTCATCGGCTACGGCATCAGCGCGGATGCCTACCACCTCAGCGCCCCGTCACCTGACGGCAGCGGCCCGGCCTATGCGATCCAGATGGCCCTCGATCACGGAAAGAAAAACCCGAGCGACGTCAACTACCTCAACGCCCACGCGACATCGACCGGCCTCGGCGACATCGCAGAAACCAAGGCGATCAAACTCGCATTCGGTGATCACGTGAAAAACGGCCTCATGGTGAGTTCCACCAAGTCGATGACCGGCCACATGCTCGGAGCCGCCGGCGGCATGGAATTGATCGCCTGCGTCATGGCCATCAAGGACGGCATCGTTCCTCCCACCATCAACGTGGATGACCAAGACCCCGAGTGCGATCTCGACTGCGTGCCCAACATCGCCCGCGAGGCCGACGTCAAGGTGGCCATCAGCAACAGCTTCGGTTTCGGCGGTCACAACGCCTCGGTGCTTGTCAGCAAATTCGAGTGAGCATGGATGCTCCGGTCCACCATCACGCCTGCGAGGTCGCCTTCGGCGATACCGATGCCAGCGGATGGATGCACTTCCCTAACATCTTCCGCTACTTCGAGGAGGCTGAACATGCTTTTCTCAAATCGCGCGGCTTACTGGTGTTCGATCGTTCGCAAGGCGGCTGGCCGCGCGTGAAAGTCTCCTGCGATTTCAAACGCCCCCTTCTCACCGGCGACCGTATCGAGGTCCTGTTGGAAATTTCAAAAATCGGAAACTCGTCGATCACCTGGAATTTCGAGGTGCTCACCGCCGCAGGCGAAACCGCGGCCCACGGCAGCGTCACCACCGTGCGGGTGAATCATCAGGGTCTTACCCAAGCCATTTCACAGGACGAGCGGGATAAATTAGGGCATTGAACCGCCAAGGGAACGCAAAGGTGACTCCCTTAAATTTTCCAGCGCTCTCTGCCCACTCTGGACACCCCACAATCTAACGGCGCCGACGCAGCAACCCGAGAAGCCCTATAGCACCCAACAGAACCGCCGTGGGTTCGGGGACGGCGGTCACGGAAAAATCATCCACTGCCAGTCCATCGTCGAAACTCGTGACATTGAAATCATTCCAACGAATCCAGAAAGTGGCGCCGTTCGCAATATTGAGGTTGGGAATCATGGCCGTAATGCTTGTTTTTTTACCAGCAGCATTGCCATCCAAAGACCCTGCAACCCCATTGTAGGGAGAACTGAAATCCAAGCTGTTGAAATCGACCCACGTTCCTGATGTTAGGGATATTGCGTCGGTGCTGTATTGAAAATCGAGTCGATCAATATTGGCATCTGCCGTCCCAAGACGCCATTGTTCTCCTGTGTAGCTGATGTGGAGATCAATCACACCAACTCCGATATTGTTCGTGAACGAAGCTCCGAAGGTCGGGATGAGGGATCCACTTTGCAATCCTCCTAGAGCACGCTCTGAGGAAGAACCTCCGCCAAAACTGTATGTATCACCCGTGGTACTGGAACCGATTCCGGTTGCGTATAATATGTCACTATTGACACCGCTCTCCGTAAATACCCAGTCAATTGGCATCGTGCTTGATGTTCCGCTAGAAGCCAGAACATCGAAGTTCTGCGTATAGGCGATTCCGCTCGTTAAAGAAATCGCCCCCTCCACATTTCCCCCACAGAAAGATAATAACGACAGCGGCAACAACAATAATAATGATGGTGATGATTTAATTTTCATTTGTATTTTCGAAGAATTCACATGGATTTCGGGCCGAACCAATCAGCTCGCCGACGTTCTAACCACACAATCTAGCCGATGTCAAGTCATCACTCGTAAATAATTAACAAACTAACATATCACACAAACAAACAGATAGATTTTCTCATGCCACAGAAAATCAATGTGTTATACTGATAGATCCCAACAAACGGATGCTCGCCGGATGGTCGTCCCTACCAACTTAGCCGAAAATTCGAACTCACTTTCTGGATGAGTCATGTCTAATATCCAACTGATTGAAATGAGGAGCCAATCACTCAATTTCAAATCCCCAATTTCCTTTTGAGACTTACAAATCCCACTGACGATCGTCAGCGGGATTTGCTAACAGGTAAAAGAACCACCCTCCAAACAAAACACCCCGTCTCCACGCGGATGGGGAGACGGGGTGTTGAAGGGTTGGTGGGACGAGGGATCAGGCAGTGGCCGTGTCTTCGTCTTCCTCGATGATTTCCTTAGGAATGATGATCGGTTCGGGTTCCTCGACGGTGAATTCGAATTCCGAATCGCGGTGGCACGGGAAGCCTGTGCCGGCCGGGATGAGGTGACCCATGATGACGTTTTCCTTGAAACCGGTGAGGTAATCGACTTTGCCCAGCGTGGCGGCTTCGGTGAGGACACGGGTGGTGTCTTGGAAGGAAGCGGCGGAGATGAACGAGTCAGTTTCCAGCGAGGCTTTGGTGATACCAAGCAGGACCGGCTCACCTTCGGCAGGTTTGCCACCGTTGGCGACGATCTCGGCGTTGATGCGCTTGAAGTTCGTGCGGTCGATTTGATCGCCCCAGAGGTATTGGTCGGCATCGCCCGGATCAGTGATACGGACTTTGCGCAGCATCTGGCGGATGATGACTTCGATGTGCTTGTCATTGATTTCCACGCCTTGGACGCGGTAAACCGACTGCACTTCGTTGACGAGGTGTTCCTGGAGTTCCTGGGCACCGCAGGCTTCGAGCAAGTCGTCCGGAGACACGGGGCCTTCGGTGATTTGGTCGCCGCGTTTCACCTTGTCGCCATCGGTGACGATGATGTGTTTGCCCATCGGGACCAAGTGGTCCTGGGTTTCGCCGGATTCGGCGTGGGTGACAACGACGCGTTTCTTGCCGCGCACGTTGGTGCCAAAGGAAACTTCGCCCTCGATCTTGGAGATGACACAGGAATCTTTCGGTTTGCGGGCTTCGAAAAGCTCGGCAACGCGCGGCAGACCGCCGGTGATGTCCTTGGTGCGGGCGACCTTGCGGGGAGTTTTGGCAAGCTGGATACCACCGGTGACGATCTGGCCTTCCTTGACGGAAAGGTGGGCGCCGACGGGGATCGAGTAACTGGCTTTCACTTCCTTGGTCTTTTCATCGAGGATGACGACCTGCGGATGGAGGTCTTCCTTGTGCTCGGTGACTACCATGCCCTTCTTGCCGGTTTCCTTGTCCGTTTCGTTAGTCACGGTGATGCCGGAGATCATGTCGCGGAACTCGACCTTACCGGCCTTCTCCGTGAGAATCGGCACGTTGTAGGGGTCCCATGTGACCACGGTGTCGCCCTTCTTGACGTCCTCACCGTCCTTCACGGAGATGATGGAACCGATGACGATCGTCTGACTTTCGAGTTCGAGGCCGGCCTTGTCGCGGATCGAGATCGAGCCGTTCTTGTTGAGCACGACCCAGGTGCCATCGGCGGCCTGCACGGTGCGGAGGTCCTTGTAAACGAGGCGTCCGGCGTTCTTGGTTTTGATGATAGGTTGTTTGAACGTGGCTGCGGCCACACCACCGACGTGGAACGTCCGCATGGTGAGCTGGGTGCCGGGTTCGCCGATCGACTGGGCGGCGATGATGCCGACCGCTTCGCCGATTTTGACCGGGAGGCCGGTGGCGAGGTTGAGGCCATAGCAATTGGCGCAGCAGCCGCGGTCTGATTCGCAGGTGAGCACGGAGCGGATCTTGAGTTTCAGGACGCCGATACGCTCGACTGCTTTCGCCTGCTTCTCGTTGATCACGTCATCGACTTCCACGATGATTTCGCCGGTGACGGGGTCCTTGATCTGCTCGCAGGAAACGCGGCCATAGATGCGGGATTCCAACGAAGCGGATTCTTCGTCACCATCCATGATGGCGGCCACCGAAATGCCGTTGGCCGTGCCGCAATCCTGTTGGGTGATGATCACATCCTGAGCCACATCGACGAGCTTGCGGGTCATGTATCCGGAGTCCGCAGTTTTCAGCGCGGTATCGGAAAGACCCTTGCGGGCGCCGTGGGTGGAGATGAAGTATTCGAGCACCGAGAGACCTTCGCGGAAGTTCGAAATGATGGGGCGTTCGATGATTTCGCCGGAGGGCTTTGCCATGAGGCCGCGCATACCACCGAGCTGTTTGATCTGGGATTTGTTACCCCGAGCGCCGGAATCGACCATCATGAAGAGTGGCGACGCTTTGGCTTTGCCATCGTTGAACTCGATCTTGCGATAGAGCGCGTTGGCGATGGTGTCAGTGGCGTGGGTCCAGACGTCCACCACTTTCTGATAGCGCTCGCCGTCGGTGATGACGCCGTTACGATATTGTTTGGTGACTTTTTCGACGTCCTCGTAGGCCTTGGCAATGACTTCCTTTTTCTCTTCGGGAATGACCATATCCACAATACCAATCGAGGTACCGGAACGAGTGGCTTCCTTGAATCCGAGGGTCTTGAGGTCGTCGAGCACCTTCACGGTTTCCGGCTTGCCGACGGTCTGATAGCAGCGCCAGATGATGTCGCCGATTTGTTTCTTGCCGACGTTGTGGTTGATAAAACCAACGCCTGCAGGCCAGATTTCGTTGAAACGGACGCGACCCGGGGTGGTCTCGATGATCTTGCCCTGACGGAGCGCTGCTTCGAGCGGCTTGAGTTCCTTGCGGTCCTTGGTGGTGAGTTCTTCACCCTTGTATCCGAAGACAGTGTCTTTGCCGTGATCGGGGTTACGGATGCGGATCCACTGGTGATAGCCAACCTTGCCGGAGGCGAGGGCGAACTCGACTTCCGAGGAGTTTTCAAACAGCGGCAGGTGCTCTTCCTTCTCACGGTCCTTGGCGGTGCGAATGCCGGCCCATGTGAGATAGTAGGTGCCCAGAATGATGTCCTGCGAGGGCACCGTGATCGGGCGGCCGGATGCGGGCGAGAAGATGTTGTTAGGAGCCAACATCAACTGGCGGCACTCCATCTGTGCTTCCACCGAGAGCGGCACGTGGACGGCCATTTGGTCACCGTCGAAGTCCGCGTTGTAGGCGGTACAAACGAGCGGGTGGACGCGGATGGCTTCACCTTCGATGAGTTTCGGTTCGAAGGCCTGGATCGACAGACGGTGAAGCGTGGGAGCGCGGTTGAGCAGAATCGGGTGACCCTTGGTAACTTCTGCTAGAATATCCCAAACTTCGGTCGTCTTGCGATCGATCATCTTCTTGGCCGAGCGCACGGTGTGGCAATAGCCAAGTTCCTTGAGGCGACGGATGATGAAGGGCTCGAACAAGGTGAGCGCCATCTTCTTGGGAAGACCGCACTGACCGAGCTTGAGGTCCGGACCGATGACGATAACGGAGCGGCCGGAGTAATCGACGCGCTTGCCGAGAAGGTTCTGACGGAAACGACCGCCTTTGCCTTTGAGCATGTCACTGAGGGACTTGAGAGGACGGTTGCCTGCGCCGGTAACGGCACGACCGTGGCGGCCGTTGTCGAAGAGCGCGTCAACCGCTTCCTGGAGCATCCGCTTTTCGTTGCGGATGATGACTTCCGGCGTTTTGAGGAGCAGGAGGTTCTTGAGGCGGTTGTTGCGGTTGATGACGCGACGATAGAGGTCGTTCAGGTCGGAGGTGGCGAAACGGCCGCCTTCGAGCGGAACCAGCGGACGAAGGTCCGGCGGGATCACGGGAAGGACCGTCTGCACCATCCATTCCGGGCGCGACTTGGAAGCCGCAAATCCCTGAGTGATGCGCAGGCGCTTCGAAAGCTTTTTCTTGTTCTGCTTCGAGCGCGTGGTGGCGAGTTCCTCCTCGAGGCGCACGGCGAGCGACGGGAGATCGACCTGACGAAGCAGCTCCTGAAGTGCTTCCGCACCCATGGCGGCTTTGAACGAACCGTCACCGTAGGTGTCTTCGGCTTCTATCAATTCTTTTTCCGTGAGAAGCTGGCCGACTTCGAGCGCTGTATTGCCCTGCTCGGTGACGACGTAATCCTCATAATAAATGATACGCTCAAGCTGGCGGGCGCTCAGATCCAACATCAGGCCGATGCGGGATGGCATGCACTTGTAGAACCAGATGTGTGAAACCGGCACGGCCAACTCGATGTGACCCATGCGCTCGCGACGGACGCGGCTCAGGGTGACTTCCACGCCGCAACGGTCGCAGATGACGCCCTTGTGCTTGATGCGCTTGTATTTGCCGCAGGCGCACTCCCAGTCGCGGGTGGGTCCGAAGATCCGCTCGCAGAAGAGACCGCCTTTTTCAGGCTTGAACGTCCGATAGTTGATGGTTTCCGGGTTTTTCACCTCGCCCTTGGACCAGGAACGGATGATTTCCGGGGAAGCAACGGTGATGGAGATTTGGTCAAATGCCTCAGGGCGCTCGTCCACTCCAAATAATTCGCGAAGGTTGTTATCGACACTCATGTTGTTAGTAACGTTTTAGGTCAGGGATTAGGGTTCGCGTATTTCAAATTACAGGGTGAGGTCATCGAGGGAGTAGTCATCCAGACCGCCGGTGATGCCGGAGCCATGGGTGGATCCCCTGCGGCCGGGTCGGACATCGAGACCGAGCGACTGCATTTCCTTGATGAGCACGTTGAACGACTCCGGCGTGCCGGCTTCGAGGTTGTTGTCGCCCTTGACGATCGCCTCGTAGATCCGGGTGCGGCCCAACACGTCGTCGGATTTGACGGTGAGCAATTCCTGAAGCGTATAGGCGGCGCCGTAGGCTTCGAGCGCCCAGACTTCCATTTCTCCGAAGCGCTGGCCACCGTATTGGGCCTTGCCGCCGAGCGGTTGTTGGGTGACGAGCGAATACGGACCGACAGCACGGGCGTGGATCTTGTCCGCAACCAAATGGCCGAGTTTCAGAATGTAGATCATGCCGACCACGACCGGGTTGTGGAAAGCCTCGCCGGTGCGACCGTCATAGAGGGTCGATTTACCGCCGGTGGTACCGTCCTTGCCATCGCCGATCCATGTGTAACCGCGTCCTTCCGGTTCGTCCGGGCGGCGCTCGCGGAGTTCACCGTTGTCTCCGATAAATTTCACGCCATCCACCTGCTTGGCTTTGGACATGAAATCCCAGATGACCTCTTCCTTGATGCCATCGAAAATCGGAGTGGCAACCTTGAAGCCGAGCGCCTTGGCAGCAACACCGAGGTGGGTTTCAAGCACCTGGCCGACGTTCATCCGCGACGGCACGCCGAGCGGGTTGAGGCAGATATCGACGGGTGTTCCGTCTGCCAGATAGGGCATGTCTTCCTCGGGAACAATGTTGGCAACAACGCCCTTGTTACCGTGGCGGCCAGCCATCTTGTCACCGACGGAAAGTTTCCGTTTGGCGGCAATGAAAACCTTCACTTCCTTGATGACGCCGGGATCGACTTCATCTCCGGACTCCAGTGAATCGAGTTTGCGTTCGCGCTCGGTGTCGAGTTCTTGGAAGCGGCTTTCGAACGAGGTGATGATTTCCAAAATCTTGTTACGGATCGGGGAAGGATCGATTTCGATGTGATCATGCACGGAAGCCAGCTTGCGGAGCAGCGTCTTGGTGATCTTGCGGTTGGCAGGAATGATAATTTCGCCGGTTTGCGCGTTGACCACGTCGAGCGGGATTTTCTCGCCTAGCAGAATATCGGAAAGCCGCTCGGTGAGATCATCGGTGAGCTTGTCCGCCTTCTTTTTGTGCTCGTCGTTGATTTTCTTGAGCGTCTTCTTGAGTTCGGTGGGATCGACCTTATCGAGGCGTTTTTTGGCGAATCCGCTTTGGGAAACGCGGACGTCCTGGATGATGCCGATGCAACCGGATGGCACGCGCAGCGAGGTGTCCTTCACATCGGCGGCCTTCTCACCGAAGATGGCGCGCAGCAGGCGTTCTTCCGGAGCGAGTTCGGTTTCGGATTTCGGGGTGATCTTACCGACGAGAATATCGCCAGGTTTCACTTCCGCACCGATGCGGATGATGCCGTCGTGGTCGAGGTTGCGCAGGGCGTCCTCACCGACGTTCGGAATGTCACGGGTGATTTCTTCCGGTCCGAGTTTCGTGTCACGGGCGGCGACGTCGTATTCGTCGATGTGGATGGAGGTATAAACGTCATCCTTGACGACGCGCTCGGAGATGGCGATGGCATCTTCGAAGTTGTAACCGTTCCATGGCATGAACGCGACGAGCACGTTGCGGCCAATGGCGAGTTCTCCGTCTTCGGTGTTAGGACCGTCGGCGAGCACTTGGCCTTTCTTGATTTTCTGGCCTTTCTTGATGATCGGCTTCTGATTGATGCAGGTGCTGGCATTCGAGCGCATGAACTTGCGCAACGGATAGACCATGATGCCTTTCTCAAGGTTGGATTTCACCGCTTCCGGATCGCTAAGGAATTTCTCATCGGAAACCGGCAACACGCCATCCGGAGTGGTGACGATCATTTCCGCAGTGGCTGCGGCTACGATTCCATCCGCTTCGGAGACCACCACGGCGCGGGAGTCACGGGCAGCCTTGCCTTCGAGACCGGTGCCGACGAGCGGCGCTTCGGAAACGAGGAGCGGCACACCCTGGCGCTGCATGTTGGATCCCATGAGCGCGCGGTTGGCGTCGTCGTGCTCAAGGAAGGGAATCAGACCGGCGGCCACGGAAACGAGCTGCTTCGGAGAAACGTCCATGTAGTGAACGTCCGCAGGCAGGGCCTCGATGAACTCTCCGCCTTTTTCACGAGCGGTGATGCGCTCGGTGAGGAAGGTGCCTTTCTTGTCGATCGGGTTGTTCGCCTGGGCGATGAGGAAGTTTTCCTCCTGGTCGGCCGTTAGATATTCAATCTCGTTGGTGACGCGGCTGTCCTTGACGCGGCGATAGGGAGTTTCGATGAAACCGAACTCATTGATGCGTGCATAGGTACACATCGAGTTGATGAGACCGATGTTAGGACCTTCAGGAGTTTCGATCGGGCAGATCCGGCCGTAGTGGGATGGATGGACGTCGCGGACTTCGAAGCCTGCGCGGTCGCGGTTGAGACCACCCGGCCCAAGAGCCGAAAGACGGCGCTTGTGGGTGAGCTCGGCGAGCGGGTTCGTTTGGTCCATGAACTGCGAGAGCTGCGAACGGCCGAAGAAATCACGCACGACGGCGGAGAGCGCCTTCGGGTTGATGAGTTTCTGCGGTGTCATGCCTTCGATGTTCACGTCGAACAAAGTCATGCGCTCCTTGACCAGACGCTCGGTGCGGGCAAGGCCCACGCGGCACTGGTTGGCGAGCAGTTCACCGACCGCACGGACGCGGCGGGAACCAAGGTGATCGATGTCATCGATGACACCATCGCCTTTTTTCAGCTTGAGGATGTAGCGGACGGCGGCGAGGAAGTCCTCGGGCACCATGATGCGCTGGTCGGAATCCACACCGATACCGAGCTTCTGATTGATCTTGTAGCGGCCGACGCGGGTAAGGTCGTATTTCTTCGGATCGAAGAACAGACGCTTCAGCAGGGCGCGGGAGTTCGCGGCAGTCGGCGGGTCTCCAGGGCGGAGCTTCCGATAGATATCCTTCAGCGCGGATTCTTCATCCTTCGCGGGATCTTTACGAAGCGACTTGAGGAGAATTTCGTCTTCGCGACCGTCGATGACCTCGACCTTCTTGTGACCGAGCGCGAGAAGTTGGCGGACGATGCCGATGGTGAGTGGCTCATAGGCCTTGGCGACGACCATTTCGCCTTCGACGATGTCTTCGAAGGGGACCTTGTGGCCCAGTTCCGCCTCGTCCATTTTCTCGGAAAGCGCGAGCGCCTCGGGAGAATAGAAATGACTAACGATATCGCGGTCGGTGGGGTAACCGAGCACCCGCAGGAAGGTGGTGGCAAGGAATTTACGGCGGCGGCGACGGCGGTCGAGATAGACGTAGAGCAGGTCGTTAGTATCGAACTGCACTTCCAGCCATGAGCCACGGTCCGGGATGATGCGGAACGAGTGGAGGAGCTTGCCGTTGAGATGCTGGGAGGTCTCGAAGCAGATGCCGGGAGAGCGATGGAGCTGGGAAACGATGACACGCTCGGCACCGTTGATGATGAAAGTGCCGCGGCGGGTCATCATCGGCAGTTCGCCCATGTAAACGCGTTCTTTCTTGCTGCCGGTCTCATCCTTGAGCTTGAAGGTCACGTAGAGGGCGGCAC
Source organism: Akkermansiaceae bacterium (assembly GCA_903906515.1). Classification (GTDB taxonomy): domain Bacteria; phylum Verrucomicrobiota; class Verrucomicrobiia; order Verrucomicrobiales; family Akkermansiaceae; genus Luteolibacter. The sequence goes on from CAIVKO010000108.1 coordinate 31,035, forward strand.
TGAAGCTCTCGCTGTTGCGCAGCGATTCGAGAGAAGTGATCTTGGGATCTTCGATATCGTATGTGACGAAATCGAGTTCGATCGCCTCATCGTAGCTCTTGATTGGAAAGACTTCGCGGAAAACCGCTTGCAATCCGGAATCCGAGCGTTCGCTGGGAGGCACTTCCTTTTGAAGGAACTCGTCATACGACCTGCTTTGCACCTCGATGAGGTTGGGCGGTTCGATGACTTCTTCAAATTTCCCGAAATAGAGACGTTCAGCCATGGCGTTGTGTGTTATTCTAATGACAAATTGAGCCCGAGCCGCGGACGGTCTCAGGCGGGGTGATGTTCAAGCGTTGAGAGGATGTGTCGGAATCGGAGCGAAAGCCTTTTGTTGATTTCAGAATCTCGCGCCGGTCACGACGGAAATTCCCGGGGACGGATCGCTCCGCCCCGGGAAAAATCCGGTGATAGTTATTTGAGCTCGATTTTGGCGCCAGCCTCTTCGAGTTTCTTCTTGCCTGCTTCGGCAGCGTCTTTGGCCACGCCTTCGAGCACCTTGGCAGGTGCGCTTTCGACGAGCTTCTTCGCGTCCGCGAGACCAAGACCAGGAACGACTTCGCGCACGGCTTTGATGACGGCGATCTTGTTCGCGCCGCAATCAACGAGCACGACATCAAATTCCGTCTTTTCTTCCGCAGCTTCGACAGGACCCGCAGCAGGACCAGCCATTGCGACCGGTGCAGCGGCGGATACGCCCCAGGTTTCTTCCAATTTTTTAACGAGATCGACAGCTTCCAGAACGGTAAGCTTGCCGAGTTCTTCAACGAGTGTGTCTATGTTTGCCATTTTGTTTTGTTTCTCCTTGTTCGGTATCGTCGCTCCCGGAGCCTCCGGGAATTTCAGTGCGGCAGCCGCCGCGCCGACGAGGAACCATTATGGGTTCGGGCGGTAGCGGGAGACGCCGCCGCCTTCAGTTCAGATGGTTTATTCGGCCGCGGCAGCGGGGGCTTCCTCGGCGGGGGCCGATTCTTCCGACGGTGCACTGTCGTCGTCCGGGTTGAATTTGTTCTTGATGACGCGGGCGATACGGGATGCCGGCTCGAGGATGGTTCCAAGAAGCTGTGATAGCACCGCTTCGCGGGATGGGATGTCGGCGATGGCCCGGAGCTTGTCGGAATCGAGCACGGCGTTGCCGAGGATGCCGATTTTCATTTCGGGCTTCTTGAATTCCTTTTCGAAATTCTTGATAACCTTGGCGGCGGCGAAGACTTCGCTTTCGCCCATGACGAAAGCCGTCTGGCCGACGAGACCTTCGCTAATGTCCGGCAGACCGGCTTCGGTCAGGACCTTGCGCATGTAGCTATTCTTGGCGACGGTGCAACGTGCGCCGCCGGCATCGAGACGGTTCCGGAGTTCCGTGAACTGCTTCACAGTGAGACCGGTGTAGTCGATGACGATGAGGTATGGTGACGCGTTAACGCGATCGAGCAGACCGTTGATGATGATTTTCTTATCGGGATTCATGGTCGTTTGCGGTCCAGGGGTTAAGCGGAAGCTTTGGTGTAGGTGGAGGCTTCCAGCGGGATGCCAGGCAGCATCGTGGCGGCGAGAGTCACCGCTTGGATGTAGTTGCCCTTGGCGGTTGCCGGTTTGGCACGGACGACGCTATCGACGAAAGCGCGGGCGTTTTCGTGGAGTTGATCAGGTTCAAACGAAGTTTTGCCGATCGATCCCGAGACATTGCCGTTTTTATCGAGTTTGAAATCGACGCGGCCGGCCTTGACTTCCTTGACGGCCTTGGCGGTGTCGTCGGTGACGGTTCCGGTTTTCGGATTAGGCATCAAGCCGCGGGGACCGAGGATCCGGGCGATTTTCCGGACTTCCGTCATGGCATCCGGAGTGGCGATCGCGGAATCGAAATCCGTGAAACCTTCCTGGATTTTCTTGATAAGGTCCTCGTAACCGACGAATTCGGCTCCGGCGGCGGTGGCGGCTTCTGCGGCCGCGCCTTGGGCGAAGACGGCCACGCGGACGTTTTTACCCGTGCCGTGGGGCAGGGAAACAGAACCCCGGACCATCTGATCGCTCTTCCGGGGATCCACGCCGAGGTGGAACGAAAGGGTCACAGTCGGGTTGAACTTGGGCGCCGGGAATGTCTTCACGGTGCTGATTGCATCGGTCAGAGAGTAACTCTTGCCTGTCTGAAGGAGAGCGACTGCCTGTTTGTAGCGTTTGCTGCGGTGTTTGGCCATTGTGGTGTGTGGTTTGCAGTTCGGGCGGAAAATGCGGATTGCCTTTCCCTCCTGCGGGTGCCTCTGGCTTTTAAACCTTTGGCGGAGAATTTTTGGGTGTGGGCGGGGATGCCCACACTCCTTGAGTTACATCCCTTCGATTTCAAGGCCCATCTGGCGGGCGGTGCCGGCTAGAATGCGGGCGGCCGCTTCCGGGTCCTTGGTATTGAGGTCCGGCATCTTGATTTTGACGACCTCCATCAACTGTGCCTTGGTGATCTTACCGACCTTGGTGCGGTTGGCTTCCTTGGATCCGGAGGCGAGACCGGCAGCCTTTTTGAGCAAATTGCCCGCGGGGGGCTTCTTGGTCACAAAGGAGAATGACTTGTCCTTGTAAACTGAAATCACCACCGGAAGCACATCGCCTGTCTGGCTCTGGGTTGCGGCGTTGAATTCCTTACAGAACGCCATGATGTTGACGCCAGCCTGACCGAGGGCAGGACCGACGGGCGGTGACGGGTTGGCTGCTCCGGCTTTGATCTGGAGCTTGATGATTTTGACGACTTCCTTGGCCATAATGAGTGCTGTGTTACGTTCGGGAGAGGGGTGGTAGGGTAATGCTGAGTTTCTGAAAAGCTGAAATAATAAAATCTGCGATTAGGCGCGTTCGACTTGCCAGTATTCCAGCTCGACGGGTGTGCTGCGACCGAAAATCGTGACGGAAACGCGCAGCTTGCCGCGCTCCGGGTCGATTTCCTCGACAATGCCGTTTTGGCTCTGGAACGGACCGTCGGCTACCTTGACAGTGTCTCCGACCTCGAAACTGATGGCCGGGCGGACGCTTTCCTCGCGTTCCTTGATTTGCGAGAGCATGGCATCCACCTCGCGCTGACGCATCGGAGCGGGGCGGTCTTTGGTGCCTGCGAAGCCGATCACACCGTCCATCTCCTTGATGAAAAACCAGGTCTTCTCGACGAGCTGGCCGTCCTCCGTGGAGAGATACATATTGACGATGATATAACCGGGGAAGAATTTCTTCTTGGTTTCGGTTTTCTTGCCGCGGCGGATCTCGGAGACCATTTCAGTCGGCACGAGGACTTCGCGGATATATTCCGTCATTCCTTCGGACTCCGCATTGCGCTGGATCCGGTCACGAACTTTCCCCTCCTGACCGGAGAGGACTTGAACAACATACCACTGGTCGCGGAACGATTTGGTTTCTGACATGACGGATCGGACGGGAAAAGATTGGGGAAATTGGGGGCGCTGAATCAAATCAACGACCGATATTGGTGAAAAATCCCACGATGAGCACGTGGAAGAAGTCCCAGAACTGCACAAATGCCGCCAGCAGAATCATCGCGATCAGGACCACGACGGTCGAGTCCACGAGTTCCTTGTATTTCTTCAAGCCCTTGATTTTCGGATCGGACTCCCACGGCCAACTCGCCTTGCGGAGCTCGCCCTTGACCTCACCTAGAAAACCGGAGATTTTTGAAAACATGATTGCGGGGATGTTGTGTCGGAATGTGTGAAAAAGAGTGGCACGGCAGGAGGGACTCGAACCCCCAACACTCGGTTTTGGAGACCGATGCTCTACCAATTGAACTACTGCCGTGTTGAGGCGACTCAAGGGCACCCCGTTTTGAGCGGGGTGCCCCGGATTCCGGCGTTAGGTCCCTGCCCGGTTAAGGACTTTGAACCTGACGCCTTGTCGCGAATGTTTACTTGATGATTTCACCCACTCGGCCGGCACCGACGGTGCGACCACCTTCGCGGATGGCGAAGCGCATGGTTTGCTCCATGGCGATCGGAGTGATGAGTTCGACTTCAAGATTGATATTGTCACCAGGCATCACCATTTCCACGCCTTCCGGGAGCTTGATGCTGCCGGTCACGTCGGTAGTGCGGAAGTAGAACTGGGGACGATAGTTCGAGAAGAACGGGGTGTGGCGACCGCCTTCTTCCTTCGAAAGAACGTAGATCTCGGACTTGAAGACCGTGTGACCCTTGACAGTGCCTGGCTTGGCGATGACTTGACCGCGCTCGATGTCGGTCTTTTTGAGACCGCGGAGAAGCAGACCGCAGTTGTCACCCGCACGACCTTCGTCGAGGAGTTTACGGAACATTTCGATGTCCGTGACGGTGGTCTTCTGGGTGTCGCGGATGCCGACGATTTCGACTTCTTCCATCTTCTTGATGATACCGCGCTCCACACGACCGGTGCAGACAGTGCCACGACCTTCGATCGAGAACACGTCTTCGACGGGCATCAGGAAAGTCTTGTCGATCGGACGCTCAGGCTCGGGGATGTAGGAATCCACGGCATCCATGAGTTTCATGATGTTTTCCTTCTGGGAAGCATCGCCATCGAGCATGCCCTTGGCGGAACCCATGACGATCGGAATGTCGTCACCTGGGAATTCGTAGTAGGAGAGGAGATCGCGGATTTCCATTTCGACGAGTTCGAGAAGCTCCGCGTCATCCACAAGGTCAACCTTGTTCATGAACACCACGAGGGCGGGAACGCCGACCTGACGGGCAAGCAGGATGTGCTCGCGGGTCTGGGGCATCGGGCCGTCCGCAGCAGAAACCACAAGAATGGCTCCGTCCATCTGGGCGGCACCGGTGATCATGTTTTTGACGTAGTCGGCGTGGCCTGGGCAATCGACGTGCGCATAGTGGCGCTTTTCGGTTTCGTATTCGACGTGGGCGGTGTTGATGGTGATACCGCGCTCGCGTTCTTCGGGAGCGGCGTCGATGTCGGCGTAGCTTTTCAATTGAGCGAGGCCTTTTTCGGCCAGCGTCATGGTGATAGCTGCGGTGAGGGAGGTTTTACCATGGTCGACGTGACCGATGGTTCCGATATTGACGTGCGGTTTATTGCGCTTGAATGATTCCTTAGCCATGGTAGTTGTGTTTCTTCTGAGACTGTTTTGAGATAATTTCGTGATTGCCCGTGGAGCTCGCGGGGGGAATTGAACCCCCGACCTCATCCTTACCAAGGATGCGCTCTACCCCTGAGCTACGCGAGCGGTATTGATGTCACTCCTCCTTCAACCCGACAAAAACACCGCGACCGTTCCCGGATGTGGGACTGGACGCGGCACCCCTGACTGGTTTTGGGGAAGAGCGGGCGGACCTTAGCAAAGCCGAGCAGTCTGTCAAAAAAAAACTCGATTAAAAGGAAATTTTTCCAAAACCTTCTAAAAACAAGCCTCTCTAGAGCCAAATAATGAGCTTTGAGATGTCGAAAAGTCTCAAATTTCGCCCGATTTTGAATAATTTCACGGTCGTCGGGCGCGTGTCGCCAACGTTCGGCGGACGGATTCCAAAACAAAATCTAAATTTTTCCCGAGATCCAAGGCCAGGAAGCGCAGGACGAAGTATCCATTTGTTTGCAAGGCAGCGTCCTTCCGGCGGTCACGCCGCCAAGCATCGGCATCTCCCAAATGCTGGCCGCCGTCGATTTCGACCACCAGACGCGCTCCAGCGCACAAAAAGTCCACCTCCATCTGGCTGCGGTCATCAAACGGGATGGGCAAGAGCGCGTTGAGTTTGAATTTTCCAGCCAGATCCGGCAGCGACTCAAGACGTCGGTAGAAGAAGGCTTCGCTGGCGCTTCTGGCCCGTTCCGCTCCGGTGGTGTCCTCGTGAAAACCGGTGGTGGCATGCACGAACAATTGAGCCAAGGGGATATCCACGCCATCATGGATCAAGCGCCGGACACTCGCGGAGTAGTCCTGTTTCCACTTCGGGTCCACCGGCAGCGGGACCTCGACCGGCCATCCGGGTAGGGCGCTGGCGGGCAGCAGGATCGAGTAACCCACCGCTTCATAGCCCGCGCAGCGCTTGTCGAACATCCGGGAAAGCATGGGGACGTCAAGATCCACATAGTCATAGACCCGCACGGTTTTTTTGGCATCGTGAAGTCGATGGAGGCGCCCGACATACTGTGCGATGGTGCCGCGCCAGGAAACCGGCATGGTCAGAAACAGAGTGTCCAACCGCGAATCATCGAATCCCTCGCCGATGAACTTCCCGGTGGCGATCAACACCCTCCCTTCTCCGTCCGGGATGTTCTTTGCCCGCTCCAAGGCCGCCACCAGAGCTTTGCGCCCCATGCCGCCTTGCAAGGTGATCACATGCGGAATCTCCGTGCCAATGATCTCCACCAACTTCCCCAAGTGCTCGGTTCTTTCCGTGAGAATGACCGGAGATCTCCCCGCCCTCACCGATTCCACCACATCGGCGCAGATCAGGCGATTGCGGAAATCCGAGCGCATCACCCCGTCACACAGTCGCTGGAACTCCGCCCGTTTATCCTCCTCTGGTGATCCATCAGGAAAAAATCCGGTCGGGCGCACCCACACCTCGTGCGTGAACGGGCGTTCCTCCGCCTGCCTGCGGGCATCAACCTTGTGCCTCACCGGCCCGCACTGCATGAAAATGATCGGATGATGCCCATCCTTGCGGGCCACGGTGGCGGACAATCCTAACACATATTTCGCCTTTGCCCGGCGTGCCACCAACTCAAAACTGCGTGCGGACAAGTGATGACACTCATCCACCACCAGATGCCCATAGTCGCCGACCAGATCATTCACCACATCCTTGCGGATCACGCTCTGCATCAACGCGATATCGATATTTCCAGTCAGCTTCTTTTTCCCGCCGCCCCACCGGCCGATTTCCTTGGGCACGATCCCGAGAAATTGTGATAGACGTTCCACCCACTGCTCCATCAACTGCTGACGGTGCACCAGGATCAATGTGTTCACCCCGCGCCTTGCGATCAACCATGCAGCCAACACGGTCTTGCCGAAGGCGGTGGTCGCCGCCAACACGCCGGTGTCGTGAGCCAGCATCGCATCTACGGCGGTTTGTTGTTCATCGCGCAGGACACCTATGAAATCCACCGCAAGCGGCGTCCCTTGGGAGCATTCGTCGCGGACCGCCACCTTTACCTTCAGTTCTCCTAACAGAGAAACAAGCTCATCAAAACAGCCTCTGGGCAGAGCGATACACTCCGGGTGATCTTCCGCGCATCCGATGATCCGCGGCTTGTCGTAAGTCGGCAGACGCATCGCCTGGGCCTTGTAAAACTCCGGATTTTGAAATGCCGCGAGACGGATGATCGCATTGCGCAGCGACGGACACAACCCGGCTTTAGGAATATACAACTGATCGCCCGAAACGATTTCCAGATGCTCCGGCATAATTCCGGTCGGCAGCGCGTCGCGTCCGCGAGACGGACGTGCGGTCCAGGGTTCCGGATCGGCCTCATCCATCACGGCCATTTTCACGCCGACAATTCTTCCGCGGCCTTCCGCCTGTTTGACAATGGTTTCCAAACTCCGAGTAGTGACACGCCCCAATTCTGCTAGATACGCCCACTGGTCTTCTATCGGAACAAACGCATCATCGATAAATACGCTATTGCCCGCATCGCGCGCGGATTTTTGCAATGGCAGCGCGATCAGATTACCAAATCCACCCTTGGGCAGCGTGTCCTGATTTGGGAAAAACCGGTCGTAGGAGTGCAATCCCACTTCCGGCCTGTGCTCCATGGTTTCCGTTAAGAGATGCGCACCCAGCTTTCTCGCCTGCACGGCCGGGACCGCCTCGGAGAAAAACAGCCACACATGCCCGCCATTGCCGGACCGCGAGCGTTCAAGCGCTGCCGGCATGTCCATGCGTCGACAGGTTTCCAGATACGCAGCCGAATCATCCTGCCAATGATCGCCATCGAAATCCACCGCAAGAAACCAACACCGCTCGTCCAGCGTCATCGGATAGACGCCCATCACGAAAGCGTTCCTACGGTCGTCAGTTCCGGACAAATGCCAGCGCACCACCTCATCGGTCACCGGCAGAAACTTCTGGCAGGCACACTCACTACAGCGGATCTTCGGCTTTTCGCAAACTCCCCTCACCCACTCGTTACCACAGGCCGGTTGATAACCAGACTTCCCGGTTTTCGCGCTCTCAAACCTGCGCGCATGGACTTCCTCCCGCCCGCGGAATAGGGATCGGAACAACGCGATCTTTTCCTCCACCGGGGATTTCTGATGAATCGCGCCGATGTCCATGCTCTTTTATCCGGCAAAAAGAAAGTTTCCTCAGGCTTTCCACAGCATTCGCGCGCCGAAAACCACCAATACCAAACCAAAGACACGGGTGAGCGTCTGGTTGCTGAGGGAGCGCATGAGATCGCTTCCATACCATGCGGCGATCGCGGAGGCCACACCGACCGCCGCGACGATTTTCCAATCAATGAGCTTGTTGGTGCGGTTGTTGTTGAGGGTGGCGACGATGGAAATGATGATGATGATCGCCATCGATGTCGCGACGGCGCGTTTGTGATCCAGGCCTAACAACCCAACGAACGCAGGCACCATCACGATGCCGCCGCCGACGCCGCAAAGCGCGCCGAGCAGACCTGCGGCGATGCCGATGAGAGATGCGGTGATCACGAGTTTCATCGGCGGGCGACCGCAGGGCGGCGGTTCGGGGTCTTGCGGGCTGAGGCGATTTCCACGATCAACCGGTGCAGGATGAGACGGTGGTCGAGACCGGTGGTGACCAGGGCTTGGTCGGCTTTCAGTGTGGCTTCCATGACATTTTGCAGGCCTTCGATATCGAAGTTCGCGGCATTCGGCAGGGCGAGGAAAATCGGAAACACATTCACACCGCTGCCGTCCTTTTTCTGTGGCAGCCACGCCCGGTCGTTTTCCGGCAGGCGGTTGAGGGCCCCGGCAAACGCCTGATAGTTCCCGGTCGGCGTTTTGAATTTCTCCACGATGAGCTTGGCCATGTAGAGGTTTCTAACTACTCCGATAATCGACGCGCGCATGATACCGATGGCGGATTCATCCGCGCCGAGCTGCTGGTCGATGAGTTGGATGGCGCGGGCGGCGTTGCCGGTTTGGATGGCCTTGCCGATCTCGAAGACTACCGCCGCGCGGCTGAGTGGAACCAGCACGTTCACATCATTCTCGGTGATGGTGCGGCGCTCCGGCCCGAGATAAAGATCGAGTTTTTCGAGTTCGTTGCCGATTTGCTGTGATTGCTCGCCGGCCAGCAGGATAAAGACCGCCAGCGCGTCCGGTTCGAAATCCAGCCCTAACTCGGCAGCCCGCTGGGTGACCAGTGTGGCCACTTGGTCCTGCCAGTCATCGCGGCTGGTATCGATGCGGTCATGCACTTGGACCTCCGCGGATTTCTCGATGAATTTCCAGAAACCCCGGCGCTTGTCGACGCCTTGGGCGGTGAGCAGGAACTTCACGCCCTGCGGAATGCCTTTTTCCAAGGTGGCACGCAGGCTTTCCACTCCGGCCTCGGTGCGTTGCGAGCGACCGGTGACGTTATCGCCCAGGAAATTCACATTGCGCAGCCAGACCACCTTGTCGCCACCGAACATTGGCAGCGTGAGCAGCGATTGCACCGTGGTCGCACAGATCTCATACGCGGAATCAGAATTATCGGAGGTACCATCGATCGTCTCATGGGTAAATCCGTCGTCATTTCCGCCCGTGAGCTCGTTATAAAGCATCAACGCCTGCTCGCGGACCATGCCGTCATCGCTACCCACCACCGCGAAAAAATTTCCGGTGGGTTGGGAGGATGATTTTGCTTTCGCGGCCACGCGATGGTGTTAAACCCGAAAACGGAAATTGAAACCACGAAAATCAAGCGATTTGAAATTTGCATCTCAATTTCTTTCGATTTTCTTGCCAACCCCGCGCCGTTCCCCTTCACTCTCCGCCGCTTCACCATGGCTCTCATCGTTCAAAAATACGGCGGCACATCCGTCGGCTCACTCGACCGCATCCGCAATGTCGCGTCACGGATGAAACGCACCCGCGACGAAGGCAACCAGGTCGTGGCCGTGGTTTCCGCCATGTCCGGCGTCACGGACGGCCTGATCAAAATGGCCAAGGACCTCTCAGAAAACCCGAGCGAACGCGAGTTGGACGTGTTGCTGGCCACCGGCGAGCAACAATCGATCGCCTTGGTCGCGATGGCTCTTCAGGAACAAGGCGTGGACTCCGCATCGATCACCGGACGTCAAGCGGGCATCACGACCACCGGCTCCCACACCCGTGGCCGCATCCTCAACATGGACCCCTCTCTCATGCAGGTTTTCCTCGATGAAGGAAAAACCCTCGTCGTCGCCGGCTTCCAAGGCGTCACTCCGGACGGCATGATCCACACCCTCGGTCGCGGAGGATCCGACCTCACCGCCATCGCTGTGGCCGCCGCACTCAAGGCGGATGTCTGCCAGATCCTCACCGATGTGGACGGCGTCTATACCTGCGATCCGCGGATCGTCAAAAACGCCCGCAAACTGCCGGAAATCTCCTATGACGAAATGCTGGAAATGGCTTCTTCCGGCTCCAAGGTCATGCAATCCCGCTCAGTCGAATTCGCCAAGAAATTCGGCGTCGTCTTCGAAGTCCGCTCCTCACTCAACGATAACCCCGGCACCCTCGTGTTAGAAGAACATCCCAACATGGAAAACGTCGTCATCCGCGGCGTCTCGATCGAACGCTCGCAGGCACGCGTCACCATCACCGGCATTCCCGACGCCCCCGGCATGTCCGGTCGCATCCTCGGTGCCCTAGGCGACGCGGAAATCAATTTGGACATGATCATTTCCAACATCGCGCACGACGGCTTCGCCCGCCATTCGTTCACGATGCACTCGAACGATCTCGGCAAGGCTCAGGCCGCGCTCAAGCCCGTGCTCGCCGACCTCGCGCCAAACTCGAAAATCGAGACGGAAGCCGGCATTGCCAAGCTTTCCGCCGTCGGCATCGGCATGCGTTCTCACTCCGGCGTGGCTGCCACGATGTTCAAAGCGCTCGGCGATGCTGGCATCAACATCGGCATGATCTCCACTTCGGAAATCAAGATTGCCGTCACCGTCGATGAACCGCGCATCGAAGACGCCGCCCGCGCCGTACACGACGCCTTCGGTCTCGATAAGGCCCCGGCCTGATCGGTGCGGCCGACCGCTCATGATTTCGTGGCGAGCAGGGAGAATTCCTTGTGATGCACGGCTAGCTGCTGGAGGCGCATGTGGGTGAACCCCATACCTGCGAGAGATTCAAACCATCGTGCTTTGTCCGCGATCTGCATGATGTCCGTGAGTTTCAGAGTGATGAGGACTCCCCGTATCTCCGGGGCCATCTTGCAAAAACGCGCACATTCCCTGAGCACGACATCGGGCGATTGGTTCATATCGGACATAAACCAGGTCACGCCGTGACCGAGGTCGCGTTTGCTTACCAGCGCGGCGGGTTTCCGGCAGTGGAAAAACCACGGCTCGCGGCCCGCAGCACCGTCACGATTGTCGATGGCGGATGAGACCACGACATCCGCCATTTTTGCAGGGTCCACGCCAATGACGGAAACACCGCGCCGCAACAACGCGAGCACGACTCCGCCGGGAGCGCATCCGAGTTCAACCACGATGTCGGCAGGCGTGAATTCCAATCCAAAAAAGCGCACAGCCTCCTCCAATTTCAACCACGCGCGGGAAGGAGAATCCACCGGCATCAAAATCCCCGAATCGCCCGCCGGATCTGGACTGAGAAATGGCGTGTGGCGGTGAATGCCCGACCAAAATTCCGCAGACCCCAACTCGACGACCGTGCCGATGATTTCCCCGACCTGCGGACGGGCCTCGCATGGCAGTCCCTGCATTTTCCGCTCGAAATACCTGGCGTGATGGATCACCGAAGCCACTTCCAACCGTTCGATCGCCTCTTCGCGCGTCGCTGATTTACCGAGGGACAGGCACAGCCGTCGCGAACAGGCGAGTTGGACATCCAGCGATTCCAGCGAAAACGGAGCATCCACCTTGAAGGTCACAAATCCACGCCGTTGGTATCCGGACCTCCATCCGAGGCGCATCGCCTCCACCTCCTGCTTCAGCCCATTTTCTGAACCCGGATTACCCAAGGAAAACACAAATTCGGATGCTAGTGGATCAGCCATGGATTTCGTCTGCGATTTGCCATCACGGTCCGCTGAGACTAGCAGCCTTAAGCACTTGGCACAACCACTCAGAATAATTTTGAAGAATCCAGCTTGCTTTTTTTTAAAAAATATCCGATGTGAAGCCCATGCGTCACCGTATAATCCCCAATATTCTGTTGTTATCGTTCTTGGCTTTGCCCGCACAAGCCGCTGTTTCATTGCCGACCAATAATACCGTCGCAATGCCTACCGAGGCTGAAGGGCCGGCCAAAGCCGCGATGGAAGCATTCCAATACGGACGTCATGCCAAGGCCATAGAACTCGCCACCCCACTTGCGGAAAAGGGGAATGCTGAGGCACTCTATCTGCTCGGATTCGCCTATGAGTCCGGCAAGGGCGTGGATGCATCCAAGGAAAAAGCTCTGGAATATTACCGCAAAGCCGCCGCTGGCAAACACAAGGACGCCATCTATCGCATGTCCTTCATTCTGCTTGCCTCAGACAAGGAAGAAGAACGCGAACAAGCCCGGCAGGTGCTCGAAGGTGCCGCCAAGGATGATCCAGCGGTGGCTGCCCGCATTCTCGGCGAAGCCTACTTACGCGGCCGCCTTTCCCCGACAGCGGATCCGGACAAGGCTATTTTCTGGTGGAAACGCGGAGCGGATGCCGGCGATGTCGCTTCCATGCTTCTCGTCGCCCGGTTTTATGAAGGCCAGTTCGGCTTCCCGGAATTGAAAAACCCGAAAGAAGCGCTTGATAGCTACGCCAAGGCCGCAGGCCTCGGTAATGCCGGTGCCATGGCAGCCTTGGGTTCCCGCCTGTTGAGCGGTGACGAAAAAATCCGCGATGAGAAAAAAGGCCGCGAGTGGCTCAAAAAAGCCATCGATGCCAAGGAATACGCCGGATACCTCGCGCTTGGCGACTACGAGGAAAACGTCAAAAAAGATCTCAAGGCCGCTCTCGCCGAATATGAGCGCGGTAAAGACGCCGGCCAAATGGACTGCATGATTCGCACCGCCGATTTTTACTTTGAAGGAAAAGGCACTGAAAAAGACAAGGCCCGCGGCCTGGCCTTGCTGACCAAAGCCGCAGAAGCCGGCAACCCGATGGCCAATTTCCGCGTCGCCGTACAAATCCTCTCCGTGGAAAAACCGGATCTGCTTGCTGGATACAAATACCTGCTCGCCGCCGCAAGCGGCAACCTCGTCGAAGCCCAGAACGAACTCGCCCTGCTCTACCTCTCCGGGAAACTCGCCACTGCGGATGGCCCCGCCGGTGTGGCTTGGCTCACCCGAGCCGCTCAAAACGGTTATGCCCAAGCACAAAACAACCTCGGTGCCCTCTACGAGCGAGGAGCAGGCGGCGTGACTCAAAGCATTGAAAACGCCGGCCAACTCTACGCCCTGGCAGCCAATCAAGGCCACGGACCGGCCACTCTCGCCCTCGCCCGACTCATCAACGAAGGCATCGGCACCAAGTCGGATCCCATCAAAGCATGGGCACTTGCCACACTCGCTGTGGAACGAGGCGAGAAAGATGCGGAAAAACTCGTCACCGAAATCGGCGGCAAACTCAACGCGAAAGAAATCGCCGAGGCCAAAAAAACTCTTGAGGACATCAAGTCCGGCAAAACCGAAGCGCCGAAGACCGATGATCCAAAGAATCCAAAAACCGGCGAGCCCAAGGTGACACCCAAGGCCAACAAGCCCAAGTAGGGGAGGCAGGCTGGGACCGTCTCTCCGGACGGTCCACGCAAAAAAAATCCGAATGAGTGAATCGGAACGGTTTTTCTTTCTCGGTCCATTCACGCGGACCGCTCGGAACACCTTGGCCGCTAGCAGCAACTCTACTCATCCGCGCAGCGCATACCGAATAGCCGCCAGGCAAAGACGGTCCATGCCAACCCCACCAAGACAATCCCGGCCCATCGCGTTCAAGCGGAACGCGCCGCGTCTCATCTCTTCCAGATTCATCGACGAAGAATTACATCCGCAAACCGCGCTCCAGTTCTATCCAGAATGCAGATGAATTGTCATGGTGTTTACAATTCATCAAAGAATCCTCTGGAATTGGAAAATTCCTTATATCTTACGATGTGGCAGGTTGACAGCAAGGGAGGGCTTGACCAATGTCCCCAACATGGCGCTAAGAAATAGTCTGGTGCAACGCCCCCTTTATAAAAACTCCTTTTAAGGACACTCATCGCTGTGTTTTCCAACGAAGAATACCTCGCAGAATTACTCACCGAAGCCGGTCTGGTGAGCCCGGATGATATTTCCCGTGCCCGAAACTCGCTTTCCGGGGGAGAAACAATCATCGAGCACCTTCTGAACCACACCACCCTCACCCAAGATGGCGTGGCCCGCACGTTTGCCGCGAATGCGGGTATTCCGTTCGTCCGCCTCTCAGATCTTACATTCGAACCCGGTATCACCGAGGCGATCTCGGAGGACTCGGCCAAACGATACCGCGTCATCCCGGTCTCGGACGATGGACTAGCCTTGACCATCGCCATCGCGGACCCCTTGGATTTCGATGCTCTGGATACCCTTCCTCACATCCTCGGGCGGCAATTGAATCTGGTTTGCGCCACCCGTCAGGACATCCAGGACCATCTCCGTCAGTTCTACAATGCCGGAGACCCTGCAGGTGCCCGCTCACAGGATGGATTCAGTGTTTCCTCCTCGGATTCCGAAGCCGGGGATACCGGGGACGACGCCCCCATCATTCGTCTGGTGCTGCAAATGCTCTCCGAGGCCTTCCGCGTCCGCGCATCCGACATTCACATCGAACCCTTGGAAACGTCCGTGCGCATCCGCTACCGCCTGGACGGCAAATTGATCCATGTGGACACCCACCCGAAAAAACTTCTACCGGCCATCATCGCACGCCTGAAGGTGATGAGCGGCACCATGTCCATCGCAGAAAAACGCCTACCCCAGGACGGCCGCATCCAACTTAAAATGGGCGAAAAGGAGGTGGACCTCCGGGTTTCCTCGGTGCCATCTAACCACGGCGAGTCCATCGTCATGCGGATTCTGGACAAGACCGCCCTGCTGCTTGGCCTGCCCGAACTCGGATTCTTTTCCGATGACCAAACCACCTTCGAGCAGTTGTTAGGCCTACCGGATGGCATCCTGCTCGTCACCGGCCCCACCGGATCCGGGAAAACCACCACACTCTACGCCTGCCTCAACGTCATCAATAAACCGGATAAAAAAATCATCACCGTGGAAGATCCGGTCGAGTATGAGCTCCCCGGCATCAACCAGGTCATGGTCAAAACCGATATCGGCATGACCTTCGCCGCCGCACTGCGCGCCATGCTCCGCCAAGCCCCTAACATCATCATGATCGGGGAAATTCGCGATGCCGAGACTGCGAACATCGCCATCAACGCGTCACTCACCGGTCACTTGGTGTTCTCGACCCTCCACACCAATGACGCACCCTCGGCCATCGCGCGTCTTGCCGACATCGGTGTGAAACCGTTCCTCATCGCCTCCGCCGTGCGCGCTGTCCTCGCCCAGCGCCTGGTCCGGAAACTCTGCCCACTGTGCAAAGGCCCCGCCATACTCACCGACAAAGAAATGCGCGCCCTCTCGCTGGACGCATCACGCATCACTGAAGCCACGATTTTCGGACCGATCGGCTGCGACAAGTGCCGCAACAACGGATACAAAGGGCGCATGGGCATCTTCGAACTATTCCTCATCGACGACGAGGTCCGCCAGATGATCAATACCGGCCTCACCACCACCCAGCTCCGCCGCCGCGCCCGCGAACTTGGCATGCGCACACTCCGCGAAGACGGCATCCGCAAGGTGCTCGCCGGCATCACATCCGGCAGCGAGGTGGTCCACGCCACCATGTCGGATGCCGATTGACCGCTCCGCCTCATCTCAAATTTCAAATTTGAAATCTCAAATCCCTTTTTGACCGTCCCATGGACAACAACCAGATTATCGAACTTTTCCAATCCCGCAGCCTGATCGATCAGAGCCTCGCCCAGGACATCCTCGCGGAGATCGGCCACAGTGGAAAAGAAATCGCAGAAATCCTCGCCGATTTTCAAGTCATCCAAAGCCGCGATGACATCTGGCCCGTCATCGCCTCCGAACTTGATACCGACATGGTGGACATCAGGAACTGGACGCCGCCCGAGGCCCTGCTCGCGCTCGTCCCGGCCGGCACCGCACGTCTCCATGGCGCACTGCCCGTGAATTTCGACCAAATCGGCCTCCATGTAGCTCTTGTGGACCCGCTCAATCCACAAACCGTCGAAGACCTGCGCTTCGCCCTGGGCCGCGAAATCCACGTCGTCGTTGCGCCGGATTACCTCGTCGAGGCGAAAATCAACGAGTGTTACGGCGGCGAGGAAAAAGCGATGGAGGACATCCTCAGCCAGTTCCAGATCGGCAGCGAGTCAATGTCCGTGGCAGACCTCGAAAGCGAGGCAAACTCCGCACCCATCATCCGCTACGTCGATCTTGTTCTCTATCAGGCGATCAAGGAAAAGGCCTCTGACATTCACTTCGAGCCTTTCGAGAAGGACTTCAAGATCCGCTACCGGGTAGATGGCGCGCTTTATGAAATGGCTCCGCCTCCTCTCCATCTGGCGCTGCCCATCATATCCCGCGTCAAGGTGATGTCTAACATGAATATCGCCGAACGCCGCGTCCCGCAGGACGGCCGTATCGTCAAACAGGTCGGCGATAAACATGTGGACATGCGCGTTTCCTCGCTGCCCACCCACTATGGTGAATCCATCGTGCTCCGGGTGCTTGATCGCTCATCGGTGAACCTCTCGCTCGAAAATCTCGGCCTCACCGAATACATCTACAACTACATCACCGAGACCATCGAGAAACCCAACGGCATCTTCATCGTCACCGGCCCCACCGGCGCGGGCAAGACCACCACCCTCTACGCCGCCCTGCGTCGCATCAACACCATCGATTCCAAACTCCTCACCGCCGAAGACCCGGTCGAGTATGACATCGACGGCATCATTCAAATCCCCATCAACGAAGCCATCGGCCTCGATTTTCCCCGCATTCTCCGCGCATTCCTCCGCCAAGACCCGGATCGCATCATGATCGGGGAAATGCGCGATAAGGAAACCGCCACCATCGCCATCCAGGCCGCCCTCACCGGTCACTTGGTGCTCTCCACCCTTCACACGAACGACGCTCCCGGCGCAATCACCCGTCTGGTGGACATGGGCTGCGAGCCATTCCTCGTCGCAGCATCGCTGGAAGGCATCCTCGCCCAGCGCCTCGTCCGCACGATCTGCAAAGACTGCAAATCCCCCTACGAACCCAACGAAGCCATTCTCAGCCAACTCGGCGTTTCCGCCCACGAACTCGGGGACAAACACTTTTTCACTGGTGCCGGTTGCGAGGTTTGTGGCCAAAGTGGCTATCGTGGCCGCCGTGGCCTCTACGAACTTCTCAATATCACGGATGCCATCCGCGAATTGATCACCGCACGCGCTCCAACGGTGGTCATCAAACAAAAAGCCGTGGAACTCGGCATGAACACCCTCCGCGAAGATGGTTTACGCAATATTTACCTTGGCAATACAACGATCGAAGAAGTGCTGAAATACACGTAAATTCTTATTTTTGCATCGCCACTACCGACATTTTACGATTTCCTCATTTCTAACGTCACTTAATCCCACCCATCAATCCCATGGCTAATTTCCAATACATCGCACTTGACGCCAAAGGCGAGAAAACCACCGGCGTTGTCGCCGCAAGCACCGAGTCGGACGCCGTCCAGATGCTGCGTGCCAAGGGCCTCTACCCCACCCAGATCAACGAGGAGGGCAAGTCACCCAAAAATAATCCCACCCCTACGGCGAAAGCCAAAACCAAGCCGAAACAAACCCAAACGAAAAAAGGCAATATCGGTGGACGCGTGAAACCAAAGGGCCTGATGATCTTCACCCGCCAGCTTGCCACTCTGATCGATTCCGGACTGCCGCTGCTGCGCAGCCTCACCGTGCTCGAAAAACAAGAACCGAATCCCGTGCTCAAGGCGACCATCGGCGCACTGGCCGAAAA
This sequence comes from Akkermansiaceae bacterium, assembly GCA_903906515.1. Classification (GTDB taxonomy): domain Bacteria; phylum Verrucomicrobiota; class Verrucomicrobiia; order Verrucomicrobiales; family Akkermansiaceae; genus Luteolibacter. Next base: position 49,309 of record CAIVKO010000108.1, read on the forward strand.
CGTCCAAGGCGGATCCACCTTCTCGGAATGCCTCGCCCAGCACCCGAAAATCTTTAACAAACTCTACGTGAACATGGTCAAGGCCGGCGAACTCGGCGGTGTGCTCGAAATCGTCCTCAACCGCCTCGCCGAATATCAGGAAAAAGCCCAGAAACTCAAAAATAAGATCGTTTCCGCCATGGTCTATCCGGTGATCGTTATGTTCATCGCCGTCGCCATCCTGGTGTTCCTCATGATTTTCATCGTGCCCAAATTCAGGGAAATGTTCTCCAGCACCGATCAAGCACTCCCGCTGATTTCCGAAATCGTCTTCAACACCTCCGCCTTCTTCCTCGCCAATCCGTTCTGGGTGCCAAACGTGGTTCTGGTATTTATCTTGTTCGTCATCGGAGTCATCTTCTTCAACATGTGGGGCCGCACCGTGACCGGGCGCAAGAGCATCGACCACCTCAAGCTGAAATTGCCTGTTCTCGGTGATATCCAGCGCAAGAGCGCCGTCTCCCGCTTCTCCCGCACCCTCGGCACCCTCGTCACCTCCGGCGTACCGATCCTCCAAGCCCTCAACATCACCCGCGACACCGCCGGTAACGTGGTGATCTCCAATGCCATCGAAAAAGTCCACGAAGCCGTCAAGGAAGGTGAAACCATCGTCACGCCCCTGCAAGCCTCCGGCGTTTTCCCCAATATGGTCATTTCCATGGTGGACGTCGGCGAGGAAACCGGACAACTCCCGGAAATGCTCCTCAAGGTGGCCGATGTCTATGACGACGAAGTCGATAACGCCGTCACCGCCATGACCTCTATTCTTGAGCCGATCATGATCGTCTTCCTTGCCCTCGTGGTCGGATCAGTTGTATTTGCATTGTTCCTACCATTGATTAAGATGATCTCGGGAGTAAGCAACCAGTAAGAGCCCGGACACGGGTATCCTGCTCGGAGCCTACCACCAGAGGCAGCGGACTAAACGCCCGCGCCACTTACGATTCATTTGATCCGTGAAAATCCGTGGTTTATTCTCCAACACACAGGAAATGCCACCACCCATCATCGAAACCCATCCATTCCATGAAAACTCCATCCCGCCGCAGCCCTGCCGCCTTCTCCCTGGTCGAGTTGATGACGGTCATCGCCATCATCGTCATTCTGGCATCCATCGTGATCGGCAGCCTAGCCTATATGAGAGAGCGCCAAGCCAAGGAAAAGGCCAAGGTCCAGATGAGCCTGATCAGCAAAGCCCTCGAGGACTACAAACACGACAACGGCACCTACCCTCCGGGCGACGGCAATGGTGAGATTGAGAAAAACTCGAAAGAACTCTTCCAAGCACTCTATTACGAGGGTTACGATTATCTCGATAAAGGCTCACCTGCGAATTGGGTTAAAACTGTGGGAAGCAATACGGCCTTTCCCAAGGCCACTAAGATCTACATCCCCGAGCTGGATCCGGAGAATAACAAACAAGGATGGACGATCGGCAAGCCAAGCGAAAGCACCAAGATCACCGACCCTTGGGATAATGAATACCGTTACCGGAGCGCGACGGCCAATGATGGAAACCCCAATGGTTACGCCCAGAACCCGGACTTCGACCTTTGGTCCGTCGGTAAAGACGGCAAGACCAACTCCGACCCCAAAGACAAGACCTGTCGCGACGACATTAAAAACTTTTGAGTTTCCACCCGCTCGCAGCGTTGATGAAATACCACTTCGGGTGAAGCTTACGCCTTGGAAATGGACTTAACGAGGCAAACCCCATTCGTCACGGAGAAGCGCACGTTATGGCCGCAGAGCAGCGCTCCGAAAACGCGCCCAATGTCATCCGCTTGCACGGCCGGCCGCGGGTCCAGCGATAGAGTTTGCCGAATCACCGATTGCGCCCGCTGTGGCAGCGAGGAAAACTCCGCCGCCGCCTCATCTGCGATTTCCACTGCGAGCCGCGGAATCCCGTCTCCTGCAAAACCCGCCGCCGCATCCGGGATGGACTCGGCGTAAGGCAGGTAGGGTTTGATGTCGTAAACCGGCGTGCCATCCAGCAGGTCCAGGCCGCCTAGTAAAAGCGCCGGGCCATCCGGCGATGTGGAATCCACCCCTTCCAACCGCACCAGCGAGAGCCCTAGCCCGTTAGGCCGAAAGGTCGAGCGGCTGGCAAACACACCGACACGCCGGTTGCCACCGAGGCGGGGTGGCCTCACGGTGGGTTTCCAACCCTGTCCGACGGTTTCGTGAAACCCGAAGATCAGCCAGATATGGGAAAATCCCTCGATCCCACGGATGGCTTCCGGACTGCGGAAACCATCGTGAAAAACCAATCGCCCCCAAGCATCCGGACACAACCCCGGCTGGCGGGGAACTCCGAATTTTCCCCCGAAACAGGAATGAACCGTGCCAATGGGGCTGAGTGTCAACGCGTCTTGAAATGGATGCTGGTGCGCATCGCGCCACCTTCGCGGCGGGCGTGGACGGTGAGTTTGTCGATATCATCCATGGCATCGATGGCTTGGCCGATTTTTTTGTTATCATCGGCGGAGGGAGCGTCGGCACCAAGGAGGTTTTCGGCATTTTTCTCCATCAACTTGAGGGTCTCCTTGGAGAACTTCTGGAGGGTTTTGAAGTTCATGGAAAAATACACGCCGGTGCGGGTTTCACCGCCTTTTTCGGCTTTCGCGATGAGGTCGAGCGCCTGGTTCTTCGAGGTCGATGCGGCGAACCATTTGTCACCCACGGTCACGGACGGGACGAAGTCGTCGTTCATGAACGGAAGCGTGAAGAACCATGTGACACAGTTGTTCTTTTCCGAGCTCATGGGTTTCTGCATCGGGATTTCCTGTCCGACCATTTTGCTGATTTTCGCGAGGATGCCGGTGGTGGTGGTGTTCATTTTGTCCCATGAACCAGCGAGCTTCGCGCGGTCCGTGACCGGGGTGATCATGGTGATGCGCGGGAATTTTCCGCCATCGATGATGGCTTTCGGGACACCGGGGATGGTGGGCACCGAGCCGTTGAGGTCCAGGATCAAGGCTCTTTCCTTGCCGATGCTTCCGGAAAAATCACCATGGAAGGCGTCCCAAAGTGCCAGAGTATCCGTGCGGAAATCACTGTCGAACAGTTTGAACATTTGCTTGAACTGAGCGATGTCACCGTTCTCGATGGGGAGTTCCGCGACCTTTTTGCCGGCCGCGTAGGCGGTTTCCACAAGGGTTTCAGCGAGTTCGCTCATAGCTTTGTCGTATGCGGCATCCGACGTGACATTGAGGAACATCGCGAGATCCTCGGAATTGCCGAGCGATGCGAGTTTGTTTGGAGATTTCCAATCGATCGCGCCGGTGTCAGTGCCACCGAAGCATTCGACTTTGAGACCTTCTTCGAAAAACGCGACCATGCCGAGGGTTTCGTTGCTGGAGAGTTTTTTCAGGGCTGCTTGACGATCGACGACCATGCGCAGCAGGGTTTCGAGGTCACGGGTATCGCCGAGTCCTTCGGCTCCGGAGATGCCATCGCGCACGCCTGCGACCATATCAGACAGGCCCGCAGTGCATGCTGTCATTTTATCCAGCGAGTTCTTTTGTCCGTAAATGACGGCAGCGAGATCCTTGGAGGCGTATGTATCACAGAACGCGAGTGCATCGGATGCGGCCAACGACTGGCCGGGATTTTCGGTGAGCACCAAATCGTCAGTCGAGGAACCCACGAAGAGCACGACATATTCACCGACGGTGCCGCTGGCGACCACAAGGTTGTTTTTCTCTAGGGCGGCGAGCAATTTGTCTGCGGTGGGGGCGCCGAGAGCTTCATCCATGCTCGCGCGGTCTTCCTTCATGGATGCGGCGATTTTGGTGCCGGAGATCTTGAGACCTTCGAATTTTCCACCGGCTTTTTCCACGGAAACCGGCTCGGTGATTTCTCCAAGAAACGCGAGGTTGGCGGTCAGGGCGGAGATTTGTTGGGCAGCACCGGCGCGCTCTTTGTCCGACGTGCGGAATGCGAGGTAGAGCGGCGGCATTTTCATCCGTTCTAGCAGGGTGATACCGGACTCAGGGTCTGCGATCAGGTCTTTCACCAATTGCTTGCCATATTGTTCATCCATGGCGTCTTTCAAGGAGGAGAGGTCACCGGACTTGGCGGCAGCAGCGAAGGCCTTGGCCAAGGTGCGCATCTGGAAATAGCCCATGCGGCTATACATCTTGGCCAAATTCGACGTTTGTTCTGCGGTGGTTTTGCCCAGAGCAATGGTGAATTCCGTGCCAAACAAGGCAGCGGGACCAGCGGGCTCAACGTTTACTTCCCCTGCGCCACCTTCTACGGCGGCACCGAGCAATGCTCCTGTAGCGGCACCTCCGACGGCCCCGTCGGCGGCGGCAGGTTCTTTGGCCGCCCCCTCGGGCGCTTCCGTACTGATCAGCATGGGAGCTGAGGGATCAACGGTTCCAGGCTGGTTGAAAGTGCCATCCGCGCCGCCTTCCGGCAATGCGGACTTTTCATTACCTGCCGGCGGCTCCGCGCCTTCCATGGGATCCAAGCCTATCCCCATGCCCATTTCGGACTCGATCATCTTCCAGATTTTGCTGGATTTCACGCGGTCCACGGATTTGGCACCATTTTGGAAGGACATCACGATCTCAGTGTCCTGCGGGAGATATTTCATGAAACCGAGCTTCGCGGCGCGGGCTTCCGGCGTGAGCTTCGCGGCGGCAGTCGGGGCTGGTGTTGCTGGCGTGGCCGTCGGAGCTGGTGTCGGGGCGGGCTTTGACGGAGTGGGTGCCAGGGCGGGCGCGGCTTCCTTTGCGGGCGCGGCTTCAGGAGCCTTCGATTTCTCTTTTTCACCGCACGCTCCGAGGCTCAATGCCACAGCGGGGACCAACAACCAGTTTGCTCTTAGTTTCATAACGAGCGCCAAGTAACCTTCATTGGGCTTTGACCGCAAGAAGATTGATGGAAAATTTCAAAGACAGAAAAGTCGGTATTTTGGACGTTTTTCGTAATCTTCCAAATATCCGGGTTGCGGTTCGAGCTGGATTATGGCTTCTTTTCGCCACGTCACCATGGCCACTTCCACCACCACCACCGGCAGTGATATTTTCCCGTTCGAGCTTGTCCGCCCGGAGCTTGAACGCGTGGAGATTGCTATCCGCGAACAGGTCCGGGGATTTGATCCCGCCATCGAGCCCTATGTGGCCTACATCTGCAACACCTCCGGCAAACGCATCCGTCCCGCGCTCTCGATCCTTATTAACGGCGCAGCGGGTGGTGATCCCGATGATGCTGTGAAGCTAGGTGTGATTCTGGAACTCATCCACATGGCCACTCTGGTCCATGACGATATCATCGATTGCGCCAGCACCCGCCGGATGGTCGCCACCGCGAATGCGAAGTGGGGCAACGGCCTCTCCGTCCTCCTGGGTGACGCGCTTTTCTCCCACGCGCTCACGCTGGCCACCGATTTCAACAGCATCGATATTTGCCGCAAGGTGGGCAACGCCGCACGCGAAGTCTGCCAAGGCGAGATCATCCAGACCCAGCGGCGCTTCGACCTGACATTCACCAAAGCCGAGTATTTCCGCGTCATCGGCATGAAAACCGGCGCTCTCTTCGCCGCCGCCACCGGTTTGGCGGGCAAACTTTCCGGCCTCGATGAGGAGAGCGAGACGAGGCTCGCCGGATACGGCATGAAACTCGGCACCGCCTATCAGATTTACGACGACTGCCTCGATCTCGTCGGTTCCGAAGAAGTCGTTGGAAAAACGCTGCGCACCGATCTGGTCAAGGGCAAGCTCACCCTGCCGATCCTCAACCTACTGGAAACCGCGTCCGAGGCCCAGCGCATGAAACTCAACAAGCGCATCCTCGACCAGGAGCCGCTCGACCTTCCGGTTTTGTTAGGGATAGCCGAATACGAAGGTGCCATCGAGAGCGCGGTGGACACCGCTCTGGACCTGCTGGCCCAAAGTCGCGAAGACCTCGCCCCGCTCGGCAGGTCCGCCCACTCGGACGCGCTCATCCAGATCACCCGCTTCCTCGCCGGGCTCCTGGAGAAATGCCGCCGCTGATCGGTAGGTTTCACATTTTACGCTTCCTCCCGGCTGCCGCAGAATCCACGTTGGCGTGATGCAAAACCGCACTCCCACGCTCGACCTTGCCGTCATCGGCGGCGGGGCGTCTGGATTTTTCTGTGCGATCCAATACGCGGAAATGCTTCCCACCGGGCATGTCGCTATCTTCGAGAAAAGCAGCCACTGCCTGCAAAAGGTCCGTGTTTCCGGCGGCGGCCGCTGCAATGTGACGAACGCCTGCTTCGATCCCCGTGAATTGGTGAAATACTATCCGCGCGGCTCGCGAGAACTGCTTGCCGCATTCCATCGCTGGCAACCTGAAGACATGGTCGCGTGGTTCAAACGTCACGGGGTCATCCTCAAGACCGAGCCGGACGGCCGCGTGTTTCCGGCCACCGATTCCTCGGAAACCATCATCGCTTGTTTTTTCGAACGCGCGCGCAAATGCGGCGTCTCCCTATTTCAAAAGCACGCTCTAACCGGAATCGGACCGCTGGAAGGCGGCGGCTTCTCACTCCGGTTCGAGGGCGCGGTGGCACCGGTCCATGCGCGTGCGGTCTGCATCGCCACCGGCTCCTTGAAGGGCAGCCCTCTGCTCCATCATCTCGAAGCACTGCAACAGAAGATCGAACCGCTTGTCCCATCGCTTTTCGCATTCAATGTGACCGACCCGCGCATCAGCGACGTTGCGGGTGTTTCCCATCCGGATGTTGTCGTCCGCATGGATGGTTCCAAAATCTATCAGCAAGGCCCGTTGCTGATCACACACCGTGGTTTCAGCGGTCCTGCCATTCTGAGACTGTCTGCATGGGAGGCTCGTGCCATGGCGGAAAAAAACCATCATTTTCCTTTGATCCTCGATTGGCTGCCTGCGGTGAAGCGGGAGTCGCTCATGGCACGCTTCGCGGAAAACCGCAGGGACCACGGCAGCAAGCTCGTGCGTAACAGCGCGATTCCACCGGTTTCCCGACGACTTTGGGAACGCATGGTTTCCTGCTGTGGGATCGACGATTCCATCACCTGGGCGCAGATGTCCAAAACCTCGACGCTTATGTTAGCAGACACCTTGAAATCCGCACGCTTCGATGTGACGGGCAAGACCACAAACAAGGACGAGTTTGTCACCTGCGGCGGAGTCAACCGCCAATCCATCGACTTCCGCACGATGGAAAGCCGGGTGACGCCCGGATTGTATTTCACCGGCGAGTGCATCGATATCGATGGCATCACCGGCGGATTCAACTTCCAGGCGGCGTGGACCACCGCGCACATCGCCGCCACGGCGATCGCGACACGTCTATTTCCCAAATAGAAACCCACAAACGGCAGCAAATATCACTAAAATATCAGAATCGTAACCATAGCATCAGTCATCTTGAATCTAGCGGAAGATAGGTTGTCTTCGTATGGGCGTGATAGGCAGGGATCCGTCCTCCGGGCGGTCCAGTGCATGGGTGATGAATGAAGGGAGAATGCGCAGCTCTGTAGATCAATTCATTCGCAAGATCATTCTCGCTTCATGCGCTGGACCGCTCGGATAGACGGTCCCTGCCTTACATTGGCTTCCCAACTGCTTATAAAGCTCTTATATTAACGTCCATCCGCGTCCATCTGCGGTTCAATTTCCTCTTCCTCACTGAGAGAGAATTTTCCGCAGCTCCGCCGCGCTCACTCCGGATTCGATGGCGGCCTGCTTGAGATCGCCACCGGCTCGCTCCACCACCCTGCCAGCGGTCTCGCGGGCGATCCATTCCAGCAGGTTTTCGCCACCGGGAGCCATGTTGATCAATTGGTCGATGGCGGATGCTGTGGCGACGGGCGATTTTCCCGGCGCGGTGGAAAGCGGGATATCGACAGGCAGCAAGACGGTCGAAGTGGCCAGGGCGCAGGCGCGGGCGATGGTATTTTCCAACTCTCGGACGTTACCGGGCCAACGGTGGATCTGGAGCGCGTTGACGGCTTCCGCGCTGAGGTGGATGCGGGCCATGCCGTTTTTGCGAGTGATACGCTGGAGGAAATATTCGGCCAGCAACGGCACATCCTCAAGGCGTTCCCGTAGCGGCGGAATACGGATTTCCACCACATTGAGCCGGTAATACAAATCTTCGCGGAATCGTCCGGAGGACACTTCCTCCACCAGGTTTTTATGGGTGGCGGCGATGATTCTGGCGTCGGTCTTGATCGTCTCGTTAGATCCCACCCGGGAAAATGTGCCGTCCTGTAGCACCCGCAGTAGTTTTACCTGAATGGTCAGCGGCATATCGCCGATTTCATCGAGAAAAAGCGTGCCGCCATCCGCCTGCTCGAAACGCCCGGCGCGCCTCGCGATCGCTCCGGTGAACGAGCCTTTCTCGTGACCGAACAACTCGCTTTCCAATAAATTTTCCGGAATGGCACCGCAATTGATGGTGATCATCTCGCGTTGTTTGCGCGGGCTGAATTCGTGAACCGCCTTGGCGACGAGCTCCTTGCCGGTCCCGCTTTCCCCGGCGATCAGAATGGGCGCGTCCGAACGGGCGACGCGTCCGACGATTTTGAAAACCTCCTGCAGGGCGCGCGAGGCCCCGATCATTTTCACACGTCCGTCGTGTTTCGGTAGTTCGGGGGCTGGTGGGCCGGCGCTGCGCCGTTCCTCCCGCGTCTGGAGTGCGGATTCCACCACATGGCGAAGCTCGAATGCCAGGGACTCCTTGCGCAGCACGTCATGGGCACCGCGCTGGGTGGCCTCGATGATTTGTCCGGTGGTTGGAAACCCGGCGGTCAGGATCACCAGCGTCTGAGGGCTCGTTTGCAGGATCTTGTCCAACAACTCCATGCCGTCGAACGGTTCCAACTGCATTTCCGCCACCACCACGCCAATCCCGGTTTTTTCCACCACCTTGAGCGCGTTGGCGGCATTGTCGCAACGCAGGATCTTGAGGTCTTTCCCGGTCAAATGCTTGGTCGCCCAATCCAGGAAATCCAGGTCGGGATCGACAAGCAGCAGAGTGTCTTCTGTGGAATCCACGGGCATCAGCGATCAATGGGTGCGGGGGGAATTAAGCAGACTCACCCCGGAACTCACGAACAAAAAATTTCAGCGGGTTCCTACCCAAGGATCCGCCCCACCCGCATCCTCTCCGCATTGAGCAAGCTGAGAAACCTGCCAAAATCATCGTCACGGCTGGCAGAGACCAGCAAATACGTGTATTTTTCCCAATGCTTCATTTCCTCCAGAGCATTCTTCATGCGCAGGGAAATGACCTCTACACTGTCGGTGCCGCGTCCTGAGAGCCGTGTCAGCAGCTCGACTTCGCTTGGCGGCTTCACGAAAAGATCCACAAATGCCCGCCGGATCCCGGGGTCCGTGCAGTCCCTCACCTGGTCCGCGCCCTGCACATCGATGTCCATCACCACATCCAAGCCGGATGCGATGTGCTCCAGCACCTCGGATTTCAGCGAGCCGTAGAGGTTTCCGTGGACTTCCGCGTGTTCGAGAAATTCGCCCGCTGCGAGTTTGCTCTCGAACTCCGCGCGGGTCAGAAAATGGTAATCCCTGCCGTTCACTTCACCCGGCCGCGGCGAGCGGGTGGTGCAGGAAATCGAGTAGCGGACCTCGCCGGAATCCGCCAAGCGGCGGCACAGCGTGGTTTTCCCCGATCCCGAGGGGCCGGAAACAACGAGCAACATCCCAGTGCGTGCGGACATGCCCGGATCATGACGTCCCCAGCGCCATAGGCAACCCGAGAAAATGCCAGCTGCAAAAGAATACCGCCACAAGCGGTTCATGCGCGTCTGTAGCGGCGTGTCTATGACCGCCGCTGATTTCCCCCGAGGGAGGAGCGCAGAAGAAAATACAAAGAAAAGCTTCGCGCATTTCATCGGCATCGACACTCATAGAGCGCCGCTACAAGCGGTTCAATCGTGCCTGTAGCGGCGTGTCTATGACCGCCGCTGATTTCTCTATCTTGTTTGGGCGGAGATCCGTTGTCGGCCGCTTTCATCGCAGGCCGTGGGCGGCAGGGCAAGGCCCTCGGCTCCGGCATAGACGATGATGGCGATGGTGTCCGAGGCATTCATTTCCTCTAGCAGAAGTTTGAAGGATTCTATAACGAGTGGAAGTTTGTCCGCTGATTCCATCGAGCCAGAGACATCGAGCAGGAAGACGAGGTTGGCAGCCTCCCGCTCGGTGCGGTTGACCTCACGACCTTTGAGCGCCACACGCACCAGTTGATGATCCGGGTTCCACGGACAACCGGCGTTATCGACATGCACGGCGAAGGGACGGTCATCGGCAGGTTGGGAATAGGCGTAGTCAAAATAATTCACCATTTCCTCAAGCCGCACAGCATCTTGCGGAATGCGGCCGCCGCCGAGCACGAGGCGGCGGAGATTGGAGTAGGAGGCGGTGTCCACATCGATACTGAATGTGGAGAGCGGTGTGTCCTTGGGCGTTTGCCACGAGTTATCAGTGAGGACGCCGTAACGCTCGGTGTTTTCAGGTGGAGTCTCCGGCGGCAACGATAAGCCTGCTGTTCGGCCAAGTTGCTCCATTTTCCGTTCTGGGTAGCGGTTGTTACAGGCAAGGTTTGACGGCGCTACGCGCGGAGCGGTCGGAGCGGGCACCGCATCGCTCGAACTGTAATTGGGCGTCCATAAGCCCGGCACATTGATCGGTTTTGGCGTACCTTCGATCAACTCAGGCGGAAAGTTGGTGCGCAGCGGGACCATGGTGGAAGACTCACTGGAGGAGGCCGGCTGCTTCAAGTCCGGTAAATTTCCCTGAGATTTCCAGTTGTTCCAAACCATGACTGCAATCACGGTGACGGTGGCAGCGATGCCAAGCGACCAGATTAGGCGATGTGTGGAGAGTCTGTGGGTTTTCATGGTTCGGAATTGAGGTTGGAGTTCATGATCTGGGCGGGATATAATGCATTCATCACCCTTTGTTGACGCGGCGAGCGCTACGTGTGACATAATCTTAACTCACCACCATGAAGTTCCTACTCTCACAGATCACCACGGACGATTTGTTCATGCTAACCAAGGGGTTTTCCGGAAAATTTTCCGTAAAAGCGGACGACGTGCATTTCACAGAAGAGGGCTCCGCGAAACTCGCCGAACAGGTGGCCGCCATGATCGAAAAGGCGCTGCCTTAAATTTCAGTTCCCGCGCCGATTTCCCTTGGACTCTGGGAAAGGCCGCCCGTATCTTCGTGTCTGAAGATTTCAGGCAGCGCCTGCGCGATCCGCGCCAATCAACACCAACAGCCAGCCCTCCACCTCGCAGCTCAGTCATGTTAAACACTCTGTCTCGATTTCATCTTGTTTTTCTGGTTTCCTGCTTGATCGGTCTGGTGGCTCCGCTGCTCTATGGCCAGCAGCCCGAAACCTCCATCAAACCGCCCGAAAACCTTCATCTCTACTTGCTGATCGGTGGGGAAAACATGGCCGGTCGCGCAGGAATCCCAGATGACGCCAAAGACATCATCGACCGCTGCTACCTGCTGAACGACAAAAACGAGTGGGAACCCGCCCGCAACCCGCTCAACCGGAATTCCGCAGCCAGCAAGGATGCCGCGCTCATGGGGCTCGGTCCGGGATATGCCTTTGCCCGGAAAATGCTTGAGGACCACAAGGACATCTCCATCGGGCTGATCGTCAACACAAACGACGGCTCGGCAATCGAAGATTGGCTCGGTAAATCCGAAATCTACTGGGCTGCGCGCAAGCGGGCCAAGGTGGCCATGCGCCAAGGCACCCTGAAAGGCGTGCTGTGGCACCACGGGGAAGTCGCCGGCAAAACGCCCGAAGCTTATCTAGAAAATCTCAATTCCCTCATCAGCAACCTGCGTTCAGACTTGTGCGAAACCACCCTGCCCTTCGTCGCCGGCCAGATCCACAAGGGTCCAGAAATCAACGCCCAGATTGCAAAACTGCCGGAAGCCACGCACGCCACCGCCTTTGTTAGCTCCGAAGGCCTGACTGTGACGGACGGCACGCATTTCGACACCAAAAGTCAGTTACTCCTCGGCGAGCGCTACGCGGAACAGATGACCCGGCTCCAGGCGACTCTGCCCAACTCCGCGCCCAAACCACCCGCCGACATCAAGTTCATCGATCCACACGTGCACGCGATGTCCGTTACGCCGGATGGACTCAAGGCGGTGGCGAAATGGATGGAGGAGCGCAACGTAGAGCGCTGCATTGTTAGCCCGCTCAGCCATAAGGGATCGCGCCCGCAGAACGAGGAGGAACGCGCCGCGATGCTTGCCAATTTCAGCCAATACAAAGGAAAAATCGACCGCATGTGCCTCATCGAACCCGGCGAGGTGGCGACCGTCGATGAGGCCGTCACCATCCTCAAACGCGAGATCGCCGACGGGGCTGTGGCCTTCGGCGAGCACTACGGTGTCGGGCTCATGTTCGACGACCCGAAAAACCTGATGCTCTACGAGGCCTGCGAGAAGGTCGGCTTGCCAGTCATGTTTCACATCGACCAGAACAAGAACATGGTCGAGCCCGGCATGGAGCGAGTGGACCGGGTGCTCAAGATGTATCCCAAATGCAAGGTCGTCGCCCACGCCTATTGGTGGCGGCAACTAAAAAATGGAGCCTGCGACCGCCAGCTCCAGGAACGCCCGAACCTCTACGCCGACATGTCCGGATCCGTGGTCATCCAAGTGCTCAATCGCGACCGCAAATATGCGCGGGAGTTCCTGATCCGCAATCAGGACAAGATCCTGTGGGCCACCGACGAAGGATGGTGGTCCTTTGGCAAACAGTCGAAACAACTGGACTACATTTACACCTTCTTCGAGGAACTCAACCTGCCCGCAGAAGTGCGCCAGAAGATCTACCGGGGCAATGCCGAGAAAGTGTATGGATTGAAGAACAAACCCGCACCTCCCGGGCCGTGAACATCTCTCTTCATCTGAGCGAACCCCGACAAACAATCTACTAACAGTTTACTCCATACTCTAACCCCTATAAAATCATGATCATCGGAATTCCAAAAGAGTGTAAGGCCCAAGAGAATCGTGTCAGCATGGTTCCCGGATCAGTGATGGAACTTGTGAAGCGCGGCCACCGGGTGCTGATGCAGCGTGGAGCCGGAGAAGGCGCGAGTTATCCTGACGAACTCTATATTGCACAGGGCGCGGAAATCGTCGCTGATGAAGAGACGGTTTTCGGCACGGCGGATTTGATCGTGAAGGTCAAGGAGCCACAGCCGAAGGAGTTGGCGTTGCTTCGCTCCGGGCAGATTCTTTTCACCTACCTGCATCTCGCGGCGGACAAAACACTCACCGAGAAACTCATCGCCACCGGTTGCACGGCGATTGCCTATGAAACCATCGAGGTCCATCGGCGTCTGCCATTGCTGGAGCCGATGAGCGAGATTGCCGGGCGCATGTCCTCGATTGTCGGTTCCTATCATTTGGCGAAGCATCGCGGTGGTCGCGGATGTTTGTTAGGCGGCGTTCCCGGTGTGGCACCCGGTCGCGTGGTGGTTCTGGGCGGCGGCACGGCAGGCGTGAACGCGGCGCGTGTGGCCACCGGGATCGGTGCGGATGTCACGATTCTGGAAGTGGATTTCGAGCGGATGCGGTTTCTCGACATCACGATGAGCGGAACCAGCACGGTGTATTCGAACGAAGCAAATCTCGCCGAACTCCTGCCGCGCGCCGATCTCGTCATCGGCGCAGTGCTCGTTCCCGGCGCGAAGGCTCCGAAGCTGATCACTCGTGAGATGCTTGCCATGATGCCGAAGGGCAGCGTGTTCGTGGACATCGCGGTGGACCAGGGTGGATGCGCGGTGACCACGCGTGCCACCACGCACGAGAACCCAACCTATGAAGAGGAAGGCGTGCTTCACTATTGCGTGGCCAACATGCCGGGCGCATATTCGCGCACCGCAACCCAAGCCCTCAATAACGTCACGCATTCGTGGACCATGCTGATCGCCGATCGCGGTGTATCCGGAGCCTGCTCGGTGAGACCTGAGTTGATCGGCGGCATCCAGACCATGCATGGGAAACTCACCTGCAAACCCGTGGCCGAAGCGCATGGGATGGAGTTCACCGATCCGACGGGTTTGCTTTCCTAACCTGAGGGTCAGAAAGATATCGTTGGTTTTTACGGATTTCCGCATTGCTTGAGACGGAAATCCGGCGTTTTCTTGGCCAGTTCGGCATGTTGCTCACCGTATTCAAAGATCTTGTGAAACCCCAGTGGCGGGCTGTGCTCGAAGAGCTCAAACTCTCCGGGGAAACATCCGTCAGTGATCTCGCGCGCAGCCTCGGAGGCAGCTACATGGCTATCAAAACCCACTGCGAGGAACTCACCAAGGCCGGCTACCTCGTCCGCACCCGACTGCCTCGCGCGGAAGTCGGGCGCCCAGAGATTTTCTACAGCCTCTCCACCAAGGCGGACGCACTGTTTCCCCAAGCGGGCGCGGATTTCACTCTCGAACTACTCGAGGGCGTCCGCCTGATGTTTGGCGAGAGCGCACCGGAAAAACTGCTTTTCCAGTATTTCCAAAAACAATCGGATGGCTTGGAAAAACGCTTGGCAAAACTCCAAACGATTGAGGAAAAGGCGGCAAAACTCGCAGCGTTGCGCACCCAACAAGGATACGCCGGTTTCTGCAAACAAGACCCCGACGAACCACTCCGCATCGTCGAACTCCACAACCCGTTGCAGCGCATTTTTGAACGCTACCCGCGAGCCGTCACCATGGAAGTCCGCATGCTGGAACACCTGCTGGGATGCAAAATCACCCGCCGCGAACTCCACGGCGGACGCAAAACCACCCCCTGCGTCGTGTTCGAAATCCATTGATCAGGCGGCCTGGCGAAATTCCCTGAATGTCCGGTCCTGCCGCAGCGTCATAAGTCCGTCTTCCAACAGATTCATTTATGAAACCGACCCGTCTCGCATCGCTTGCCGCCCTCTCGATCCTGCTCACCGCCGGATGCGAAAAAAAATCCGACGATTCCGCCGTCGCCCAAAAGCTCGCAGAACTCGAACGCAAAGCAAACGAGGCGACCGAACGCAACCGCCAACTCGAACAGGAAAACCAGGAGCAAAAACTCGCCGCCGAGCGCGATGCCATCGAGCGCGAACGATTGCAGATCGAAGAGGAACGCCAGAAACTCGAACAACAACAAACCGACGCCGCCGCAGACGAGGCCGAGAAACTCCGCGAGCGCGAACAGGCCCTCTCCATCCGCGAAGGCAAAGCCGAGCAACTCCAAGAGTCGCTTGAAGAAAAAGATGATGAGATACAACAACGCGTCGTGGAACTCAGCGACCGTGATCGCGATCTCGCCGGCCGCGAGGCGATCTCTCTCGAAAACGAGGATGTCCAAAGCGCGCCTGTCGGCGATTATGGAATGTTTTACGATTCCCTTTCATCTTACGGTTCGTGGTTCGAGACGCCGGACTACGGCTATGTTTGGCAGCCCGTGATCGTGCGTGAAAGTTCATGGCGCCCCTACACCCGCGGCCGCTGGGCATGCAGTGACCACGGATGGACCTGGATGTCCGACGAACCTTTCGGATGGGCCACCTATCACTACGGTCGCTGGGCGCTGCTGCGCGATCGCGGGTGGATCTGGGTGCCCGGCTCCGAATGGGCCCCTTCATGGTGCTCATGGCGCAGCAGCAGCAGCCACATCGGATGGGCCCCGCTTCCACCGGAAACCCTGGCATACCGCCGTCATCATTGGGACTCCACTGTGGATGCGACTTTCGGCATCGGCTCGCTGTGGTTCAGTTTCGTGGAAACCCGCAACTTCGGTCGTCCGATCCACCATCATTGCCTGCCTTACACCCAAAATAACATCTTCATCCAGCAGACGGTCAACATCACTAACATCTACTCGCAAAACAACCGCGTGATTTGCGGCGGCCCTAAATATAATGATATCCGCCGTGAAACCGGCGGGACCTTGCCATTCTACCGTCTGGACTTGGATCGCCATGACCGACCCGGTAGAAATGCCTACGACATGAGACACCAGGTTCATGGCGATCGCCTCCGGGTGGCCGCGCCGGACATGGACGTCGCATGGAACCACGGCTTGAAACCCGGCCACATCAAAGGACGTCTCGACAACATCACCGTGGAGCGCCCTGAGGCATTGCGCCCGGAAATCGCCGATCATGTCCGCAAGAATTTTGAAGAACACCGCCTCGAAGCGGATGAATCCATTTCAAAAATGGGCGGAAAAGAACAATTCAACCGGCAACGCATGGAACAATTTGAAACCAACCGCCGACAACTCGAAGAACAAGCTCGCGTGACCGCGGCCGCCCGCGAAACCAAGGGAAAAAACGGCAGAGACAACAATGGTAGAATCAACGTCCTGCCCAAGGTCGCAGATCGTCCTGAGAAGGAAAATGAAGAAGCTCTCCGCAATCAACAACTCGAGCGCGTCAAACAGCAACAGCTAGAAGCGCAGAATGAACAAGAGCGCCTCAATCAGCACGCGAAGCGCTTGCAGGATGAAATGCGCAAGAAGGATGAGAGAATCAACGTCCTGCCCAAGGTCGCAGATCGTCCTGAGAAGGAAAATGAAGAAGCTCTCCGCAATCAACAACTCGAGCGCGCCAAACAACAACAGCTAGAAGTCCAGCGTGATCAACTCGAACGTGCCAAACTGGAGCAACAGGAAGCACGGCGCCAACAGTTGGAAAATGCCCGCGGTGATCAACTCGAACGCGTCAAACAGCAACAGCAAGACGCCCAGCGCGAAAAACTCGAAAAGGCGCAACGCGAGCAAGCGGAGCGCGCGAAGCAGCAACAGCAGCAAGACGCTCAACGCGAACAATTGGAAAACGCACGACGCGAACAAGCGGAACGCGCAAGACAGCAACAGGATGCCCAGCGTGAACAAGCGGAGCGTGCCAAGCAGCAACAGGAAAACCAACGCGAAAAACTCGAAAACGCACGTCGCGAGCAAGCGGAACGCGCAAGGCAGCAACAGCAGGATGCCCAGCGCGAACAAGCGGAACGTGCTAGGCAGCAACAGCAGGAGGCGGCCCAGCGTGAGCTTGCGGAACGCGCAAGGCAGCAACAGCAAGATGCCCAGCGCGAGCAAGCGGAACGCGCAAGGCAGCAACAGCAGGAGGCCCAGCGTGAGCAAGCGGAACGCGCAAGGCAACAACAGCAGGAACAGCTAGAGCGCGCCAAAAAGCAACAGGACGAGCAAGATGCCCGCAACCGTCACGGACGCTGAGTGGGACTGGCTCTTGTTGTATAGGCAGGGATCGGCACTCCGGACGGTCCGGCACATGGAAAGCGCATGACAAGAGAATGCGCGGCCCTACAGATCAGTCATTCTCAAAATCATTCGCTCTTCATGCGATGGACCGCTCGGAGATCGGTCCCTGTCTACGCATTCCCCCCTGCGCCATCACCACACCTCAAGGAGGCGGAATGTCTTTGAAATCTTCCGGAAGCTTCGTGATCAAATAGGAAACCACTTCGGCGACCTGCTTTGGCGAAAGTTGAGTTTGCCCCCAAGCCTGCATTTTCGCGCCGTTGTTGCCGGTGCTTTCGGGCGGGGACCCGTACATGACGAGCTTGAAGATATCCATCGGTTTGCCACCGAATTTCCACTTGTGGTCGTTGAGAGGCAGTCCGGGAAGCGGGCCGTTAGGACCTTTGGCGCTGAGATCCGCCGCGTGGCACTGCGCGCAGATTGTGAGGAAAGTGCCCTCGCCGGCAGCCACCCGTTCCGGATCTTTGGCCCAGCCGTGGACGAACTTCGCATCGGTGAGCTCCGCCACGAGTTTCGCGACTTCAGCGTCCTTCGCCTGCTGGATCTTGGTGATCTCCTGCACGATGAACTGCTGGGGCGTCTGCATGACGCCGGCCTGATAGTACAGCGCCCAATGGCAGACGAACCAGACGATGGCCGCGTAAAAGGTGAACAACCACCAGTTCGGCAGTTTCTGGTCGTATTCCTGGATTCCGTCGAATTCGTGCTCCCGGAGAATAATTTCACCTTTGGCTTTCGCGAAATGTCCGCGTTTGGGTTCTTGGCTCATGTGCTTGTTAGGATTGTCGGGGGTTGAGAGTTTCAGGTGATGATTCTTCGAGGGGCAGCGAAGCCAGCCGGTCCGTCTCAGTCTTGTTGATCAGAACAGCCCGCACCGAAATCAAAATGAAAACCATGAAGAAGATACCGAAGGAAACCATCGGTATCCAAAGCGACCAGTCTTCGAACATCACTCGTTTGAAATCGGACATGCCGGGGTGTTGGGAGGCGGTGAACTTTTAACGATGCGAGTCCGGATTGAGCGATGACGGCTCGGCCGGTTGGGCTTTCTTGACGTTCTTGTAAGCTCCCAGTTTCTGCACGTAGGCGATCAAGGCGACGCCCTGGGATTTCACTAAGTGGTTGCGCAGCGAGTCACCCTGAAGTTGGGGCTTCTTCGGGAAGTAAGCGCCGGCTTCGACGAGCGACTTGGCGATGTCCTGGGCTTGGGTTTCCACACGATCGGTGATGTCCGCGTCGGTCATGACCGGGTATGGCACACCGAGGGCGACTTGTGCCTTGATCTTTCCGGGCAGGGCCTTCACATCTGTTTCTTTCTCAAACAAGAACCAGTAGGATGGCATATTGGAACCGGGGGATTTATCACGCGGATCGAGGAAGTGGTAGAAGTGCCAGTCGTTGCCGCGTTTACCGACACGCATGGAGCTGTAGAGCGTGCCATCGGGTTTCTTGGCGATGGGACCTCCTTCGTGCGCGAGGTCCGGGCCGGTGCGTTTGGAGCCCCACTGATAGGGATGATCGTAGATTGATTCACCAAGGTGCGACCAATCATCGGCTACACCAGGACGGCCGTAGCGCATCACCTCGGGGACGAGAGTGCGGATCATCTGCGAGTGGCAATTGTAACAACCTTCGGAGACATAAATATCGCGGCCGGCCAGTTCAAGCGGGGTGTAGAGTTCCTGCAGGCGGCCTTCGATATTTTTTCCACGGTTGACGATGATGGTGGGAATGATCTGGACGGAACCTCCGATGGCCACGGCCGCGAACACCAGCACCGTGAAAGGCAGGTAGTTTTCGAGGATGCGCTCGTGCCAGTTGGTCCAAGCACCGTTAGAGGCCCTGAATGCGGAGACCGCTTTGAATCCGAGCAGGACGGCCACCAGAAGTGCTGCTATGTTCGCGTGTGGCGGCAGGAAGAACCAGAGCAGGACAAAACCCATGGCAAGAATGACGTGGGCGATGGGATCATTGAGGATCGCCGCGCAGAAGCCCATGCCGTCTTTCTGTTTCTTCTCGAGAAGCGTGACTTCCACGGTTTCTTCCACAGCCACACCTGAGCGGGCTGTTTTCCAAATGTTAACGGCAAGCATCACGAAGCCGCACAGATAGAGGAAACCACCGAATGCACGGGCGATGAAGAAAACCTGAATTTCCTTGAGGGTATCGAGGAATTCATACCTCAGCGTGGTGCCGCTAGGCATGATTTCGCTGAGCATGAGTCCCTGCATAATCCCCGCGCACCACAGAGCGGCGATGTAGATGAGGATGCCGATGGTGGCGATCCAGAAATGCATGTTGGCCAAGGGCTTCGACCAAAGTTGGGTTTTCCAAAGACGCGGGGCCAGCCAGTAGAACATGCCGGCCGCCATCATCCCGTTCCAACCTAGAGCGCCGGAGTGGACGTGGCCGACGGTCCAGTCGGTGTAGTGCGAAAGCGCGTTAACCTTGGTGATGGCCATCAGCGGGCCTTCAAAAGTGGCCATGCCATAAAACGTCACGCCCGCGGCGAGGAACTTGATCACCGGATCCGTGCGAAGCTTGTCCCACGCACCGCGCAGGGTGAGCAGACCGTTGAGCATGCCGCCCCATGACGGTGCCCAAAGCATCAGCGAGAACAACATGCCAAGGTATTGCAACCAGTGCGGCAGCGCGGTGTTGAGCAGATGGTGGGGGCCCGCCCAAATGTAAATGAAGACGAGCGACCAGAAATGGACGATCGAGAGGCGGTATGAGTAAACCGGGCGGTTCGCCGCCTTCGGCAGGAAATAATACATAATTCCCAAAATCGGCGTCGTAAGGAAAAAGGCCACTGCGTTATGGCCATACCACCACTGGACCAGACCATCCTGCAGTCCGCCGAAGATTGGATAGGAATGAGTGAACGAAGTCGGTAGCGAGAGGTGGTTGACGATGTAGAGCATCGCAACCGTGATGATGGTGGCGATGTAGAACCAGAGGGCCACGTAGAGGCTGGGCTCGTTGCGTTTGGCTAACGTCCAGAAAAAGTTGACGGCGAAAACCACCCAGACGAGGACAACGCAAATGTTGATAGGCCAGATCAGCTCGGCGTATTCCTTGCCGCGGGTGAGGCCAGCGGGCAGGGTGATGGCGGCGGCCACAATGATGAGCTGCCATGCATAGAAGTGAATATTGGAGAGTAGATCCGAGGCCATACGAGCCTTACACAAACGCTGCGTGGAATAATAAATCCCGGCAAACATCATGTTTCCCACAAACGCGAAAATCACCGCGTTCGTGTGCAGCGGGCGCAGGCGGCCGAAGGTCAGGAAGGAAATCCCATCCCCTTTGATCCATCCGCCGGTCAGGGTTTCGAGAAATTTTCCGTTCATCTGCCAGAACGAGAGTTGGGTGGCGATGAATACTCCGGCCAGCATCCCGATGATACCCCAGGCAATCGAGGCAATCATGAAACGGCGGACCGACTTGTCGTCGTAAGTAATCGAGGTGGTCATGGATGGTGGAGTTATCAGGGGGTTTCAGGTGTTGTCGGACTGACAGACGGGTGTTCCAAATCAAGCGGTAACAAGGAGTCCCGCTCCGGGCTGGTCCGCCGCGCACGCCGCATTTCCATCGCGAAACACGCAATGAAAATGCCGGCAAGGCAGGAGGAAACCAAAATGGTGAGAGCAAGGACGTTCATCGGACGGCGCTGAGAGAATCAGCTAGCCGTCCGATTTTTCGAGCAAATTTTGAAAAAATTATCTCTAATTTCAACGGATGTCCTGAATCGTCGCTCCGCGCTGCGTTTTTCCGTGGAGCCATTCCAGAAAAACATCCCCCACAATATGGGCAAGGGATTTAGGCTCAATCAGATCCGGATTGAGAATCAAATGGCAGGATTCCTTGATTTTTCGAGCCTTATCTATCCCCGCATGAAAGGTGTTGACGAGTTCCAAGTCGCGGTCGGAGACCCCCGGCGAGGAAAAAACCACATGCCCACGCCGCCCCAGAGCAGTCAGGGTCTTCAGAAACTCGGCGCGGAAATCACTTTCGGAATCGCCAAAATCCTCCTCCATACCGAGCAGGCACCGGTGATTCGAATCCCGCGCGATTTTTTCCACGAGTTCGGTGGTGGCGGGCAACCAGCTACCATCTCCCTCGTCATCGTATTCATTCAGGTATTCCGCGATTTCCTGGATCATCCGCCCGCACCGCCAGGAGTCCTCCCCATGCAGGATGATGGCACACGCGGGAGCTTTGCTTGCCGGGTCGGCAAGTAGCCATTGATGGAAAACGGACATCGATAGGGAGGCAGTCATGCAGTCTGGAAAAACCGCCCTGAAACTGCCTAACCCAGCCGCCGGGTGCTCCGCATCATGTCTGGAAGGATGCGCGGATTTTCCGAGAGTTTCCGCTAGGCTCACATGCCGTGGAAATCCATGCCGCGTCATGCCTCAGAACGGCACATCGTCATCAAAATCATCCTCATTGCGCAGATCGTCCGTCGCGGGCTCCGCGTTCGCGCTTCTCTGCTGGCTCTGGGCCGCAGGCTTGGTGACCCGTACCGGCTCGGCCGCGCCGTCCGACGCCTGGATTTTCCAACATGAGAGGTTCACGTAGTATTTTCCATTATACTCGTTACCGCGGATATCAAAACTGACCTGCACATCCTGCCCGGCCTCGAAGGAGTCGAGCATCGCGCACTTGTCCTTAACCACCTCGAATTTGAGATCCTGCGGGTATTTGTCATTCCCAGTCGTCACCACAAACTCCCGCTTGCTGAAACCACTCGGAAAACTCTGGGTTTCGTTGATCAATTTGATTTTGCCAGCCGCTTCGTACATGCCCAAATCTTTCCGCCCACCTCCCGATGTCAATCCCATTCAACTTCACAAATCATTTGGACTCACGTCCAAATGATTTGGCACTCTTCAGAGCCAACGGCCAATCAGAATACCAACCTGCCCAACGGGCAGGACTCATACCAGACCGAGCATTTCCGGCAGAGCCTCGCGCGGCCGCCATGTCAGGATTTCCGGTTCTCCGGCTGTGATGAGCACGGTATGCTCGAAGTGCGCGGAGGGCTTACGGTCCTCGGTGATGACCGTCCAGCCATCGTCGAGAATGCGCACGCTTGGAACGCCGGCGTTAACCATCGGTTCGATGGCCAGCGTCATACCCGGCGCGAGGATCGGTGTCTTGCCTTGGGGACGATAGTTCGGCACCTGCGGTTCTTCGTGCAGGCGGCGGCCCACACCGTGCCCGACAAATTCGCGAACCACGGTAAATCCTAACGGAGTGACATATTCCTCCACGGCACCGCAAAGATCGGCCAAGCGTCTACCGGCGCGAGCGTGACTGATCGCCTCGAAAAGCGATTGTTCGGTAGCGGCTAACAGACGCTTCGTTTCCAGCGGAATATCCCCGGCGGCCACGGTGGTGGCATTATCCCCGATGAACCCGCTTTTCATGATGCCCACATCGATTTTCACGATGTCGCCCGGCAAGATCCGACGCAGACCGCCGATGCCGTGGACAACCTCCTCGTTGACGGAAATGCAGGTGTATCCGGGAAACCCGCGGTAACCGAGAAAGGCGCTCTTGCAATCGTGCTCGCGCATCAACTCGGCGGCGAACTTATCGATCTCTCCGGTGGTGCGACCGGGAGCCACTTCCTTGGCCAGAGCCTGGAGAATGGTGGAGGCGATCAATCCCGCCGTGCGCATGAAATTGATTTCACGCGGCGACTTGATGGGAATGCGGGTCTTATTGCGGAACACGGAATTGAAGCGCTAAATCTTAAGCACCCCATTTGAAACATGGTGCTCCGCGGACTGATCGAATCAGCCGCCCCATTGGTTGTAGATATATGCGGTGACGCCGATCACAACAAGAATGGCGATCACAGTCCAGAGATAGATGATGGCAGACCGGGGAGCGGCGTTGCCACTCTGGTTGAGACGGTCGTAGCGACCCTTGAGTTTGCCCTTGCGGAGGAATCCGTCGTAATGCTTCTGGAGGAGTTGGGTTTCCACCTGGCGCATCACATCGAGCACCACACCCACCATAATCAGCAGCGAGGTGCCGCCGAAGAACTGGAGAATCGGCGAACCCGGGGGAAGGTCGACGACCCAACCGGTGAGCACGGGCAACACGAATAGGACGGTCAGGAAAATAGCACCGGCAAAGGTCAGGCGGGTCATCGTGAAGTCCATGAAATCCGCAGTCGGCTTACCTGGACGCACGCCGGGAATATAACCACCGTTGCGCTTGAGATCCTCTGCGATCTGGGAGGGTTGGAACATCATCGCCACCCAGAAATAGGAAAACAGGAAAATGCCGATGCCGCCTAATGCATAATACCAAGTGCCGCCACGAGTCAGTTCACCATAAAGCTTGGTGGACCACGCCTGGCCGGGGAACAACCAAGTGAGCATCATCGGCGGCAACGAGAGCACAGCGGTGGCGAAAATGATCGGCATCACACCCGCGTAGTTCACCTTGAGAGGAAGATACTGGGTCTGGCCACCGAATTGTTTGCGACCAACCACACGCTTGGCGTATTGCACGGCGATACGGCGCTGAGCCTGAGTGATCGATATGGTGCCGGCGATGACCACCAACAGCAGGGCGATCATGACAACCATCATGATGGCGCGGAACGAATTCACGTCGGCACCGGTGACAAAGTATTTCCAAGCCTGAATCAAAGCCCCCGGCAATGCCGAAATGATGTTGACGGTAATGATGATGGAGGACCCGTTGCCAATGCCACGATCTGTGATTTGGTCGGCGATCCAGAGCAAGAGCACTGTGCCGGCCACAATGGTGAGCACCGTGAGCATTAGCCACATCGTGGAGGGGTCAGGAACGAGAACTCGAGTCCCACCCTGGGTAATCCCGTGCATGTAGGGCATGCTCTCCGGATTTTTGAGCGATTGCGCGACAAAAAACCCTTGAACCAACGCGATGCCGATCGTGATGTAGCGGGTGTATTGATTGATCTTCTGGCGGCCGCCGTCCTCACGGGCGAGACGGGAGAGCTTGGGCACCACTGCCGTGAGCAACTGCACCATAATCGACGCGGAAATGTAGGGCATGATCCCCAGCGCGAGAATCCCCGCCTGCTGGAGACCGCCACCGGAAAACACAGTGAGCAGTGCGGCGACTCCACCGGCATTGCCCTTGGGATCCTGTTTCTGCAAATCAATCAGCCACGCCTTGATCACGGCCGCATCCACACCGGGCAACGTGATGTGCACGCCGAGACGGATGATGACGATCAGGGCGAGCGTGAAAAGAATGCGGTCCCGGAGTTCCGGGATTTTCCAAGTGTTGGTAAAGGCGGAGATCATGATGGATGGAAACGATGAAATGTCGGCGGGTTATATACACGATGAGGAAGTGCGCAAGCACTTCCCCATCAAGAAATCGGAGATCGTCCGGTCAGGGATCAAGCGGTGGGGGCAGTAACCGTGCCACCGGCTTTCTCGATCTTCTCACGGGCGGAAGCGCTGGCATTACGGACCACCAAGTTGAAAGCCTTGGTGACCTCGCCGACGCCAAGCACTTTGACCGCATCGCAACGGCCGTTGATGAGACCTTGCCCACGGAGAGCGGCTTCATCGATGGTCGCGCCGGCGTCGAAAAGATCATCGAGTTCGCCAACATTGAAAACCGCCACCTTGTCGCGGAAATCGAAGTTGTTGAAACCACGCTTGGGCAAGCGGCGGTGAAGGGGCATCTGGCCACCTTCGAAGCCCACGCGGGTGCCACTGCCGGACCGGGCTTTCTGGCCTTTATTGCCTTTGCAGGAGGTCTTGCCGTGGCCTGAGCTTTCGCCGCAGCCGAGGCGCTTGATGGTGCGCTTGGCCCCCGGATTGGGGCTGTAGTTGTGAAGTTGCATATTCTAAAAGATAATTGGATATTCGTGATTGGATATTGAGGAACTCCCTAATTTCCAATTTCTAATCTCAAATGGCTTTCTCTTTCTTCTTCTTGCCGCGACTGGTAAGAATCTGGTCGCGGGTGCGGAGTTGGGAGAGAGCCTTGAGTGTGGCTTTCACCACGTTGGCATGGTTGGAGGAACCCATCGACTTGGCGAGCACGTCGCGGATGCCGACCGCTTCGCAGACGGCGCGGACACCGCCACCGGCGATGATACCGGTTCCCGGCGATGCGGGTTTGAGTAGCACCTTGCCACCGCCGTATTCGGCGTAGATTTCGTGAGGGATGGTTCCGTCAACGATGCTCATTGGCTTGAGCACCTTGCGGGCGCCTTCGCTGGCCTTCTTGATGGCGTCTGCCACTTCGTTCGCCTTGCCGAAGCCGAGGCCGACCTTACCGATCTTGTCGCCGGAGACGACGAGGGCGGAGAAGCTGAAGCGACGACCACCCTTGACGACCTTGGCGCAACGGTTGATGAAGACCACCTTTTCGGAGAGTTCGTTGCCTTCGGAATCGGTGGGAGCCTGACGCTCTTCACGACGCGGGCCACGGCCACGACCGCCGCCACCGCCTTGATATCCGCCGCCGCCTTGGCCACGGTTGCCTTGATAGCCACCTTGTTGCGGAGCGGAATTCGGGATCGGACCCAAAGGAGCCGCGGGTGCTGGAGTCGCCACTGCGGCGGGCTCTTGAGCAGGTGTTTCGTTTTCTGGAATTGTTACCATGATGTGTGTCTGGTCAGAGCGTTAGAATTGGAGACCGCCTTCACGCGCTGCATTGGCGAGGGCTTTGATTTTTCCGTGGTAGAGGTGTCCGCCCCGGTCGAAGACCACGGCGCTGATGTTGGAGCCTTTGGCACGCTCTGCGATGAGTTGGCCGACCTTTTGCGCGCTGTCCACATTGGACGAGGCCTTTTCGAAGGACTTGTCGAGGGTGGACGCGGAAACGAGGGTCTTGCCGACGGAATCGTCGATGACTTGGGCGTAGATGTGCTGGTTTGAGTAGTGGACGGCGAGACGCGGACGCTCCGCAGTGCCGGTGACTTTGCGGCGGATGCGTTTGTGAATGCGCTGGCGAATCTGCTTGCGAATGATGGTGCTCATAGGACCGTAATAAATTTGTGGTTGTAGGCGGCGGTGATAAATTATTTGCCGACGCTTTTGCCTTCCTTGCGGCGGACGTGTTCACCGACATAGCGGACGCCCTTGCCCTTGTAGGGCTCCGGCGGATAGAAACCGCGGACTTCGGCGGCGAATTGGCCGACCACCTGTTTGTCGATGCCTTCCACCTTGATCTTGGTGTTTTCGTTCACCGTGACGGTGAGGCCGGCAGGAATGGGGTGGAGCAGCGGGTGGGAGCGACCGAGTGAAAGGTCAAGGTCCTTGCCTTTGACAGCGGCGCGGAGACCGACGCCGTGGATTTCCAGATCTTTCACGAAGCCTTGGGAGACTCCGATGATCATGTTCTGGACCAGGCTGCGGGCGGTGCCGTGAAGAGCGCGGTGCTGCCGCAACTCGGTGGCGCGGGAGACGACAACCGTGCCGTCCTCGCTGGTGAGGGTGATGCCTTCCGGCAGGCTGAAGTCGAGTTTGCCTTTAGGGCCTTCGACAATGACCGTGCGGCCGTCCAGTTTGACGGCGACTTTTGCGGGAAGCGAGATTGGTTTGAGTCCGACTCGTGACATGGTAGTTGTGTTCCTTTCGCGAGTTTGGGGTTTACCAGACGTTGGCGAGGAGCTCGCCGCCGAGGTTTTGACGTTTGGCATTGCCGCCGGACATGACACCCTTCGAGGTCGAGAGGATGGAGATGCCGAGGCCTGACATGACGCGCGGAAGTTCACCAGCGCCGACATAATGGCGGCGGCCGGGAGAGGAAACGCGTTTGAGATCGGTGAGAACCGAACGACCGTCGATGAACTTCGGCTTCACCTTGATTTCGGTGCGGGTGCCGGTGACGACTTCGTAGTTCCAGATGTATCCTTCTTCCTTGAGGATGCGGGCGATGTCCGCCTTGATCTTGGAATAAGGGGCTTTGAATTCCTCATTACCGGCGCGGGCGGCATTTTTGAAACGCGTGAGGAAATCGGAGATTGGATCGGTGAGAACTGCCATGGTGGTGATTCTTTAAGATTAATTTAGGGTTGGCAGATCAGACTGCGGCAGGTTCTTCGTTGGCTTTTTTCATGTCGCGGAACGGCATACCCAACTCCATGAGCAGGGCGCGTCCTTCGGCATCGGTCGGGGCGGATGTCACGAAAATCAGGTCAAAGCCGATCGGGCGCTTGATCTGGTCGATTTCGATTTCCGGGAAGATCGATTGTTCCTGGATGCCGCAGGCGTAATTGCCGCGACCGTCAAACGACTTCGAAGAGATCCCGCGGAAGTCGCGGATGTTTGGCGCGGTGACGTTGATGAAACGGTAGAGGAATTCCCACATACGTGCACCACGGAGGGTGACGCGGGCACCAAGGACTTCGTTTTCACGAAGTTTGAAGTTAGCGACGGCCTTCTTCGAGAAGGTGGTGGACGGACGTTGGCCAGTGATCTTCTGGATTTCATTCACGGCGTCTTCGACGGCGACCTTGCGGTCTGCGGCCTTGCCCATGCAGGAAGTCACCACGATTTTTTCAAGGCGTGGGACCTGATGGAGGTTGGTGTATCCGAGCTTCTTGGTGAGAGCTGGGACCACCTTTTCCTTATAATGTTGTTGTAGTGGCGGTATGTTCATGTGTTTTGCGGGTCAGCGCGGTTGTGGTGGCGCTTAAGCGCGGGCGGAAGCGGAATGCTTCAGCCCACTTTCTTTACGTTGGAGATATGGATAGCACCGTCGATGGTCTTGATGCCGCCCGTGGGGTCGGCTTCAGTGGCCTTGGTGGCTTTTTTGACCTGACGGCCGCCTTCGACGACGACTTGGCCCTTGGTGGCGTTCACAAGCAGCACGGTTCCGCGCTTGCCTTTGTGATTGCCAGTAATGATTTCGACTTGATCGCCTTTTTTGACGTGGGTCTTGATGCGGCTCATGGGAATAAAAACGGTTAGGAGTGGGATTGGCGGATCACAGAACCTCAGGTGCGAGGGAGACGATTTTCATGAACGATTTTTCACGAAGTTCACGGGCGACAGGCCCGAATATACGGGTGCCGCGTGGGTTGTTGTCCTTGTCGATGATGACGATCGCGTTCGAATCGAAGCGCAGGATCGATCCATCGGCGCGGCGGATCGGGTAAGCCGTGCGCACGATCACCGCCTTGACGACGCTGCCTTTTTTGACGGCGGCGGTAGGGATGGAGTCGCGGATGTGGCAGGTGATGACATCGCCGATGCATGCGGAACGGCTACGTTTGCCGAGCACGCCAATCATTTTTGCGCTGCGGGCACCGGTATTATCGGCGACGGCGAGCATGGTTTCCATCTGGATCATGACTTGGAAAAATTTGAGATTTGAAATTTGAAATTTGAAATTCGGCGGATCCGACTTCAGTGGGTGATGACTTCGGCGAGGGCCCAGCGCTTGAGTTTCGAGAGCGGACGGGTTTCAACGATACGGACGCGGTCGCCGACCTTGGCTTGGCCGCTTTCGTCGTGCACGTAGTATTTCTTCGAGCGTTTGACGATCTTGTTGAAGCGCGGGTGGGGGACGCGGGCGACGTGTTCGACGACGAGGGTTTTATCCATCTTGTCGGAGATGACCACGCCGACGCGGGTCTTGCGGAGGTGGACTTGTGTGTCCGGGGAAGTTTCGCTCATGATAGGAAGTGGTGTACGTTGGTGTCGGTGGATCAGACAAGTGATTTCGAGGAGATCACGGTCATGATTTGGGCGGCCTCGCGGCGCACCTGACGGATGCGGGCGGGATTTTCAAGCTGGCCTGTGGCTTTCTGAAGACGGAGGTTCAGGCCCTCCTGCTTGAGATCGCGGAGGCGGAGCTGGAGTTCGTCGGCTGTGAGGTCGTTAATGTCTTTGGCTTTGGTTTTGGCCATGGTTCAGACTGGGGTGAGGGATGGAGATCAGGCGTGGATGTTGCGGGTCACGAGACGGGTGCGGATGCCAAGTTTGTAGGATGCGAGACGCATCGCTTCCTTGGCGGAAGATTCCGGCACACCGCCGACTTCGAAGAGGATATTGCCGGGGCGGATCACGGCGACCCATCCTTCGACGGCACCCTTACCTTTACCCATCCGGGTTTCCGGTGGGCGGGAGGTGATCGACTTGTGTGGGAAAATCCGGATCCAGACTTTACCTTTCCGTTTCAGCGAGCGGTTGATCGCGATCCGGCAGGCTTCGATCTGGCGGTTGGTCATCCATCCGCGGTCGAGGGTTTGCAGACCGAAGTCACCGAAGGCGACGGTGGTTCCGGTCTGGGCATTACCGGATCGGCTTCCGCGGTGACTCTTGCGGAACTTGGTTCGTTTGGGCATCAAAGGCATGGCTCAGTCCTCCTGGGAAAAATTAGTGTTAGGGGTAAGGGTAAGTGCGGAAAATCAATTGCGGTTTGGGGGACGGCGGTCACCGCCACGGTCGCCGCCGCGGTCACCTCCCCGGCCGCCGCGATCACCACCACGGCCGCCGCGATCACCGCGTTCGCCTTGGGGTTTGCCACTGCCAGGAGTGTTGTCCTCTTCTTTTTTGTTCACCCAGCATTTCACGCCGATGATACCATAAACCGTGCGGGCTTCGGCAAAACCGTAGTCGAGCGGAACGCGGAGGGTTTGCAGTGGCACCTTGCCTTCGCGATAACCTTCGGCGCGGGCGATATCCGCACCACCAAGGCGACCGGCGCAACGGAGACGGATGCCTTCGGCACCGAATTCCATGGCGGTTTGTAGCGCGCGTTTCATGGCGCGGCGGAAGGAAATCCGGCGTTCAAGCTGGACGGCGATCTGCTCGGCCACAAGTTGGGCGTCGAGTTCCGGCTTGCGGATTTCGATGATGTCGATTTTCACCTGGGCACCTTTGCAGATCTTGGTGATATCGCCGGTCATCACTTCGATTTCCTTGCCTTGGCGACCGATGATCAGTCCGGGGCGGGAAGTGTGAAGGGTGACGCGGACGCTGTTCCAAGCACGCTCGATGACAACACGGGCGAGGCCTGCGTTCTGGAGCTTTTTCTTGAGATAACCACGGACGGCGAGGTCTTCGTGGAGCTTGTTGGTATAGTCTTTGCCGCTGGCATACCATTTGGAGCGCCAGTCTTTATTGACTGCGAGGCGGAATGCGATCGGATTTACTTTCTGGCCCATGTTAGGTGAGGGATGAGATTAGGAGAGAGGTTTATCAGGCTTGTTCTTCCGATGCGGCAGGTGCTGCGGCGGGAGTTTCTTCGGTCTTAGGGGCGGCCGCCTTGCGAGCGGTTTTCTTTTTCTTCTCGGGAGCGGAGCCCACGAGGGTAATCGAGATATGGCTGGAGTGACGCAAGATCGGGCCGGCGGATCCCTTGGCACGCGGCTTGAAGCGGCGCAGGGTGGGAGCGGAACCGATCACGGCTTCCTTGATGACCAAGGTGCCGGTGTCCAGGGAGAAATTGTTCTCAGCGTCCGCAATGGCGGTCTTGAGGGTCTTGCCGATGAGTTGCGCGGCTTTCTTCGGGGTAAAGGTAAGAATATCGAGGGCGCTCGATACCGGCATTCCTTGAATGACCCGGGCGACGTCACGCGCCTTTTTAGGCGAGAGGCGTACGAATTTGCTGGTGCTTTTGACTTCCATATGACGTCGGACGTAAGTGGTTACTGCTCTGGTGCTTGTGTTAGGAGGGTGGCGAGATCGCCGGGACGGGGAGCATCGGTGGATTTATCGAGGTGTTCGACAAACACGCCGCTGACACCCTTGCGGACATCTGCGAGAATGGCTTTTCCGTAGGGCTGTTGCCCGCGGGAAAGTTGGAAAGTCATGCCGATTCTGGCTCCCTGGCTTTCGCCTATATTGAGAACCATCATGCCGCTTTCCTGATCGAGGCTGACGATCCGGGCCTGCTGGAGGGAACCGGACCGGACATCGGGACGGGGCTTGTCGCGTAGTCCGAGGACGGCGTCAAGCTCTCTTAATGAAGTTTCCACACGAAGTCTGGCATCCGGATCGGAAACCACCGCCTTGCGGATGTATTCCGAGACCGAAGAGACCAGACGGGTGATGGAGCCTTCGAGCGCGGTGGTGCGCTCGTTTGCGATTTGGAGATCCGCCGCAGCCTGAATGAGGCGGTCATCGCCGCCATCGAGCAGGTTTTTGCCGAGGGCTTCGAGACGCTCGCGGACCTGGTTGAGTTGTTCGGTGGCCTGTTTTTCCCCGCGATTGGCCTCGGCGAGGCTGCGTTGCAGCGTCTGGTTCTGCTCTTGGAGATCGATGATGATCTGCTGGAGTTGTTCCGGACTGGCATTCTGCGCACGGCACATTCCGCCGGTTGCCAGCGACCCGAGGGCGGCGGCAAGAGCGATGGAATGGAAGGCAGTGCGCATGAAGGCGGGGAAAACGAGGTGGGATTATTTCTTACCGATACCGCCGTGGTTACGGAAGATACGGGTCGGCGCGAATTCGCCGAGTTTGTGGCCGACCATGTTTTCGGTGACGTAAACAGGGACGAAGGTCTTGCCATTGTGGACGGCAAAGTTGTGGCTGACGAAATCCGGAGTGATCACGGACTTGCGGCTCCATGTTTTGATGGGCTTGCGGTCGGATCCGGCGTCGGCGACGGCGTCAATCTTGGCGAGAAGCTTTTGATCAACGTAGGGGCCTTTCTTGAGGGAGCGTGGCATGGTGACTTTGAGTTGGTTAGGCTGTCAGGGTGGAAATCGGATTACTTCCTCTTGTGGCGGGATTCGACGATGAAGACACTGGTAATCTTCTTCTTGTTGCGGGTTTTTTCGCCCTTCGCGTGGCCCCAGGGGCTGAGAAGGTGCTGACGACCACCACCGGATTTCGACTTGCCTTCGCCACCACCGTTCGGGTGGTCAACGGGGTTCATCGTCATGCCGCGGACGGTCGGACGAACGCCCTGCCAGCGGGTGCGGCCTGCCTTGCCGGACGTTTCGTTCATGTGATCGCGGTTGCCGACTTGGCCGATCGTGCAGAAGCAACGATCATTGAAGCGGCGGATTTCACCGGAAGGCATTTTCACG
Organism: Akkermansiaceae bacterium; assembly: GCA_903906515.1. Lineage (GTDB taxonomy): Bacteria > Verrucomicrobiota > Verrucomicrobiia > Verrucomicrobiales > Akkermansiaceae > Luteolibacter. The sequence goes on from CAIVKO010000108.1 coordinate 81,641, forward strand.
AGCGCCCAGCCGCCATCGCGGTTGGAAAGCACGGCGAGCTGACCGGCGGCGCGGGCGACCTTGCCGCCATTGCCTGGGATGAGTTCGATGTTGTGGATGGATGTTCCGAGCGGCACGGCGCTGAGCGGCATGGCGTTACCGGTCTTGGGTGCGACATTGGCACCAGCGATGACGGTGGTTCCGACTTCCAGACCGAGCGGGGCGAGGATGTAGGATTTTTGACCGTCCTCATACTGGATGAGCGCGATGCGGCAGGTGCGGTTCGGATCGTATTCGATGCCGATGACCTTGGCAGGCACATCCAGTTTACCGCGCTTGAAATCAATCAAACGGTAGTGGCGCTTGTGACCACCGCCGATGTGACGGCAGGTGATGCGACCGGTGTTATTGCGGCCTCCGGAACGCTTGAGCGGCGTGAGAAGACTCTTCTCAGGCTTGCTCTTGGTAACCTCCTCAAACGAGGGAAGGTTCTTGTAGCGTGCGGACGGGGTGATGGGCTTGAAATTTTTCAATGGCATGACTCGCGGAACGGTGAAATGGTTTCGTTTGGAGCATCAGGAAAACGCTCAGATGAGATCGAGCGATTCCCCCTCTTTCAGACGGACGATGGCTTTTTTCCAGTGGTTGGTACGGCCCGCGTCAGCACGGCGCTGGCGGCGGAGTTTGCCGTCATAGTTGGCGGTGCGAACGCTGATGACGGTTTTATCAAAGAGTTTCTCGACGGCTTGCTTGATCTCCAGCTTGTTAGCACTGCAATCAACTTCGAGAGTGACTTCGTTGTTCGTCTCTTGAAGAAGGGTGGCCTTCTCGCTGAGGCGGACGTTTTTAATGACCTGGTAAATGTCTTTCATGATCTCGGTGTGGGGTCCGGGGTTCAGGCGCTGCGCTGCGCAAGAGTTTGAAGGGCGTCACCGACGAGGATGACGGAGTTGGCAAGGAGGAGTTGTTCGACGTTGACGTCGGATCCGGTGACGAGTTGGACGTGGGCGACATTGCGGCCGGCCAGGTAGGTGGATTCGTCGAAGGTGTTGGAAACCACGAGGATTTTGCCCGGTGTGGTGATCGCGTTGATGGCGGCGAGGAATGACTTCGTCTTGCCATCGGCGACGGCGAAGGTGTCCACCGTCTTGATCTTGCCACCGGCGACGAGGTCGCCGAGGACGCGGCGCAGGGCGAGCTTGCGGACGGTCTTGGTGACTTTCTTCGAATAGTCGCGGGGACGTGGGCCGAAGACGACACCACCACCGACAAAGATCGGGGCGCGTTTATCGCCGTGGCGGGCATTACCGGTGCCCTTCTGCTTGAAGATTTTCTTGTTGTTGCCGGATACTTCACCGCGGGTTTTGGTGCAGGCGGAGCCGGTGCGGCGGTTGGCACGGTAGGCGGTCACGAGATCGTGAACGGCCTGGCGGCCTTTTTCCGGACCGACTAACACGAGGTTAGCGGCTTGGGCGTCTTCGACGGTGAGGGACTTTGCGGTCATGACTTGGAAACGAGTGAGGATTCAGAATACTGCCGGATTCAGGCGGTCTTTTTCTTGGCGGAACGGACGGTGACGTAGCTACCCTTGGTGCCTGGAACCGCGCCGGAGACGAGGATCACGCCATCTTCAGGACGGACGCCCACCACCTTGAGGTTTTGGACGGTGATGCGGGTGGTGCCCATGTGACCGGGCATCTTTTGGTTTTTCCAAACGCGACCCGGAGTGGAACGGCAGCCGATGGCTCCCGTCCGGCGGTGCATCATGGATCCGTGGGTCATCTTGAGACCACCGAATCCGTGACGCTTGACGGCACCTTGGAAACCCTTGCCCTTGCTTTCACCGATCACATCGACCCATTGGCCGACGGTGAAGGTATCGAGACCGGTGTGGGCTTCAGGAATGACAGCACCTTCTGGTAGACGGAACTCCTTGACGAAGCGTTTCGGAGCGGAACCGACCTTCTTGAAGCGGGCGAGGTCCGGCTTGATGACGCGTTGTTCCTTCTGATCGTCGAATCCGACTTGCACGGCGGTGTAGCCTTCCTTTTCAGGGGTTTTGACCTGAAGGATGGTGTTGCCGGTGACGTCGATGACGGTGACGGGGATCATGATGCCGGCCTGTTGGTCGAACAGACGGGTCATTCCGAGTTTTTTGCCGAGGAGGCCGATTGACATGGGAAAAAGAAGTTAAAAGTTATATGTTATCAGTTAAAAGGACCCGAATAACCGATCAGATGCGGATGGAGATGTCCACGCCGGCGGGGAGGTTGAGTTTCTTCAACTCGTCCACGGTGCGGGCCGTAGGATCGACGATGTCGAGCAAACGCTTGTGGGTGCGGATTTCGAATTGTTCGGCGGATTTCTTGTTCACGTGGACCGAGCGGTTGACGGAGAATTTCTCGATACGTGTCGGAAGCGGGATCGGGCCGGCGACGCGAGCGCCGGTGCGTTTGGCGGTCTCCACGATTTCCTGGGCGGAACGGTCGATGGCGCGATGGTCGAAGGCGCGGAGGCGGATGCGTATTTTCTGATTTTCCATGGTGGAGAGGTTGTTTGACGGTTTACGTGGTGGTTCTACAGGGCGAGTGATCAATTTAGGCTAACCGATGCGGTCGCTTACGATCTCTTCGACGATATTGTTCGGGACTTGCTCGAAGTGCGATGGGGTCATCGCATAGGAGGCACGGCCCGAAGAGAGGGTTCTAACGGCGGTGGAGTAGCCGAACATTTCCTTGAGGGGAACGTTGGCATGGACGATGGAGAGTTTGCCTTTGGATTCGGTGTTCTGGATGTGCCCGCGGCGGCGGCTCAGATCACCCATGACATCGCCCTGATAGTCGTCCGGGGTGGAGACTTCGACGGCCATGATCGGCTCTAGCAAAATGGATTTGGCCTTTTTGAAACCATCCTTCATCGCGAAGATCGCGGCCATGGTGAAGGCGTTTTCGTTGGAATCGACGTCGTGGTAGGATCCATCGAGGATATCGACGTGGACATCGATGACCGGGTAGCCGGCGATGATGCCGTTGGTCATGGATTCGGTGATGCCCTTGTAAACCGCGTTGATGTATTCCTTCGGAATGGTACCACCAACAACCTTGTTTTCGATGGTCAGACCCTTGCCCTTTTCGTTAGGCTTCATCGAGAGGATGACGTGACCGTATTGACCGCGACCGCCGGATTGTTTGACCAACTTGCCTTCGCCGCCAGCGGCTTTGGTGATGGTCTCGCGATAGGCGATTTGAGGAGCGCCGGTATTGGCCTCGACCTTGAACTCGCGGCGGATGCGATCGATGATGATCTCCAAGTGAAGCTCACCCATGCCGGAAATGATGGTCTGGCCGGTTTCTTCGTCGGTTTTCACCATGAAGGTCGGGTCCTCTTCAGATAAGCGAGCGAGAGCGAGAGCGAGTTTCTCCTGGTCGGCTTTGGTTTTCGGTTCGACGGCCATCGAGATGACCGGTTCCGGGAAAGTCGGGGGCTCGAGAACAACGTCGTGTTTCTCAGCGGCGAGCGTGTCGCCAGTGGTGACATTTTTCAGGCCGACCATGGCAGCGATGTCGCCGGCGTAACAGGCGTCGATGTCCTTGTGTTCGTTGGCTTGAATCTGGATCAGGCGTCCGACGCGCTCGGAGCGGCGGGTGCGGGGGTTGTAAACCGTGTCGCCCTTCTTGATGACACCGGAATACACGCGGAAGAAAACGAGTTTGCCGACATACTTGTCCGCCCAAAGTTTGAATGCGAGAGCCACGAACTTTTCGTGGTCGGAAGTTTTCACCTCGATCTTGGTTTCCTCGTTATCGGGGTCCATCCCGATCGCGGACGGAATATCGAGAGGGCTGGGGAGATAATCGACAACGGCGTCCAACAGATACTGGACGCCTTTGTTTTTGAAAGCGGATCCACCGGCAACGGGGACCAATTTATTCGCAATGGTGGAGCGGCGGATGCCTTGCTTCAGCTGCTCAACCGAGATCGGCTGTTCTTGCACGAACATGTCGGCGATTTCATCGTCCACATCGGCGACGGCGTGGATGAGTTCGTCATAGGCCTCGGCAGCGATATCGATCAGGTCGCCTTCAAGCGCCTTGATGTTGTAGGTCGAACCATATTTTTCATCGTCTGAAAAATACACGGCGCGTTGGTTGAGCACGTCGATCTGGCCGATGAGTTGGTCCTCGGCACCGATCGGGATGAGGATGCGCACAGCGTGAGCACCGAGCTTCTCCTTCACCTCGTTGAAAACATTGTTAAAGTCGGCACCGGTGCGGTCCATCTTGTTGACGAACACGATGCGCGGCACGTGGTATTTCGTCGCTTGGCGCCAGACGGTTTCGGACTGCGGTTGGACACCTGCGACTCCACAGAAAACGACGATCGCACCATCCAGAACGCGCAGCGAACGCTCCACCTCTGCGGTGAAATCCACGTGGCCGGGAGTGTCGATGATGTTGATGCGCTGCTTTTGCTCTGGGAAGAGTTTCACGGTTCCCTCTTCCACACGCTGCCACCACTCGGTGGTCACGGCGGCGGAGGTGATGGTGATGCCGCGTTCGCGCTCCTGCTCCATCCAGTCGGTCGTGGCCGCACCATCGTGCACCTCGCCGATTTTATGAATCATCCCCGTGTAAAAAAGAATCCGCTCGGTGAGCGTCGTCTTGCCCGCGTCGATGTGCGCCGCAATCCCGATATTTCGGGTGCGTTCAAGCACATGTTGGCGTTTTGGACTATTCGGATTCACGGGCGGGGAAATGCTGGGCGCTTATCTGATATTAGAAGCGGAAGTGGGCGAAGGCGCGGTTGGCCTGGGCCATCTTGTGCACGTCGTCGCGCTTGCGGACGGCGGCACCTTGGTTATTTGCAGCGTCCTTGATCTCGTTGGAGAGAGCGACGTGCATCGGGGTGCCCTTGCGGTTGCGGGCGTAGTTGACGATCCAGCGCATCGCAAGCGACTCGGAGCGATCCGGAGCCACTTCGAGCGGCACTTGATAGGTCGCACCACCGACGCGGCGGGATTTCACTTCCACGCGGGGTTTCGAGTTTTCAATGGCACGGGTGATGACTTCGAGTGGATCGACGGTATCGATGCCTTCGTTGGCACGTTCGATGGCTGCGTAAACGATGCGTTGTGCGAGGGAACGCTTGCCGTCCCGCATCACCTTGCTGATAAGGTGACCGACGAGCGGGCTGTCGTAACGGGGATCGCGGCGATCCGGCTTGGTGAAAATGCGCTTGCGGCGTGGCATGGCGTTGGATGGGTAAAGGTTCGGTGTTGAAAATTACTTCTTCTTCTTGGCTGGAGCCGCTGCGGCACCCGGCTTCGGACGCTTGGCACCATACTTCGAACGGGATTGACGGCGCTTATCGACACCCAAGGTATCGAGCGAGCCACGGACGATGTGATAACGGACACCCGGAAGGTCTTTCACCCGGCCGCCGCGAACGAGCACGATCGAGTGTTCCTGGAGGTTGTGTCCTTCACCGCCGATATAGGCGATGACTTCAAATCCGTTGGTGAGGCGCACCTTGGCCACTTTCCGGAGAGCCGAGTTGGGCTTCTTGGGCGTGCGTGTCATCACTTGAAGACACACTCCGCGGCGCTGTGGACAGTTCACAAGTGCGGGTGACTTCGACTTTTCGGCCGGAGTGAGGCGTCCCTTGCGAACGAGCTGATTGATGGTCGGCATGATTTCCTGCGTGGTTCTGGTTTGGCTTTGGGGCAAACCGGAGCAACGACGAGGAATCCTCGTTGAAGCTTTTCTCCGGAGCTGACCCGATAAATGGTCCCTTGTGTAATGATCCGTGGTTTCCTGAATGGACGGATCGCAATGCGGGGCGGCGAACTTAGGTGGCGGACCCGACATGGCAAGTCCTATTTTGAAAATTCTTTGATTTTTTTCGCCCACCCTTGGAAAACCCGCACGGATATTTAAAAAATGTGGGGATTTTCCCCGGAAATTGTCGCCATCAATTGGGAAAATGCGATTTTCATGAACCTCATCACAGGAGAATCCACGGCAGAGAAATGTTCGAAACTTGGCACAAAACGAGCACCATGGTCCCCTCCGGCTGTATATTATCCCGACAATCACCCATCGCCACCACGCTCCAACTTCAAAAAAGGCTTCAAAACCATCATCTCCGGTCTATCCGGAAAAATCATCCTTGATTGGACAGATTGCCCCCCACCATTCTCCCGAGCCGGACATTCGGGATCCACCATACCAACCCGTCACTCAACATCACAACATGGCTACATCCTTTCTCCCAAAACCGTTCACCCACCACTACGAAATCGCACCGGAATACGCTAAAAGCGCCGTTTATTTCTCCTGCGAATTCGCCATCGACCAGAGTTTCAAGGTGTATTCCGGCGGCCTCGGATTCCTCGCCGGATCCCACATGCGGTCCGCTGCGGACTTGAAACAAAACCTCTGCGGCATCGGCATCCTGTGGACCTACGGATACTACAACCAGGCCCGCGGCGAGGACCGCGAGCTGGCCATCCAGTTCCGCAAAAAGGAATATGCTTTCCTCCAGGACACCGGGATCCGTTTCACCGTGCCCGTCCACGGCCACCCGGTCTGGGTCAAGGCGATGTTCCTTCCCGGCGACGTGTTCGGCACCGTGCCGATGTTTTTCCTCAGCACCGATGTCGAGGAAAACGACGCGCTTTCCCGCGCCATCACCCACCGGCTTTACGATCAGGACCACCTCCGCCGCATCGCCCAATACATCATTCTCGGTGCCGGCGGCGCTCGTTTGTTAGATGAACTCGGTGTCGATCCCGATGTCTGGCACCTCAACGAGGCCCACGGTCTTTCCGCCGCCTTCCATCTTTACGAAAAACACCACAGCCTGGAAGAGGTGAAAAAACGTCTTGTTTTCACCACCCACACCCCAGAGGAAGCTGGAAACGAACGCCACGGATTCGATCTGCTGCGGGATTTCTCGTTCTTCGGCGGAGTGCCGGAAAACGAAGTCCGCAAGATCACCGGCATCGATGGTTCCGAGTTCAACCACTCGCTGGCCGCCCTGCGTCTGGCACGTCTCGCCAACGGAGTTTCCAAGCTCCACGGCGAGGTTTCCCGCCAAATGTGGAAAAGCTATCCTAACATTTGCGAGATCACCCACGTCACCAATGCCCAGAACAAGAAATACTGGGCGGACCACGGCTTGGAACACGCCCGCACCCAGAATGACGCCGAGGAACTCCGCCACCGCAAACGCGAACTCAAAGAGCGCCTTTTCCGCGTCGTCGCGGACCAGACCGGCAAGCTCTTCAAGCCCGATGTGCTCACCATCGTCTGGGCCCGCCGCTTCGCCGGCTACAAGCGCCCGGACCTCATCACCCGCGATGCCAAGTTGTTCCGTGAAATGCTCAATAACAGCAAATATCCGGTGCAGATGATCTGGGCGGGAAAACCCTATCCATTCGACTACGGTGCCATCGATATTTTCAACAAACTCATCCGCCTAACCAAAGATCATCCGAACGCCACCGTGCTCGTCGGTTACGAACTCGAACTCTCACGCTTCCTCAAAAACGGCTCGGACATCTGGCTCAACAACCCGGTCGTCACCCGCGAAGCATCCGGCACCTCCGGTATGTCCGCCGCCATGAATGCCTCCGTCAACCTCTCCACCTACGACGGCTGGGTCTGCGAATTCGCCAAAGACAACCACAATTCGTTCATCATCCCGCCTGCCGACCCATCGTTCGACCATGATCAGCGCGATAGCCACGACATGCTCGGATTCTATCAGTTACTCAACGAAAAGATCCTCCCCACCTACTACGAGCGCCCCGCAGACTGGAACAAGATCGTCCTCAACTCGATGAACGACGTGGTTCCCTTCTTTGATTCCGGCCGTATGGTGGACGAGTATTACAAGAGAATCTACGCCTGAGGAAACTCGGGGATGCAATCAAGACCAATGCCGCGTGATGCGGGGAAATGATATCTTGATGAAATCAGCCCAGCTGTCTTGCGGCCTGCAGAGTGTTTTTCATCAGCATGGCGATGGTCATCGGACCCACGCCGCCGGGGACCGGAGTGATGGCGGAACACAGCGGTGCCACCTCCGCATACGCGACGTCTCCGGTAAGCCGGTAGCCGGATTTTTTTGACGCATCCTCCACGCGGTTGATGCCGACATCGATGACGACCGCACCGGGTTTCACCCAGTCCGCCTTGACCATTTCCGGGCGGCCGACGGCGGCGACGACGATGTCCGCGCGGCGGCAGATGGCGGGCAGGTCTTTGGAGCGCGAGTGGGCGATGGTGACGGTGGCGTTGGACTTTTTGGAAACTAACAGAAGCGCCATCGGCTTGCCGACAATCATGCTGCGGCCGATGACCACGGCTTCCGCCCCTTGGGTGGAAATGCCGGCAACCTCCAGCAGTTTCATGCAACCGGCGGGCGTGCAGGGCACAAATCCGGTGGGATCCTCAAGCGCGAGTTTGGCGACGTTTTCCGGGTGGAATCCATCGACATCCTTGCGCGGATCAATCGCGCGGATAACGGCTTCCTCATCGATGTGCGCGGGCGGCGGCGACTGCACGAGAATCCCGTGAATCGCGGGATCCGCATTCAGATCGCGGACCACCTTGAGCAGCTCGTCCTGGGTGGTTGCGGCGGGCAGCTCGATCTTGCGCGAGTGGAAACCCAGCTCCGCGCAGGTGCGGGTTTTGGAACCGACATAGACCTGCGATGCGGGATCCTCACCGACAAGCACCACGGCAAGTCCGGGAACGATGCCTTTTTCAGCGAGGGCGGCGACTTCCGCGCGGCACTCATCGAGTACTGCGGCGGCCACGGATTTTCCATCAAGGATGCGGGGTATATTCATGTTAGATAAGATTTAAATGGGTTGAACTCAGGCGTCGTCGGTGCCGTTAATCATCAGGGTTTCGATTCTCAGGCGTTCGACTTCAAAATCGACATCATCCATGTCACGCGGCAGGGTGATGGCTTCGGAAAAAACCACTTCCACCCGGCTGAACGGTTTGGGAATGACGAATCGATCCCACGTCTTCAGCCGCCACGCGGAGGAAAACCGCACATGCACGGGGACAATGGGCGCACCGGTCGTTTGCGCGAGTTTCAGAAATCCACCCTGGATCTTGTAGCGCGGACCACGCGGACCATCGGGCGTCAGGCAGACATCAAAGCCCTCCAGCAAGGCACGCTTCAGGCCCACCAAGGCCGCCACGGCCCGCCGCGAGGACGATCCGCGGATGGCACCCAGCCCGAAAACCGCCATGGCATGGGCGACCATGTTGCCATCGCGACTGGCGCTGGTTAGGGCCACGCATTGGCGCGTGGATCCGCAGATCCGCCCCCATGCGGGCGGCACGGTGAAAAACCTATTGTGCCAGAGGATATAGATCACAGGGGGCACCTCAGCATCCGGCGTACTGATGCCGCATTCCTCCCTCACCTCAAGCCGGAGGGTGGCGGCCAACAATTTCATCGACCAACCCGCGAGCCAACCAAGCACGGTCGACTTGCGGTCGCCACGGATGTCTTTTGCGTTTTTCGAACGCTTCGGTGTCACTGGGTCGTGCATCTCACAGAAATCCGGCAGGGTGAAGAGAATCGACGAGGTCTTGCCGGGGGCGGGATCATGGCGCAGCCCGATATTTTCCGCAAGCATCGGTTTTTGACAAGCCCTCTTGGAAAATCTTTGGCCGCAAAAGCATCGTTCCCACACATACCAAAATGACCCTGCATGATGTCAGACCTTGACCTCGTTTGGAAAAACCGATAGCTGACCATCCATGAATGAATGGTATTTCGCAAAAGGCGGTCAGCAAAGCGGGCCGGTGACGTTTGAACAACTGGTGGAACTTGCCGGAAAGGGCGAGCTTGGGCCAAACGATCTGCTTTGGAACTCGACCATGAAGGATTGGGCACCCGCAAATCAGGTGCCGGGAATCTTCGACGCCCCTCCCAATCCGTCGATGCCTACGGCCGACCCCGCCAATCCCTATGCCGCGCCACAGAGCGCGTGGAATGAGCCCGCAGCAGCCGGCTTTCCGGAAATCGTCCATGGCAGCGATCCGCTCGATGCCGGAGGATGTATCAAGCGCGGGTTTGAACTCGCCAAACGCAATGCCGGAAACATCGCGATCGTGTTTCTCGTGTATTTCGCCTTATCCTTCGCCGTCGGATTGGTGCAGGGGATAGTGGATGCTTTTACCGGCTTCGGGCAGGCACAAGTCGATTTTTCAGGCGGTCAAGTGACGACCTACTCTCATGAGGTTAAAAACTGGCCGGTTTTCATCATAGGTCGTATCATCACCCAGACATTCTCGATTTTCCTGGCACTCGGACTGACTCGGATCGGCCTGAATCTTGTTTCCGGAAAAGCGGTTTCGGTGGGCATGCTGTTCGGGCAGGGTGACAAACTCGTGCGCGCGATTCTGGGCACGCTGTTGTTCGGAATCGCGGTCGGCGTCGGCTGCCTGTTCCTGATTGTTCCAGGAATCTATATCGCACTGAGATATGGCCAATACATGATGGCCATTGTGGACCGCGACATGGGTGTGATGGATGCGTTTTCCTACAGCTCTTCGGTCACCACCAACAACCGCACGAACCTGTTCGTGTTTTGGCTTCTGGCCATGCTGATCTGTTTCGCAGGAATGCTCGCATGTGGTGTGGGCCTGTTGATCGCCGTGCCCATCGTCTGGATGGCATCCATGGTCGCCTACCGCTGGATGCAATACGGCCACCGCGCCGCTCTCGACCACCCGGGAACCCAGATTCCGATGATTAATGGGCTGTGATCTCACGCCGTTGGCGACAAGTGGGCCGGCCACGGCGGACCAGCCCCACCTTTTCTCCGCGAAAACCTCCGCGTTTTCCGCGCCTCGGCGTTTCACTTCCCGAAGACGATCTGATCCTCCGCGGCAAGAAACCATTTTCCGTCAACAAGCCACTCCACACGGATCCGGAGCGGTTCCCCACCTTTCCAGTTCATCGGATCCAACTGGAGCATGAAACTGGTTTCTCCCGAAACCTCGTCGGGCAGCACATCCGCAGCAAGATTCCTATCACGATCCATCCCCAGCCAATCTCCGCTGTCCTTCAGACTGCCGTTGCCTTCCGCATCAACCATTTGCAATGCCCCCTGTGCGTCATACATCTCCACCCGGCACGGCTGCGAGGTCACGACACGGAGGTTCACCGGACCTTTGCCCTTGCTCTGCAAGTGATGATAGACAGGAATCAGGAAAAACGGATCATCGGCATACTCTGCGGCATCAATCACCGCTCCCTCACTCTCTGTGTCGGCGGCCTCGATCATCCATTCGCAGCTCCCGGCTCCTTTCCCTTGCTCGCACCATTCCAGATAGACGGACTTGGAAATCTCCTTCGCCAGTTTTCCACTGCATGAAAAAAGCGCCACAGCACCGGCCTCGATACGGATTTCCCCACTGACCTGCTCGGATTTACCTCCAGGTGCGTCACTCACTTCGACCACTCCGCAGCCGGATTCCTGGTTCCACGAGATGTTCGCAGGCAAACCGGTGACTTTCAGAGTTCCCTTCGCCTGACGGCTCCCGTGGTTCACCAGCGTAACGACCGCCCGAGCGGGGAATTTTTCAAGCGAGACACTCACCACTCTTTTTGGCTGCACCGTCACCCGGCTCTTGGTAGCCGCAGTGCCCGCGCTGGAGCGTTGTCCCAGTTCCTTTTCGATCAATTTGACGTAGTCGTCTTCCCTACCGGTGGCCCCCGCTCTCGCCAACGCCGCCAGACGATCCGACTCCGCCTGGTCGCCGAGACCCGCCATGATTCGGGACATCACCGCCTGGTTCAGGGCTATCAAGGGTGTCATGCGGAAGGCCTCCAGCAAGCGCATCACTTCACGCTCCGCACGCAAGGCCTCCATCCATTTGCCACTGAGCATCGCCCACTTCACATACCTGTAGTAAAGATTGAGCTCATCCATCTTCACTCCTTTGATCCGAACCTCCTCCATGAGTTCACGAAGAATCTTCTCGGCATGTTCGAAGTCGCGTTTGTGGAGCATCAGATCCACCAGTTCGAGCTCGGCATCCAGCCAGCCTGACAATTTGCGCGCCTTCCTTGCGCAAATGCTCCGCACCAGCACTTCCGCTTCATCCACTCTACCCAGCCTGACCAGGCAATCCGCTTTCACATAGCGTGCTGTATCCATTGCCCCGATGCCGATGGCCGGAAATTTTCCTTCACGGGCGATTGCCTCGTCCATCCTCGCGATCACCACTGTATTGTCTTTTCCGGATTCCGCCAACAGGTATTCCTTGGTGATTTCGAGAAGAGTATGGGCGATCATGTCTTTCTTGCTGTCACCTTTTCTAGCAATTCCGTCATCAATCAGCGCCATGGCCTTCTCGTTGAAACCCAGATTCATGAGGATGTAAACCATTCGCACAATCGCCTGCCGGTAAGCGTCATCGTGATCCCTTTGCAGCTTGGATTTTTGTTTCGGATCCGCATTGTGCCTCTTCACGGCATTGCACCATTCCAGCACCCAAAGGCTTCTTTCAAACTCGCGGTCCCAGCGGCCCATCTGGTAGTCCTCCTCAGCAAGCTGCATGATGAGAGACACGAGCATGTTGTCCATGTAAGTGGGCTTCTCAGGGTTTTTCTCCTCCATTCTTTGCCAAGTAACGACATGCTTTGAATTCGGCACAATCATCGGAAACTCCCTCTGTTGCACCAAAGGGAGCGAGGGATCCCACGCGCCCTTTGCCGGAAGTTTTCCCGGATCGAGGTCGAATCCGATACTGGCGAAATAATCCTCCGCCTCGTTGGACAGCGCCCTCACTTGCGCCCATTGGCAGAGATCCGAGTATGAAAGGATCACATTTGTTCTAACATGCGTGAGCCAATCGAACTTGTTATCTTTTTTTGCGATGTCATAGATCGATTTATATAATAGAAAAGCCCACTCCCTATCATCCTTGCCGGTGTCATATTGGGCCTCATGCCAGGCCCAGAAGCCCCAGGTATCGAATGCACTCTCGGGATCCCATTTCCCATCGATCCGTTGTTGTTGATAAGTCAGCCATGCGGCGGGAAGATGCGCCGCCGCCGCCTGATTACCTTCAGCCGCGCGGATTCTGCGCAGCTTGCGGAAAATCGCACCGGTCCACTTCCGGTCGGCACTATACATCTTGTTGCCATATGGACGCACCTCGACAAATTCCACAGGTGCGTTTTTTTTCTCTGCTTCTTGTGCGTGTAACCTATCAGTCACTGAAAACACGGTGATAGCCGTGAGCGCATAAAAAAACATTTTCAACATGTGCATGTTGTAGTTGCCACAGCGCAACCCGTCAACTACACATCTTGAAGCATGAAATACTCCCTGTTTATCACGCTCCTGCTGTTCATCGGACTGGGAACCTCACGTTCTGAAACCACTGATGAAGCCGTCGCACGCTTCCTGGCGGGCGAAAAGATCGAAGCGGCAAGCCTCGAAAAAATTACCGGCAACCCGATAAAACCCGTCTCCGAGGGGGGAGAGGTTGTGAACAACGGAAGCCAGTATCTCAATCAAATCAAAATCTCCATCCTCGATCCGGCCCGAAACGGAGGCTGGCCTTGGCGCTCGACTTACGTTTTGACTGACTCACGGACACAGAAACAAACCTACACGGAGCTCAAAGCCATCTATATGAAAGACAAGTCGCCGCTGGTCGCCTACGCTCTTGTCTGCCCGGCCATGTATGTGGACGACATGGAAATTCTACCAGAGCTTTTTGCAAAGATCGCCGAAAACAAACCACTCAAGGCCAGGTTCGACGAAGTGTATGCGAAATTCTGGAAGCCCCGTCTTGATCCCGATTTATAAGCGGCGGCAATCTATACATATCAGGACTACAAGTCCCGTTTACATGAACCCTTATTTCCGACCGTCCGCTGAGCCATCGGACAGGACCACGCGGAATCCGATGTAGTCGTTGCGGACGAGCGGGTCTTCGCAATCACGAAAGTCCGCACGCAGTTTGGTGATATTCCAGTCGCTCCATGACGCTCCGCGCAAGACCCGGAGTTTCATCGCGTCACTATCCACTCCCTTCGGCAGAAGTTCCTCCGGGATCTCCTTGGGGTTCAGTGAATGTTGATAGAACGTGGCGCACCATTCCATGACGTTGCCTCCCATGTCATACAGGCCGTATAGATTGGGCTTAAAACTGCCGACGGGAGCGGCGCGTGGCCAATCGTCCTCCCAGTTATCCCATGCCAGATCGTTGCGGTATCCTTTCAAGTCGCCCACCATCGCCTCCTTGCCACAATAGTTACCGATGTTCTGCGGCGGACGTCCGTTTTCCCAGATGAAATCATCCTTGCACGCGGCGCTCCACTCGGTGTCGTCCGGCAGGCGGTATCGCCATCCGGCAGGCAGGTTCGTGTCAAAACGGGTGAGCCACTCGCAGAATTTCTCGGCGTCGCGGAAACTGACGCAGACCACCGGATGTTGCTCGCTCTGTTTCCAATGCGGATCTAACCAAGAACCTCGGTCCTGCACATACTTCGGAACCTCGTCTCCTTTTTTGACGGTGAGAGCCTCAAAACCAAATTCGCTTTTGGAAACCGCATCGTATTTGGAGGACTCGACAAAAGCCTTGAAATCGCCGACGCGTGTTTCCCACACACAGAACATGACCCGCTTGGTTCCGGCCTCGACGAAGGTCATGCCGAGCGGATTGGTGTAGGGTTTCCCCTCGGTCAGCGCGACCCCAGGACCTGTGAGAGGCGGAGCCCCGCCCGTAACCTCCGGCGGTTGAGGAATGACGGATGTGCCGGGCTTGCCAATCGTTTTCACCAACGCGATACCCACCACCACGCTGAGGATCGCTCCCGAGATCACGAGCCAGAGAGCCGCAGAAATGCGTTTATGAGAATGCACAGGCGGAGATGCTATCGACGGAGCTATCGACGGAGCTATCGACGGAGCTATCGACGGAGCTATCGACGGAGCTATCGACGGAGCTATCGACGGAGCTATCGACGGAGCTATCGACGGAGCTATCGACGGAGCTATCGACGGAGCTGGCGATGGGGTGGTTGCAATGGATTCGGTAGGGAGCGCGCTGCCAGTTTCGGCTTTGGCCGGTTCATTCCTAACAACTTTTGTCACTAAGGTTTCCAAACTCCCCGTGCTGCCGTCGCCCGAAGAACTCCGGCTTCTCCACGATCCGCTTCCGGAGACGAACAGACTCTCATCCGCAGCCAACGCTTGCACAAGCGCAAGGCAGGAATCCCACCGCGTGCGGCGGCAGAGCGTCTGGCGGAGCAGTTGGTTTCCGGCCTCTGAGAGGCTGGATGTGGGGACGTAGGCATCCGCGGAAAACGCCACCGCATCGGCCGCTTCATGTCTGGAAGCCGCCCGATAAATCAGCCGTGCCATCATGTGGATACGGTCGCAAGCCAAGTCCGGCCCCACGAGTGCGAGAGTGGAACCGCCGGAATCCGCGCCATCGTTCAAGCCCGGCGGCAGATCGCCTGAACCTAACAACAAAGGGAACACGAGTGGTGCCGCGCATGCCGTTCCACCGATTTCATCGCCGTCCTCCATCCGCAACTGGGACGCCATCAACCCCACACCCGGCACGCCGCGCTCGATCGTCTCGTCGGCCACTTGTGCGACTGCAGCGAGAAATGAGATCATCTCGCGCAAGACCGGCTTGCGCCGCAGCTTGAGCCACGATGCGAAATCCCCTCCTCCGCCGCCCTCCCACTCGGCCGCGAGGGAGTCTCCACTTTCCAACAGAAACAGAAAACGCGGCAGACCATCGGTGTGGCTGCGCCACAGACGCGCCAGATTGCCACGAGCTTTGGCCCGCAAGTCCGGTGATTTCGCCAGTGCGTCATCGAGCACGAAAACGATCCGTTTTTCGCGACCGCCCTGCAATTCCCCCATGAACCACTCGCCCGCCAGATCACGGTGCAGTCGGGTGAGCCGTGCGTAACGATCGTCCATCGACGCATCCACGGAAAGACTAGGCAGCTCGTCATCCGAAAACTCCTCGGGTTTCTCACCGATTTCCGCCATCGGTTCATACGGATGGTTTGCAATGATCCGGTCAAGCCCACCTAACAACACGGCAGCCGAACTTGTGCGGCGGTCAGGATCTGTTTCCAGCAGACCTCCTAACAAATCGATGATATCCGGCGGCAGGTGCGTGGGCATACGTCCGGTATAACCTTCGGTTGCCAGCCTGCACTGCAAGACTTCGTCGGTGGTTCCGTTGTCTGGGGCGCTGCCATCGAGCAAAAACCACAACAACAAACCGAGTGAAAACAGATCGCTGCGACCATCAAGCGGAAGCTCGCGCAGTTGTTCCGGGCTGGCCCATTGCGCGGTGCCTTGGAATTTGCCACCGGTCGCGCTGGTGACCGATGCCTGTGCCAGGCCGAAATCGATGACCTTCACGTGGATTGGTGGCCGGGCGTGGGCGAGCATGACATTGCCCGGTTTGAGGTCGCGGTGGATGATTCCCCGTGCATGGGCCGCTGCCAGCGCGGATGCCGCCTGGCGCAGGATTTCAAGCGCCTCGCCAAGCGGAAGCGGGCCAAGCTGGCTCACCCGCTCCGCGAGAGTACCGCCGGCGCAGTAGTCCATCGCGTAATAGATTTGCCCGCCATCGCTGATGCCGAAGTGGCGCAACAACGCGATATGTTCGTGGGTCAACCCCGCAAGGGCCCGGCCCTCGTTGAGGAAACGCTGGCGGATCTTGTCGTTGGCGGAAAGATCGCCCCGGATCACCTTGATCGCCACTTCAGTGCCTAACAAACGATTGCGCGCCTTGTAAGTCCGGCCATATCCGCCGGATCCTAACAGCCACGGCTCGTCGCGGGCATTGCGCAACACCTCGTAGTCGCCGAAAAGCCACTCATCCTGGGTTGTTTTTCCATTCATGTCGGGTCGGGGATTCCGCAGGTTGCCTCCCGGCATCGGCCGGCTGCCGGGTTTCTAGCGGAATCCGGGAATCCGCGCCAGCATGAACATGGGCAAGCCCGAGCAAGCGCCTCAAAATTGCCTTTGGATGACAGGATCGAAACGCCGAGTTGCAGGGATCGCAGAGGACTTCGCGGAGAAGAAAATGGGATTACTGTCATGGAACAAGATATGATTTTCATGCAGTTTCAATTCCAAAACCTTACAAACTCAGCGCTTTTCTCCGCGATCTCCGCGCCTCCGCGTTTCGCTGAAATTTTTTTAATGCATCGGGTCCATCCCACCTCTCCCACTGTATCCTCACCTTGGACAGGCGGCGCCACCGGGTGAACAACTGCCGGTGGATGGATTGTTAGCAGGCGGCGGCGCCCCTTGATGTATCCCGCTGGAAGGAACGGGACCCCCACTCGACGGACGCCCGATGTATGACGGGACCCCCTGCGGACCATGCGGCGGCATGCTACCAGTGGGAGAACCGGCCTGAGGGAGGGGGCGCGCGACGACACCGTCGCCTTGCGGCCGTCCTAGCGGAATTCTCACCGGGTTTTTGACCTCCTCACGGGCGGGTTTGACGGCATTATTGGGGCGGGCGGCAACCATGTCCCAGGCCGTGCTGCCGATGAGTTCATCGCAACAACCACCCATCAAGCTGCCAATCGGACCTGATGAGCCGGACCGTTCCACCGCTTGCATCGCGGACTCCCCGATCGTGATGAGCCGCCCGAACCAATTGCCGGCCTCGATGGTCTCGCGGGTCATGTCGCCACGGTCCGGGCCTTGGTGCATGCGATCAACCGATCCGAGGTATTTATAGGATTGGTTTTGATCGACCATATCGATGCGGGCCAATGTCGGCTGGCTTGTCTGTCCTGATCCCTGACGGAACCAGAAACTCATGTATAATTCCGGACGCCGCGGCATGCTCATCACCACAAACGTGTGGTCCTTTTTCTGATCATCGCGTTTAGTCACGCAAGTGATCACCTTGGCATCTCCCCATTTGTTTCCGTAGTCCTTGAGGATCGAGCGGACCTGTGGCTGGGTTTCTGCGGCGGTCTTGTAAACCGTGTCTAATTTACCACTGCGGATTTGTTCGAGCACTTCACGGGTTTTATCGCGCACCGGAGCCATGGAGGCATCGTCATTGTAGCGGGTTAGTCCGGCAAGGTTGCGCTCGAACATGGTGCCTACGGACTTGTGGTTGGTATCCATCAGGGTCGAATCACCGAGTTGCATCGCCGAGCGCCAACCGTTTTTGGACGCATTGTTGAGAGGTGAGAATATTTTCTCAAAGCCCTTCACGGTGCGGGCGCTTGAAATTCCGGCGGCCAGATTGGACGGCAAGGGGCTGCGCAGCCAGTGAGGTTCGATCTCGTAGGGTGGCTTGGAGAGATTGCGCAGGGCATCCCCCATGATGAGGTCGGCGTCCGTCAGCGTGGTGCCACCTTCCTTGCGCGTCCACTCGGTGACCAGCGCCACATCGCTCCATGGCTGATAGTAAACCGCCACGACCGTGGTGGTGGATGGAAAGCTCAGACTCCAGATGGATGTCTCGAAAAAATACACCCACCCTTTGGCCGGGTCGGTGTTGGGGCAGAGCGTTTTTCCAAGGAACCCGAACAACTTCCTAGCCTTTTCGGAATCACCCACATATTTCACGAAAGCGGCCTCCGATTCGTTCTGCGCCTGTTTACGGAACTCAAGCGCCTTCGCCATCATGCGGGCGCTGGGCGGATCCTCGGCTGCAGCAGCGGCGTTGGCAGACCCTGGGAAAACCAGCATGGCACCGATCAGGATCTGGAAACCCGTGCGGATGATCGCAGATGCACGTTTTAAGGAGCTTGGATCTTCACGGAAAATTACTGGGAGTTCTGTTTGCATCATTCAATTGGTTTGTGTCCTTGAATCGCAACAGCCGCACCATGTCAATTCCATAAACCCCTCTGAGTCTTTTCTCTTCATCGCTTCGCGGGCCCGATCGTTCCTCCCTCTACCAAGTGGGCTGAGGTGAGCGACTGGCGGATATCGGTTTTCCCGTGGCTTAGATGTTTGGCCCAGCGGACGACGCGCCGCACCACGTGAAGATGGTCCCACGTGATGTGGGCGATGGTGGGCCGGCACCAGGCGAAGGTGCGATCAGGATCGGTGCAGATCAACGAGACATCCTCCGGCGCTTCGATGCCCCGCCGGGAAAGGTGATATTTCACCGCATGGAAGAGATAGGCTTCATCGATGAGCAGGGCGGTGGGAGGCGTGAGACGGAACAGCGAATCGAGCAACTGCGGCACTTCTTCCGGGCTATCCTCCCAGTCTGGAAGATTGTATGAACTGGAGGGAATGCCCTGTGCTTCGAGTTCCTCCAGAAACGCCCGCTCGGTGGCCCCTGGCTGCGGCAGTCGCCTGACCTTCATGGCCAGCAGCACGATGCGGCGGTGGCCCAACTCGGTCAGCCGTCGGACCACATCGCGATAAGTCTGCTCCTTGTTCGGCCCCGCCCCTGCGATCAGCAACTCCCTCCGCCGCCCGAAGAGAGCGAAGGCTGGTATTTTCTCGCTGATAAACCACTCGAGTAGCTCTCTCGATGCGGCGAGCACCACCCAAGCGTCCGCATTGCTCTGCCGCACCAGATTGGCCACCCGGTTAACATCCATTTTCAGTTCGGTCAGGCCCTTGCCGTAGAAAAAGACTTCGTGCCCCGCCATTAGAAGCTGGTGTTGTAGCTCCACCAAGTATCCATCGGTCATTTCCAGCTTCCAGTGTAGCAGGATGCCGATCCTCAGTTTGTGGGGTGGCCGGGTTCCCTTCGGCGCCACGATTTTCCGTCGTTTTCCAGCCCCCTGCGGGATCAGCAGCCCCTGCGTCTCAAGCTGCCGCAGCGCGATCGTCACCGTTTTCGGGTCCACATCCAACTCCTTGGACAACTGCGGAAGGCCAGGCAAAACATCCCTCCAGCGCCCTCGCAACAACTCGCCTCGTAGATATTCCGTCACCTGCTCCGTGATCGATAGAAAACGTATCCCGCTCATCTCCCTAAACCTTACCATCAAAAGGAAAGGCGTCGAGTGAAAAAAGGCTACAGCACACTGGAATCCGCCGTTTAACCTGCGGAATGCAGAGTTATCGATTATAAGTTATTTGTTATCAGTTAATTACGATCATGAAGCGTCAGCGGACAGCGTGTGCAAAAGGAGGAATCGGCTTCTTCAACGAATCTCCAATCTCCATTCTCCATTTCTTCTGTCTCCAAGTCTTCTGTCTTCATCTTTTTTTTAAAATTCCCCTTGCTCCCCGCCCCTTCCCGCGCTTTGGTTGTCACGAAACTTATGAGTTCGCAACTGTCTGGTACTTGGCCATCACGCCAAGTCCACCCATGAGCGGGCTCTGATTTTCACACAAATCCCACCCAAACCTCGATTCTTAACTGAAATCAATCAATGCCATGAATAAATTCCTCTATTCAATTTGCGCCGCGATCCTCGCATGCTGCATGGCACATGGCCAAACTAC
>CAIVKO010000109.1 GCA_903906515.1 Akkermansiaceae bacterium
CGACGAGCTGGTCATCCGTATTTACATGCGAGGGTCGGGGAAGCGGGTGCAAGAGTACTTAGATCAACTCACGCAACTGGCGAACGAGCGCTGGAACCAGCACCACCTCACCCCGCCGCTCCGGAAGATCGAGATTCGCTCGGATGAGGGCGTGGTCCTGAGCAGCGTGGAACCGGGCGGCGTAAAAACCGAATGACGGAGCGCATCCGTCTGCGCTATGCGGTCTGGGAGTTTTCCACTCACCTTGCCGTTCTTTCGCCCTCCTCAATCCGGGAAAATCCGGAAATCCGCCGCGCGATGACTTTTGCCTTGGATTGCCGGCCGGCGTCCCCTAGATTGCGCCCGGCGAGAGCCACAATCCTCATGGTCAAAAAAGATTTCACCATCCTTAACAAGCTCGGCATCCACGCTCGGCCGGCCGCTCAATTCGTGAAGATTGCGAACCGGTTCCAGGCGGAAATCTACGTCGAGAAAGACGGCGAGGAGATTGATGGCAAGAGCATCATGGGCCTGATGATGCTGGCCGCAGGGTTCGGTTCGGTGGTGACCATCTCCGCGGATGGCCCGGACGAAAACACCGCCATTGACGCCATCGGGGATCTCATCGGACGCAAGTTTGAGGAAACCTGAAACCGACCGCGATCCCGGGGTCCGGTTGCACCCCATTGGTAGTGAACGATTTTAGGAAACCAACGCCCTGCGCAACCTGCCCCACCATCCGACCCCAGCCCACCGCATGGACTCCAGCGACCACCGTCCCGAAATCACCTACCTGGGCATTCCAGCCTCGCCTGGCATCGCCATGGGGCCCGTTCATGCCGTCTCCCGTGGGTTTTCCGCCCCGGAGGTGTACGAAGTCAACGCCGACCAGGTGCCCCACGAGCAAGCGCGTTTCAACCTGGCGGTGGAGGTTACGAAGCAGCAGCTTCGCGAACTCCAGAACCGCCTTGAGAACATCTCGGGCGAAGATCCGAGCGGCATTTTCGAGGCTCACATCATGCTGCTGGAGGACCCTGCGGTGTTCAAGCGCGTGCTCAATGCCATCGAGAGCCGGTGTCAAAACGCGGAGTACGTCTTCTATGCGGTGATGCAGACGTTTCTCGAGGCGATGCGCCGGGTACCGGATCCCTATCTCCGCGAGCGCACCGTCGATATCGAGGATGTCTCGCAACGGGTGCTGCGAAACTTCCGCGCCGAAACCGACCCGCACCTGGCGGGGCCCGACGAATCCCACATTCTGATTGCCTACGATTTGACCCCGTCGGATACCGCCGGCATGGACCGCCGGCACCTCCTCGGGTTTGCCACCGAGCAGGGTAGTGTGAACTCCCACACCGCGATTCTGGCCCGTGCGTTCGGCATTCCGGCGGTCGTGGGCCTCAATTGCTCGATCCTGGACATCACCACTCTGTCCGCCGCCATTCTCGATGGTTACGCCGGCAAGCTCATCCTCCATCCCGCCCCGGTCACGCTCGACCATTACCGCCTCCTGCGTGAGGAAAAGGCGCAAATCCGCACCGGCTTGGAAGCCACCCGCGAGGCGGCCACGGAAACCTCGGACCACCATCACATCACGGTTTCCGCCAACATGGAATTGGTCGAGGAACTCGAACTCGTCGCGCACAGCGGGGCCAA
>CAIVKO010000110.1 GCA_903906515.1 Akkermansiaceae bacterium
CCTCCCGGCCGCACGCTGATAATTGTACCCTCCTCGCTATCTTCGGTTAGAATAACCAGTTCCGATTCCTCCTCGCCGCTCCAATGCACTTTGAATTCGCCAGGACCGGTTTGAGCATCGGTCACCAGACGTGCCGTCAGCAGCGCCCAACCCCTCGCGTCGTCAGGCAGTTCGAACGGGACGTTGTCGAAATCAGGAAACTCGATCCGCCATGGAACCTCCTTGCCCGCGAAGGTCATGCGCAACAGGTGCCGCAAGGTTTTTTCCGTTTCCCTGCGGATCCGCGCGAGTTCTTCCGGCGGAGCTTTCATCACCGTCTCGCGGCTTAATGGCTGGCCACCCGGCACCTTGCGCGTTTCCGGAAGCATGTAGGCGATGTCCATTTCTCCGACCAGTCTCCACTTGCCCTCGAATCTCTGGAACTCAAGCTCGACGGTATTCACCTGATGCGCCTGCGATCGTTGCGCCGCGACGAACAGGAAAAGAACCGCGATGAAATACTGGAGAAATCTCATGGCTGTGGGAAAGGCCGGAAGACTCGCCTGCTTTCGGTGTTTTGCAAGGAAACATGCCACAAGTCGGCCTTGCCCTTTGTGTCTTCCTGTCTATCATACCCGCACGGTTCACGATGCACTGGTCACGATGACTCCCAAGCCCGCCAACCTCGATGCCCTCCGCATCGAACGCTCTCAGCCTCCCGCCCGTTCGGGGGCTGCATGGTGGGTGTTTCTCGTCATCCTGCTGATTGCCGCAGGTGTCGGTACATGGTGGTTCACCCGTACCAAGACGGTTTCCGTGAAAACCACAACTGTCCGAACTTATTCGGCGAGCAGTGGCGGTGGCAGAACCCTGCTCAATGCGTCCGGCTACGTCACCACCCGTCTGGAGGCTACGGTTTCCTCGAAGGTCACCGGGAAAATCGCCGAAATCCTCGTCGAAGAGGGGATGAAGGTAGAGGAAGGACAGATCCTCGCGAAGCTGGATGCCTCGAATGCCAATGCCAGCCTGCGACTTGCCGAGGCGCGACTTTCCTCCGCGCGGATGTCCCTGGCAGAGTCCGAGCCCATGGCTGCCTTCGCCAGTGAGGAGTTGAAACGCCTCGTCAGCCTGCAAGCCGCCAAATCGGTCAGCGAATCGGATGTCGGCAAGGCAGAAGCGGAAGCGCAATTCCAACAAGCAAAACTCGAACGACTCAAGGCTGACATCGACGTCGCCTCCCGACAGGTGGACGAGTGGAAACAACAGGTAAACGACACGATCATCCGCGCACCTTTTACCGGCGTGGTCACCACAAAGGATTCCCAACCCGGTGAAATGATTTCCCCGATGTCGGCCGGCGGATTCACCCGCACCGGTATCTGCACGCTGGTGGACATGGCGTCGCTTGAAATCGAAGTGGATGTAGGCGAGAGTTTCATCAACCGCGTCAAGGCGGGCCAAGCTGTGGAAGCGACGCTCGATGCCTATCCGGAATGGAAAATTCCGTGCAAAGTCATCGCCATCATTCCCACCGCAGACCGCCAGAAGGCCACGGTGAAAGTGCGCGTCGCCTTTGAAAAACTCGATCCACGCATCCTGCCGCAGATGGGGGTGAAGGTGGCGTTTCAAGGCGATCAACCCGCCGCCGCAGAGACTGCTAACGGACAGTGGGTCGTTCCCAAGAGTGCGGTCGCTGTGAATGCCGGGCGCGACGTGGTGTGGGTGGTCGGCAATGGCAAGGTCGAGCGACGCGCGGTCACGGTTGCCGCGACTTTCAACGATGAATCCACGATCAGCGCCGGCCTTGCCGCCGGTGAATCCGTTGTGCTCAATCCTTCTGAAAAACTAACCGACGGTACCGCCGTGACTGTTGAAACCACCCGATGAACCCGCCCGCCCAATCCCTTGTCAGCATCAGCAAAGTCAGCCGGACCTTCAAGCGGGGGTCCGAGGAAATCCACGTTCTCACCGATCTCGACCTTGAAGTGGCGGACTCGGAATTTCTCGCGCTGATGGGCCCCTCCGGTTCCGGTAAATCCACACTGCTCAATCTCATCGGCGGACTCGACCGACCTACTTCCGGAAACATCCGCATCGGCGAGGACCGGGTGGAGCAACTGTCGGATCGGCAACTCGCCGCATGGCGCGCACGCCACATCGGATTCGTCTTCCAGTTCTACAACCTGCTGCCCGCGCTCAATGCGGAACGCAACGTGGAACTGCCGTTGCTTCTAACCGGATTGAGCAAGGCCGACCGCAAAAAACACGTCGCCGCCGCTTTGGATGCCGTGGGCCTTGCCAACCGCTCGAAACATTTCCCGCGCACGCTTTCCGGCGGTGAGCAGCAACGCGTCGGCATCGCCCGCGCCATCGTCACCGACCCCACCGTGTTGTTGTGTGATGAACCCACCGGTGACCTCGACCGCAAGTCCGGCGATGAAATTCTCACCTTGCTCCAGACGCTCAACCAACAACACGGCAAGACCATCATCATGGTCACTCACGACCCCCACGCCTCCGCAAGAGCCACCCGTACCGTGCACCTCGACAAAGGCCAGCTCTACAACGAAGCCGCGCCGGATGATGGCCGGTGAGATGGCGTGGAGGGCTAAAGGAACTGTTTGAAATGGCAGGGACCGTCATTGCCTCTCGCTCATGGATAGCGCTCTGCAAGGCAGGGACCGTCTCTCCGAGCGGTCCGCGTGCATGAGATGATAATGATCCGGCGAATGATTGATCTGTGGAACCACGCATCCTCCAAGAATTCGCTACTCATGCTCTGGACCGCCCGGAGGATCGGTCCCTGCCTGCGCTGGACCGCCCGGAGGATCGGTTCCTACCTGCGCTGGACCGCCTGGAGGTTGGGTCCCTGCCTGCTCTGGACCGCCCGGAGGATCGGTTCCTACCTGCGCTGGACCGCCTGGAGGTTGGGTCCCTACCTTTGGCAATATTCAGACAAACGGTCTACCCTTCCTTCGGTGGAGTCGGAGATTTTCCGAGTTGGCGCTCGCGCAGCCATAGGAAAATCACCGGGGTGACGATCAGGATGTGGACCAGGCTGGAGAGCATGCCTCCGATGACCGGGGTGGCCAGCGGCTTCATGACTTCCGCGCCTTGGCGGTGGCTCCACATGATGGGCATGAGGCTGGCGACGATGGTGGCCACGGTCATGACTTTAGGACGGAGGCGGAGGCGCGCTCCATCCTTCACCGCCTGAACCAGATCTGCCCGTGTGAAGGCGGCTCCCAGAGCATCCATGCGGGCTTTGACGGTTTCCTCCAGATAGACGACCATCACCACGCCGGTCTGCACGGCGGTGCCGAAGAGCGCGATGTAACCGACCCAGACGGCACCGTTGAAGTTATATCCTAACAATTTTTGCAGAAGGACGCCGCCGCTGAGGGCGAAGGGGACAGCGAGCATCACGTGGGCCGCCTCGAGCGCGCTGTGATAGACGATGAAGAGCAGCACGAAGATCACCATCAGCACCATCGGGAAAACCACTTGCATGGTTTTGACGAAACGTCGTTGGTTTTCGTAATCACCGGTCATTTTATAGGTCATGCCTTCCCAATGCACGTCCTTGAGTTTCTGCTCCACCTCCTGGACGAAGCCGCCGAGATCGCGATCCTGGACGTTGGCCTGCACGTAGGCACGTAGCCTGCCATTTTCCGAGGCAATCTCGTTCGCGCCGATGCCTCGGGTGATCTTGGCGACCATGCCGAGCGGGATGTAGGGAATGTTGGATTTATCACCACCACCAACCGGTGCGGAAATTCCACCACCCATGCCGCCGCCGCCACCTTGCGGCGCGGCTGCCGGAGGACTCATTCCAGACTTGGCGGCGATGAGTATGCGGCTGAGTTTGTCGATGTCGTCGCGTTCATTGCGGTCCACACGGATCTGGATGGGAAAACGCTGGCGACCTTCGATGGTGGTGCTGACGTTTTTACCGCCGATGGAGATTTCCACGGCGTCGAGCACATCCTTCGCGCTGAGTCCGTATCGAGCCATGGCTTTGCGGTCCACTTCGATGTTGAGATAGGGTTTTCCTTGGACACGTGACGGTGAAACACCCGTGGCTCCATCAATGCCCTTGATGAGCTTTTCAATCTCAAATGCCTTGCGCTGGATGTCATCGAGGTTGTCGCCATAGATCTTCACGCCAACCTGGGCGCGAATGCCGGTGTAGAGCATGAGAATGCGGTTTTCGATCGGTTGGAGCAGGGCTGGCACGTAGCCGGGAACTTGTTTCATCTTCTCGGTGAGCTCGGCCTTGAGTTTTTCCATGGTCATGCCATCGCGCCATGCGGGGTTGCGTTTCACGCTGAATCTGCCATCCGGTATGTATTCCGGCTTGAGCATGATGGTGGTCTCTAACATTTCAGTCGGGGCCGGATCGGTGGCGGTTTCGAAACGTCCCAATTTACCTGCCACGGTTTCCACTTCGGGAGTTCCGGCGATGACCTTGTCCTGCCATGACATCACGCGCTGGATTTCCTTGAGTCCGGTTTTTGGCATCATCACCGGCATGTAGAGCAGGCTGCCTTCGTTGAGCGGTGGCATGAATTCCCTGCCGAATCCGGTGACAAGCCCCGAGATCTGCGGATAGCCCGCGTCGCGGATTTTTTTCACCATGGCATGTGGAAGACCGAATGCCACCAACAAGGCGAACGACAGGATCAGGAATGCTCCGGATAGAACCGTCTTGCGGTGGTTGAGCGCCCAATCGAGGGTGGGTTCATAAATGCGCAGCAGCATTTTCATCACGATGTTCTTGTCCTCGGAGTGAAACGGTCCGCGGACGAGAATCGAACACAACACAGGAACAAACGTCACCGCCAGCAGCGTGGAACCGATCATCGCGAAGGTCTTGGTGAAGGCCAGCGGATGGAATAATTTTCCTTCCTGACCGCTAAGCGCGAACACCGGAACGAAGGCAAGAATGATGATCGCCATCGCGAAGAAAATCGGGCGCCCCACTTGTTTGCAGGCGGCCAGCGTGGTGTCCCACGTCTCGGGACGGGTGAGGGGTCGGCCTTTTTCCTCCTCCTCCTTCTCGCAGTGGCGTATGACGTTTTCGGTCACTACGATCGCCGCGTCCACCAGCACGCCGATGGCGATGGCAATACCTGTTAGCGACATGATGTTGCTGGTGATGCCGAATTGCTTCATCAGCAAAAATGAAATCAGGATCGAGACCGGCAGCGGCAGTGTGACGATCAGAATGCTGCGGAAGTGCCAGAGGAAAATGATGTGGGCGAGAGTCACCAGGATGATTTCCTCCATGAGAGCGTGCTTGAGCGTGTCAATCGTACGGTCGATCAACTCGCTGCGGTCGTAAAACGGGCGGATGGTGACGCCGGGTGGCAGGCTGGCTGCGATCTCATCGATCTTTTCCTTAACGTGCTCGATGACGGCTTTGGCATTCTCGCCGGTGCGCATGACGACGGTGCCGCCGACGGCTTCCTGGCCGTTCAGATCTAGCGCCCCGCGGCGGTAGTCACCGCCGATCTGGACGGTGGCGATGTCTTTCAGATAGATTGGCGTGCCTTCCTTGGCTTTCACCGTGACCAGTTCGAGGTCCTCGGGGTTGGTGACCAGGCCGATGCCGCGCAGGACGAACTCCGCGCCGTTTTCTTCGACCGTTTTTCCTCCGACGTTGAGGTTGGCATTCTGGACGGCGGTGAGCACTTCCATCATCGTGACATTGGCGGACCGCATTTTTGTCGATGAAAGCTCGACCTGATATTGTTTCACGAAACCGCCGATGCTTGCGACTTCGGACACGCCCTGCACGCTGGCAAGTTGATAGCGGATATACCAATCCTGAAGTGACCGGAGTTGGGCGAGATCATAGCCGCCGTCCTTCGCTTTTTCGGGATCGACGTGCAGATAATACTGATAGACCCAACCGAGACCGGAGGCGTCGGGACCGAGTTGCACCTTCACCCCCTCGGGCATGGATCCTTGGAGGAAATTCAATCGTTCCAGCACCCTGGCGCGGGCAAAGTAGGTGTCGATCTTGTCCTCGAAGATGATGGTGGCGAGGGAAAACCCGAACATCGAAGTGGCGCGCACTTCCTTCACGCCGGCGAGTCCTTGCAAGCCGGTGGTGAGCGGGTAGGTCACCTGGTCCTCGACCTCCTGCGGGCTGCGGCCCATCCAATCGGCATAGACGAGCACCTGGTTTTCTGTGAGGTCCGGAATCGCATCCACTGGAGTCAGATAGATGGCCCGGACGCCGAGCGCGATCAGCATGAGCACTCCGCAAATAACTAGAAAACGGTTCTTCAGGCTCCATTCGATGATTTTTTCGATCATGATTTCTAACGTTTGATTTCCTCGCCGCAGTCAGACATTTCGCTTCCGAAAAATGGATTGGCCAGGGTTCTGCCGCCGGTCTGGATCCACCGGGCTTTTTTCGGGACGTCCGGAACGGCCTTATCCACCATGCCACATTCATAGATTTGGAAATCCGGTGTTTCGCCCGCTTTGCGCAGAGGTTCGAGCGCTGTGGTGGCTGCCACCGTGAAGGTATGGAATGCCGTGCGTGCGCTCTTGATGTCATCGAAGCCGTGGAAATGCCGTGATTTTTCCAAAGCTTCCAGATGCTCCACGTTTGGCTTCAATAGATCCACCATGGCTCCGGTGGTATCCATCGCGGACTTGCTGGCGGTGTTGAAGGCAGCGAGATTATCGGTGGCGAGTGCGGCCGACATCGCGTCCGCGACTTTGATGAAATCGGCGATGGATTTTTTTTGATCTGCGTTCAATCCAACATGTTTGGCGACCGGCGTCTCGGTTTCAGTCGGGGTCATGAACGCGCGGTTCATTTCGGCCTGGCCGTCGATGAGGAGGTTGCCGTTGGTCACCACCTTGTCTCCTTCCTTGAGACCGGATAGAACCTCCACAAGCGCGTCGCCACGACGTCCGGTTTTCAGGACCGTGTGTTCGTAGGCTCCACCGCTTTGTTCGATGTAAACGACGGCTTCGGAGCCGGTCTCGATCACCGCCGAGCGTGGGACGGTCAGAACGGACGGGGCTTCGAGTTCCACCAATCCATCGGCATAGAGACGATGGAGGAGTTCGCGTTTGCCATTGACCAGCGGGTTGTCCAGATCGACGCGCACTTGTGTGGAGCGGGTTGCTTCGTCGAAGTTCGGATCGATGAATGTGATTTTTCCCGTGTAGGTTTTTCCCGGAAGCGAGGGCGTGGTGACTCTAACTGTAAGTCCGGTTTTGATCCATGGCATGTCCTGTTCGTAAGCGCGGAAGTTGAACCACATGGTCGAGAAATCGGCGATTTCAAAAAGTTGCTGGCCGGTGGTGACGTACTGCCCCTCGTAAACCGATTGGGAAACCACCGTGCCGCTAATGGGAGATAGAATCTGTGATGTCAATGAGTCCGCGGGTTTCTGATCGAGGAGTTCGATCTGCGCGGGGTTGAGTCCCATCTGGCGGAGTCGGAGTGCGGTGTTCTTCTTGAGTTCGCCGCTGAGTTGGCGGTATTCTCTTTCGGCTTGGAGCAGCGATGGGCTGTAAAATTCCGCAAGCGGCTGACCCTCGGTTACCTCGGCTCCGAGATAATTCACATGGAGTTTGTCGATGCGGCCG
This sequence comes from Akkermansiaceae bacterium, assembly GCA_903906515.1. GTDB lineage: Bacteria > Verrucomicrobiota > Verrucomicrobiia > Verrucomicrobiales > Akkermansiaceae > Luteolibacter. Next base: position 7,597 of record CAIVKO010000110.1, read on the forward strand.
TCGACGTAGGCCGAGAGCACGCGATGGCGCATCGAGTTGTCGTCGATCACGCCTGCGACCGACAGGATGCGGACCAATGGGCGGATTTTCGCCTCTGAAGTTTGCACGTGTAATACTTGAATCTGATTCTGTGTGAGGGATACGACTTTGCCGCCACCGGATTCATCCAGGCCTTTTTCACCTTCGTAAACGGGAGTGAGTTCCATGCCACAGATCGTGCAGCGGCCGGGTTTGTCGCTCTTGATCCACGGGTGCATGGCACTCTGATAGTAAAGCACCTTGCGTTCGGCCGACGCACCAACGGATGGAGTAGGGGGAAATTTCTGCAGGGTGAACCAGGTGGCGGTTACCGCAAGTGCGGCGGTTAGCACGATGGTAAAAAATGTTTTCATGAATTCAACGGTTGGGGACCAGAGTGTGCAGTTCTTCGAGTGCGGCCAGTTGCATGGCGATCATCCGGCGTTGTTCGAGACGGATGGTGAAAAGTGTGCGCGAGGAATCCAGTAGGTCGGTCAGCGGTGCTTTCGAGCTGATCCATGCGGCCTCGGTCGTTTGTCTGGCCTTCAACGCCTTGTCGTGGATATCTCCGGAATAGGCGCGGGCTTGCGCGGCGGCATTTCCGGCCTCGGTGGTGGCGCTTACGACCATAGTGGCTATTTCGCGTCGCATGGCTTCCACATCGCGCCCGGCGGCGATCTCCCTGCTTTTCGCCGCATCGATTTTCGCCTGATAGGATCCATCATTGAACCATGGCAGACTCATTTTCACTCCGAAGGTCGTGCTGCGGATGTCTCCGGTTCCGGAATAGAGTCTGGTGTCGACTCCCACTGCGATTTCCGGCAATCGTTCACGATCCGCCATGCGGGTCTCGGCATTGGCAGCTCCGACCATCTCCTTCATGGCACGCACCTTCGGATTCACATAAGGAATGCGGGCGATTTCCGCCTTGGCGACCGGCACGGGCGGTGGCTTGGATGGAAGCTGCAAATCGGGCCACGGGGAATCTAACGGACGTCCCAGCGTGATGTTGAGTTTTTGGGCGTAACCAATACGGGTGCGGCGTGCGGCATCGAGCATTTGTTGTTCTTTGGCCAGTTCGGTTTCCATGCGCAACGCGTCGGTGCTTGAACCCATCGGATTGGCCGCCATTTGTTTGGCATTATCCGTCATGGCCGTGAGCCATGTGAGTTGGGATTGCTGGAGCGTGATCGATTCATCGGCCAGGGCGAGTTCGATTGCGGATCTAGCAGCTTCGGCGCCTGCAGTGAGTGACGAGGTCTTTGCGTTTTCCTTTTCCGCGCGTCCCATCGCTTGAATCTTGCTGCGCTGCGCGTCAAACATGCCGGGTTTCGGCAATGACTGCTCGAAGCTCACCATGATGTCCCCATCATCCGCACGCATCATCTGCGAGGCGGCCATGAACCCGAGTCCCACCATGGGATCGTTCCACAAGCGGACGGAGCGTACGTCCTGACTTGCGGCGAGGGCTTTATATTTTCCGGCGACAGCAGACGGGTGCCTGCGCGCGGCTTCGGATCTCAGGCTGGAAAGAAGCCCATCGTCCAACGTCCGCGAAACCTGAGCCTGCAACGCAAACGTGGAAGCCAGTGATCCTGTGAGTAGAATGACGATGAATTTCATGGAAATGGAATGGATGACTGGTGGCAATGGATTCGACGTTTTTTGAATCCCTCATTGATTGATCCGGACTGTCACCTCTCCGGTGCTGTGAGGAGGTGACTGGAAAAGAATTCGATTACTTCGTTTCGGCGAGTTTCTTGAGATACATCGCAGGATCCTTGTCGAACTTCTTGCGGCAGCCTTTGCAGCAAAGTTTGATTTCCTGGCCTTGATAGACAAAGACCACCGGCGCGCCCATGGTGCCGAGCTTTTCGCCGGAGACCATGCAGATGTCGGGTTTGTAGGGTTTTACTTCTTCTTTTTTGGTAACTTCTACGCCTTTGGTTTCACCCTCTTTTTTCACTTCCTCGGCGCGGAGTGTGGGGATGGCAAGCATGGCGATGGCGGCGATCAGACTGTAGGTCGGCTTCATTCGATTGGTGGTTTGGTTGTTGTGCGGAATCTGAAATATTCCGCTTTCCAATGGTAAATGTCCGACACATCGGAAAACCCTTGGAATATTTCAAATGAAAAATCCACGTGTTGATGGCGTGACCCGCAGCAGGGCAGTGCGTATTTCTAAGAGCCTGCCTGAATATCGCCGAAGGCAGGGACTCGACCTCCGGGCGGTCCGCGAGAATGGGAAAGC
>CAIVKO010000111.1 GCA_903906515.1 Akkermansiaceae bacterium
ATCCGGCAGATATCGCGGATAGTGCCTTCGAATACCCCGTGGGTGGACGGGTAGGTGACCATCAGGCAGGAGAGGTTTGCCGAGTGCTCGACCGCACGGGCTTCGAGATCGGCGACGTCGATATTTCCGGAATCGTCACATTTCACGCCGATGACTTTCATGCCGGCCATGACAGCGGAAGCCGGGTTGGTGCCGTGGGCGGAAACCGGGATGAGGCAGATGTTGCGGTGGCCTTCGCCGCGCGATTGGTGGTAGCGGTGGATGGCGAGCAACCCGGCATATTCACCCTGGGAACCGGCATTCGGCTGGAGTGAGACGGCGGCGAAACCGGTGGCCTCCGCGAGCCAATTTTCTAACAATCCGAGCATCTCACGGTATCCCTGGCTCTGATCGGCGGGAACGAATGGATGGAGCGATGCGACTTCCGGCCAGCTCAACGGCATCATTTCGGAGGTGGCGTTGAGTTTCATCGTGCACGAACCCAGTGCGATCATCGACTCGTTGAGCGCGAGATCCTTGGATTCGAGGCGTTTGAGATAACGTAGCATCTCGGTTTCCGAATGATAACTGTTGAAGACTTTCTGGGTGAGGAACGGAGTGGTGCGGAGAAGACCCGAAGGAATCGTGCCGGGGATTGCTTCCGAGAGAGTGGCACCGAATACCTTGCACAACGCGGCGAGATCACCGAGATCGGTGGTTTCATCGAGCGAAATAGCGATGTGGTCGGCATCGATGAACCGGAGATTCATGCCATTTTGCACAGCGGCATCGCACAAATCGCGGGCCTTGCCCGGCACCTTGGTGACGATGGTGTCGAAGAATGGCGCGTATTCGACTTCGACGCCCGCCTTGTTCAGAGAAGCGGCAAGTCTAACGGCCTTTTCATGCACCTCTTTGGCGATGTGACGGAGTCCGTCCGGGCCGTGATAGACGGCATACATCGAAGCCATCACCGCCAACAGCACCTGGGCGGTACAGATGTTAGAAGTGGCCTTGTCGCGGCGGATGTGTTGCTCGCGGGTTTGCAGTGCGAGCCGGTAACCGGGCTTGCCGCGCGAATCGATGGAAACGCCGATGAGGCGGCCGGGCATCTTGCGCTTCAACGCGTCGGTGCAGGCCATGAATGCGGCGTGAGGGCCACCGAATCCCATCGGCACGCCGAAACGCTGCGAGGAGCCGATGCAGATGTCCGTTCCAAATTCACCGGGAGCCTTGAGCACCGTGAGAGCGAGAAGATCCGCCGCAGTGATGGTGACGGCCCCGGCGGCTTTGGCCATGGCGAAGAAATCGGTGAAATCATCGATCCTTCCGCGGGTGTCCGGGTATTGCACGAGCACGGCGAAAACGCTGCCGTCGGCAGGAATCTGATAGGTTTTCCAATCTCCGATAATCACCTCGATGCCAAGCGGTTCGGCGCGGGTGACGACCACATCGACGGTTTGCGGGTGGCAGCGGTCCGACACGAAGATCGCCTTGCCTTTGGGTTTTCCCGCGAGCGCAAGGCTCATGGCCTCGGCGGCGGCGGTGCCTTCATCCAACAAGGAGGCGTTGGAGACATCCAAGCCTGTCAGGTCGGTGATCATCGTCTGAAAATTGAGCAGCGCCTCGAGACGACCTTGGGCGATCTCCGCTTGGTAGGGGGTGTATGCGGTGTACCAACCGGGGTTTTCCAGAATATTGCGCTGGATGACGCCGGGGGTGTGGGTGCCGTGATATCCTTGGCCGATGCATGATTTGAGCAGGCGGTTTTTGGAGACGATGGATTTCAACGAGGCAAGGGCCTCGTGCTCGGCAAGGGCGTCAGGCAGATTCAGGGAGCCTTCCATCCGGATACCGGTGGGCACGGCGGCATCGGCGAGGGCGTCAAGCGACGGATACCCGGTCTCGCGAAGCATGGATGCGAGATCGGAACCAACGGGACCAAGGTGGCGACTGCGGAAATCAAGGCGGGTTGTCATGGAAATGAGGAAGGGTATGCGAGGGTGATGATTGAAACGGACAAACGGAACGCCCCCTCCTTAGTCGAAAATCCCGAGCGTGCAACCCCGGCTAGCTCGAATTGCCGAAAATCCACGAAATCCTGCGGGATTTGCCGTGTTTTGGAAAAACTCCTTACTCGTGTGGATGGGTGGGAGAATCATTTCGATTCATTCACCCCACATTCACCGGCACCAGCGTCATCGTGTCATTACCGAAAATATCGATAACCTTCACGGCCACGATGTATCGGCCCGGCTTCGGATAAGTGTGCGTGACCGTGATCATTTCCAGATCGCGGCTTTGGCGGGTGCGGAAGCTTTGCCACTCGTTTTCGAAGATGTAGGCTCCGGTCCAGCGTTCTTCAAATTCGATGAACTCGCCGGACGCAGAATCCACCATGCCGGGGATTTCTCCCTCCACGCCGAGGGTTTTGGCCACCTTGATGATTTCCTTGCGGTTCTCGTAGTTGAAATCGACGGCCCAGTAATCCACCCAGTCGGTCCATTTTTTGGTGAGCACCTCACGCTTGACGATGCCGTCCTTGTCCTTGGAAAACTTGGCGAGCTGCCCGGCATCGCAAACCACCTCGCTTTTCCCGACCTTGAGCTCGGCGGTGATGGCGTCCACCAGGCCTTGCGTGTAGTGGACGGAGAAATCGGTGAGTTCGATGGCCAGCGCGAGGCGATCCTGCGGATCATTCGTCGGCGGACCGAGCCGGTCCGCCCTACCATAGCGCGGGGTGGCCTCGACGTAGGCGATGTCGGCGAAACGGACCTGGCCTTTTTCCACGGCACGCTTGTCGAAGACTTCCGGCGGGATCGTCTTGGGTGCGATGTCGATACCCTTCTGCTTGGACTCCTCCAGCACGGCGGGAAACAGGCCCATCTCGAACTCGAAGGCCAGCACGTCCACCCGCGTGGCCCCGCGCTTGCGGCATTCCGTGATGACTTCCTCCACGAACAGGCGTCCGACCGGTAAATTGATCGGGCCGACGACGACCAAGCGTCCGCCGTTTTTGCCGTGGAAAAACGCGGCATCCGGCAGTGGTTCGGCGCGGTAGGCTTTGAGGATCAATTCCCGGAATTCCTGTTCCTTGCGGGCGAGCGCCTGCTCCTTCTTTTTCCCGCTGAGCCGCCCGCCGACGTTGAGGTAGGCCTGGCGCTCATAGCGGCCGAGGTTGAGCACCTCGAAGGCTCGGAACGGCTTACCCCCGGACTTCAACTCCCGCTGCACCTGGATCAAGCGCTTGCGCGTGGTGTGGATGCCGAACTTGCCGAGATCGCTG
>CAIVKO010000112.1 GCA_903906515.1 Akkermansiaceae bacterium
GAGTCTGTTCCGCGAGATGAAGTCAGTGTCGGTTAGCGAGAGCGAATGTAGCTCCATTCCGCGAGATCGCATCGGATCCATTCCAGTTTGCAGCACGTCTATCCGGCGAGATGATTCGGAGACTTTTTGATTGCACGCGGCCGACGAATCCAATCCAATCCCAACCAACCGGAGGAAGAATCCCGAACAAGTCATGGATGTCAACCGCCCATAATCAACTCAATTTCAATTCATTCTCACCGCAATGACGCGGTGACATCACATCAAACGTTCGGGGAGAAATAAAACTTGATAGATGAGAACAATGAATGGGGTCAGTCCTCGCGGATTAACATCTTACTTGAATTGTTACGGTTCATTGGATATCCAAGGGCATGGCAAGACCTACAAGGTTTCAATATCCCGGGGCGGTTTACCACGTGATGGCGCGTGGTGATGGCGGCAAGGTTGTTTTTGAGACGGACGACGACCGGAAGGCGTTTATATTCCGACTCGCACAGGTATGTGAAAGCCACGGATGGAGGATTCACGCCTGGGTGCTGATGGGTAACCACTTCCACCTGCTGCTGGAAACGCCGCAGGCCAATCTGGTTTCCGGGATGAAATACCTGATGGGCACATACAGTCAGGGGTGGAACCGGGCCAGGTTGAGGAGGGGGCACGTTTTCCAAGGTCGCTACAAGGCGGTGCCGGTGAATGGAACAGATGCGGATGCCTATTATTTCAGGATTGTTGCGGATTACATTCATCTCAATCCGGCAAGAGCGGGGCTTGCCGGAGGTCGGAATGGACCGCTGGTCGGTTACAAGTGGAGCAGTCTGCCATCGCATCAAAAAGGAAATGGACCGGACTGGCTGGTGATGGACCGGGTGTTGCGTGCTTTTGAACTGGCCCATGATGGCCGTGGGCGGCGGGCATACGTGGCGTGGTTGGAAGCGCGAGCGGCCAATGAGGGCGGAAAAATCGACGAAGACGCCATGAAGGCAATCCGTCGGGGTTGGTATTTGGGAAAAGAGACCTTCAGGGACCGGCTCATGAAGTTGATGGACAAAGCTGTGGGAAAAGCAGCCAGCGGCAGGACACGCACTGGAGAGGCTATCCGGGACCATGGGGAAAAGGAAGCCGCCAGGCTGATCAGAGCGTGCTCGAAAGAACTGGGGCTGCCGGTCGGCGTCACCGCTCTAGCCAAGCTACCTAAGAGCGATGAGCGGAAAGTGCTGCTGGCTTTGATTTTACGTAAGAACACCACCGTGTCCAATGACTGGATCGCCAGCAGTCTGGCCATGGGCCATCCCGGATCGGTGAGCCGGATGATTTCGGCTGGACGGTTCGATAGAAAAACGTCAGGACGATTGCATGCACTGGATGTAGCGATCAATAACCTTGCGGATTCGTCGTGAAAATGGCCTAAATGTGAATCCGCGAGGACTGACCCCATTAGTTTCGCTCGGTAATTTTCTAACCGATTTTACTCTCGACGATACCGCCGCCTCCCGACTCAGTGGAATTTACCTCGGCCCCATCCATGTCTCGGCCGAGACCAAATACAAACAAACCTAGCTAACCGAAGAATGGACCGTGCGCAACCTCCTCTTGATACGACCGAAGAGCATCTTTGGCATTCTCGATTCGCTCTATGAACGCATTCCCGTTTTCCACCGCCTTTGGTGGAAATTCCGCATCGGAGAACACATCCGGAAACGTTATTGGAGACACCATGGCCCAACGGGTTGACGCCGTCATGCGACAGGTTTGCTCAGGCAGTTCACCCAAACCGGCGGTTTTTAGGCGCTTGAGGGCGACTGAGCAAAAGAGCTTTGACGAAACTTCTTGGCAAGGCGTTCAGTAAAGCTAAGATCGTCACATATGAAGAACGCGCCCACACCCGACGAACTACATCCGAATGCCGAGGGCGGCGGGAAATTGGTGAGGCCGAACATTCTTCAAACACTGGGGTTGCCAGGTTCGTGCTTGAGTTCGTATAAACGTCACATTAGCCATACGTTCATGGGTTATTAAGGAAGGTTATTCTCATGAGTAAACGTCGTTCTTTTCTTACCGAGCTCTATGATTTTGTTTGTCAAAACAAGGCATGGGTTCTCGCTCCCATCATTCTGGTGCTGTTGGTCATGGGAATTTTGATCATGCTTGGGTCCACCAAAGCCGCGCCATTTATCTACTCATTGTTCTGATCTGATGGAGAGAGGTGCACCATGATTCCCATCCATTGGCATCCTAGCCCTGCGGAGCTCCGCAATTGGGGATTGCTCATGTTGTGTGGATCAGCAGTGGGTGGCTGCGTTCTTCAGTTTCTTCTCGGACGTCCCTTTGACGCCCAGGTGTTCTGGATTTTTGGGTCGCTCTCTTTTGTGGCAGGTCTCACAAAAACCAAGGCGGCACTTCCTTTCTATCTGCTGTGGATGGGGATCGTCTGGGCTATTTCCACCACTCTCGGCACGTTGGCGATGGCGCTGGTTTTTTTCTTTGTTGTTACGCCGATCGGACTGGTGGCGCGCCTGTTTGGGCGTGATCGTCTCGAGCTCCGCCGCCCGGAATCCGGCACCACTACCTTATGGAAAAGCTCTCCACCCCGGCGGGAGAATCGTTTCGACAGGCCGTTCTAACCCATGAATTGCAGTAGATAAGCATGAACATTTTGGGTATTTCCGCACTGTATCATGACAGCGCCGCTGCTCTGGTTTGCAACGGGCGTATAGTCGCAGCGGCACAAGAGGAACGCTTCACACGCATTAGACATGATGCCGCCTTTCCCCATCAGGCCATTGCTGCTTGCCTAGCTATCGGCGGCATCGATGTATCACAACTTGACGCCGTGGTTTTTTATGAAAAACCGTTGCTTACCTTCGAGCGGATTCTTGAAAGCGCCCTTGCCTTCGCCCCGCGCGGGTTCCCTTTTTTCCTGCGCGCCATGCCGTCATGGCTTTCCCAGAAACTCCACATCCCGCGGATGATCGACAGAGCGCTGGGCGGCAATTATTCAGGTCCGATCTGGTTCACCACGCACCACGAATCCCACGCCGCCAGCGCTTTTTTTCCCAGTCCGTTTGAAAGCGCCGCTATCCTCACGCTGGATGGTGTGGGCGAATGGGTCACGACAAGCTGGGGGATTGGTCAAGGAAATCAGTTCAAGCTACTCCACGAAATCCGTTTCCCGCATTCCCTCGGATTACTCTATAGTGGCTGCACCTATTACACAGGTTTTCAGGTGAACTCTGGTGAATACAAACTCATGGGATTGGCCCCCTATGGCACTCCACGATACCGCGACCTGATTCTGGAAAAAATCGTGCATCTCTGTGCCGACGGATCCTACTGGCTGGATCAATCGTATTTCCACTATGGCCATGGGTTAAGGATGACTTCACCCAAGTTTCATCGTCTTTTCAATCGTCCGCCGACGAAGCCTGGCGCACCGCCTGGTCCATTTGAGCAAGATCTCGCGGCCAGCATCCAAGCGGTCACTGAGGAAATCCTGCTGCGTATCGCAAGGCACATTCATCAATGCACCGGTGAGGAAAACCTTTGCCTTGCCGGTGGTGTGGCACTCAATTGTGTGGCGAATGGCCGAATCTTACGGGAAACGCCCTTCCGCCGCCTCTGGATCCAACCCGCCGCTGGAGATGCCGGAGGCGCCTTGGGAGCTGCGCTTTTCGGGCACCATTGCATCGCGGGACACCCGCGAACTCCCGACCCTTCGGATTCTCAGCAAGGCTCACAGCTGGGCACCAGTTTCACCGCAGATGAAGCCCGCGCAGCACTGGAATCCGCAGGAGCTTCGTTTCAATCCTTTGAAACCGAAGATGCGCTTGTCGAGGAAATCGCGCGCTTGCTTGCGCAGGGTTTGGTGGTGGGGCACGTGGAAGGCCGTGCCGAGTTCGGACCACGCGCCCTCGGGCAACGCAGTATTCTCGGTGATCCACGTGATCCGGCCATGCAACAGCGCATCAACCTCGCAATCAAATTCCGCGAATCGTTCCGGCCCTTTGCCCCTGCTGTGCTTGAGGGTCACCAATCCAAACTGTTTGAGCTGTCCGAGCCCAGCCCCTACATGTTAGTCACCGCACCTCTACGAGCGGAACTACGTAACTCGCCGACCGGGGTATCTCCAGTGCCTGCGGTGACACATGTGGACTTTTCCGCTCGCATCCAAACGGTTTCGCTCGCCCGCTCACCACGCTTTCACCGTATCCTCTCCGCCTTCCATCGTCTCACGGGTTGTCCGGCGCTGGTCAACACCTCGTTCAATATACGAGGCGAACCCATTGTTAATACCCCGGCCGAAGCCTACCGTTGCTTTATGTTCACAGATATGGATGCCTTGGTCGTGGGGTCTTTACTTCTCCTCAAAACCTCCCAGTCGCCGATGTCAGGTGCCGATGACTACAAACGCCGGTTTCGCCCCGATTGACCGCTCTTCATTTAGGCTTGCATACATCCCCTTATTTCATGTAAGTTCCTTCAACCTGATTCGCATGAAACTTAAAAACTATCTCACTGTTCTTTCGGTCATCATCTGTTTGGGGGCGGTGCGATCGCAGGCGTCAATCATTTTAGATACTGCCGGTGACATCGACCCTGGCATAACCACAGGCGGCGGCACGCTCGACATCCTAAGTATGGAAGTGAGCAACAGCGCCACCGATATCGTTTTTACACTCACGCTGAATGGAAACATCAGTACCACGGATTGGGGGAATTTTCTAATCGGCATTTCCACAGGAAACACGGCGACTACCAACACCGGCAACGGCTGGGCACGTCCAATCCAACTCAACTCTCCGATCGGTGGCATGGACTACTGGATCGGTTCGTGGGTCAGCGCCGGTGGCGGCTCCCAGCTCTGGGACTACGACGGAGCCTCTTGGACCGGCCCACTCGCTTTGTCCGGCTTCTCGTTCACCAGCGGCACCACAAGTGAAATTATTTATACCGCCTCGCTTGCCTCGCTCGGCTTGTCTGCTGGCGACACCATTTATTTCGACGCCTTCACATCTGGTGGGGGCGGCGGCGACAGCGCAGTTGATGCGCTGTCCAATCCTAATATCTCGATCACCAGTTGGGGGCAGACCTATACGTCGTCTACGATTGGTTCCGGTGGAGTAGGCCTCAGTAGCTACACGCTTGTGCCAGAGCCATCCTCCATACTTTTGCTTGGCTTGAGCGCGATTTTGTATGGAGCGTGTCGTTCGCGTCGTAGAAAGTAATCCTGATACGGACTCGAATGAGTCATATTGAGAAAATTCCAGTGCAAAACAGACCGGGATTTTTTAGTGCTCTTGATAATTCACCATGTCCTCTGAGAAGCGGCTACCTCTATCCAGAGCGCGATTGTGGCTGTTTCGCGCCATAGCTGTTTCATTGCCGTTCATCGTCTTATCCGTGGCGGAAATCGTCATGCGCTGTCGCGGGCTGGGTGGCTATCCGGCCTTCCTGCGCGAAGCGGGCAAGCTACCTACTGGAGAAACCGTCTGCATCGTCGAACCGGCTGCTTCTAAACCGTATTTCTATGCCAACCCGAACAGACCAGGCTATGCAGAGCAAACGAATTTTCTGATGCCTAAGCCGCATGGTACCGTGCGGATCTTCCTCGTCGGTGAATCCGCGGCCAAGGGATACCCGCAGCCACGAAATCTCTCCATGTCCGCTTTCCTCCGGGAAATCCTCACCACTGCCAGTCCAGATCGCAACTTCGAAATCATCGACCTGGGCACCACCGCCGTCGCCAGTTTCCCGCTTGTATATCAAGTACGCGACGCCCTGCGCTTCTCCCCTGATTTCTTTATTTTTTACACGGGAAACAACGAATTTTTCGGCGCTTACGGCACCGGCTCTATCAACACCGCCGGCACATTGTCGACTTCTGCCACGCGCGTCCTGCGCAGCACACGCGGACTGGCCCTTGTGCAATCATTCGATTCTTGGATGTATGGCAAAGCGGATACTGACCAAACGTTGATGGAGCAAATGATCGGGCGCACTGTAATCTCCTCCGATTCGCTGCTCCGCACTGCTGCCGCGCGGAACCTGCGTGAGAATCTGAGTTCCATGCTTGCTGACACTCAGCGTGCGGGTGTTCCGGCGCTTGTCTGCACCACCGCCAGCAACGAGTCAGGCCTAGCTCCACTCGGCAGCGAGGATCTCACGGGCCTTGACGAGGCTGGAAAAAAGCACCACCTCAACCTGCTCGGACAAGCGGCCCATTTGATCGGTGAAAATCCATCTGCTGCCATCGCTCCTCTCTCCTCAGCCGCGTCACTTGCCCCTCGCAGCGCCCACACAGCATTCCTTCTCGGCCGTGCACACGCAGCCGCAGGGAATACTTCCGCCGCCCGTTCCGCTTACTTGCAAGCACGCGACCTCGACACCATGCCTTGGCGTCCGATTTCCTCCACCGAACAAGCCATTCGTGATGCCGCTCACGCAGCCAAGGCCCCGCTGTGCGATATCGCCGAAATCTTCCGCAACGAATCACCCGAGGGAGCGACCGGATGGGTTCTCCTTGATGATCATGTTCACCTGTCACTTGTCGGCCAAGCCCGCGCCGCACGCGCCATGGCCGCTGCCCTTGGTAAATCGCTCCACATCGACGACGCTGCGTTACAAGCCGTCCCTGATGATGGCGCGCTAGCTAGGAAACTCGGATCGAATTTCTATGATGCCTATCGCGTTAACCACACCTTACGCGTGCTTTTTGGAATACGCTTCATGCGCGAATCAAATCCTGAAGCGTTTGCTCGTTATAGCGAAGCCGTTCGCGACGCAGAAAGTCAAATGCCTCATGATATTCTCGAAGCCGCCCGTTCCTGGCAAACCATGACACCTCATGCCGGTGGCTTGAGACCGATCACAGGCATGATCGCCCGCGTATTGCTCCGAAAAAACCGAACCGCCGAGGCACTTTCGCTTTACGAAATGGCCGCGCGCCAAGTCCCAGACTACACCTCATGGTATCTCGAATACATCTATTTCTCACTAGCCTGTCGCGAACGTCTCGGTGGATTGCGGGAACAAGATCACGCTACCGCGCGCAATGCCCTCGTGCAGGGTCGGTTCCTACTTGCGAAAGGCGACTCTCAAACTGGCCTCACCGAGCGATACATCGGTCGCATCCATCAGTTACTGGGCGAGTGGGAAGAAGCCATTCCCCTGTTCTTGGCGGCCCGCTCTAAATTGTCCAGCGAAGACCTCGTTGCATGTGATCAAGCGCTAATCGCCTCGTATCTCAAGACCGGAAAAAAAGCCGAGGCCTTGGCTTTGATCGAGGATGGAGTAAAAAACAGCGCTCGTTTCTCATCCATCTACTCCGCACTGCGTGGGCAAATTGAATAATTTTGAATACGCATGAATGGGGCCAGTCCTGAATGGAGCTAACTTAAGGGTTGTTCAGGAGCCCAACCCAAGATGGGTGGCGGGGCGGGGCATCTCACGCCGTTGGCGGCAAGTGGGTGGGCCACGGCGGGCCGGCCCTACCTGTTTTCGTAACAGGTTAGCCTAAGGTTCTTGAAATGTGTTAGGAATTGGTTTTTTGCGACAATGCGGCTTTGCATTCAATGAATGCTTTTTCCAATTCCCCAAGCAGGCCATTGATCGTTTCCGATTCAGCGGCCTTGATCGCCAACTCCAGTTCAGAGGCGATCTCGCTGAGGACAGCAGCCCCCATGCTGGCCGATGACCCCTTGATACTGTGAGCCTCACGCCCGGCGCCGATGACATCCCCGGCTTCCATGCTGCGCCTCAAAGCATTCATCCGGAGTGGTGTGTCATCGAGAAAGGTTTCTATAATGTCATCGACAAACTCCTCGTCCCCGCCCAGGCGCTCTAACAAATCGGAACGATCAAATACTCTGGGTGAAGGAGTCACGGCAATCTCCAACTTCGGACTTGCCTGTGGGGAATCCGCGTCTGTCGGCCCCGGCGTTTTTGGAAGCCATTTTTTGAGGATCTTGATCACCGCCTGAAGTGATACAGGTTTGCTCAGGTAGTCGTCCATTCCCGCTTCGAGGCACCTGACTTTGTCACCCTGCATCGCGTGGGCGGTCATTGCGATAATGGGAACACGATGTGACGTAAGGGCACCTTCCATTTCCCTGATTTTTTTCGTTGCTTCGAAACCGTCCATCTCCGGCATCTGCACGTCCATGAAAACCAAATCATAAGGCGCGGCCTTCAGCGCCTTGACGGCCAACCGGCCGTTGCCCGCCACATCAGCGGAAAGCCCCAGTTTTTTGAGGATACCAAGCGCGACCTGTTGGTTGGTGATGTTATCCTCAGTCAGGAGTATGCGGGCCTTGCGATCCGCAAAGTTCACCATCGTAAAACTAGACTTGCGCAGCCGATCGGCCGCAAACGTCGCCGGGGAGTTCAAGACATCACATAACAACAACTTCAAATCCTCATGCCTCACCGGCTTGATCGCATAAGCGACAAAACCCGAATAGCGCATGTGTTCGGCATCGTTTTGTTCACCCATGGAAGTGAGCATGATCAATCGGGTCCCACCCAAGGCGGTGTCCGACTTCACGGCCCTTCCCACCGCTTCACCGTCCATGTCGGGCATTTGCATGTCAACAATGGCCACTTGATAGGGATCCTTGTCACTCACGGCCCGGTACATTGCCCGCAGTCCGGACGGACCGTCGTTCGCATCCTCCGGACGCATGCCCCACAATCTGAGTCGAGTGCACAAGATCTCGCGATTGGTGGCATTGTCATCAATCACAAGCACCCGCACATTCGACAAACTCACGGGCGGCAGCGCAGCAGTCTGGGCCGCGTCCTTTGACAAACCGAAGCGCGCCGTAAACCAAAACTCGGACCCTTTGCCCGACTCGCTCTCCACACCGATATCACCGCCCATCAACTCGGCCAATTGCTTGGAAATGGCCAGACCCAAACCGGTGCCACCGTATTCACGCGTGGTCGATGCATCCACTTGAAAGAACTTGGAGAATAGCATTTCGATCTTGTCTGCCGGAATGCCCGGCCCCGAATCCCTCACTGAAAACCGCAGCAAACAAGAATCAACCATGGTTTCATCGTCGCCGGAATCCACCGTGCTTACCCGGATCGACACCTCCCCGCTGCGGGTGAACTTCACGGCATTGCCCGTAAGATTGGTTAGAATCTGGCGCAAGCGCCCGGGATCTCCCGAGATTCGCGCGGGCACTTCCGCACCGACGCTGCAAATTAATTCCAATCCCTTCTCGTGAGCCAGAAACGCCATGGATGAGGCAAGATCATCGATCAAGCCGTGCAGGTCAAAATTCATATTTTCCAAACCCAGCTTTCCCGCCTCGATTTTCGAGAAGTCGAGAATGTCATTGAGAACCCCGAGAAGCGACTCTCCGCTGGCTTTGACGATCTCGGCATAGCGCCGCTGCTCCTGGCCGAGTTCGGTGTCTAGCAGAAGACCGGTCATCCCGATCACTCCGTTCATCGGGGTGCGGATCTCGTGGCTCATGTTGGCTAGAAAATCACTTTTCGCCCGGTTGGCGGATTCTGCCTGGGAAGCCATTTCATTGGCCCTGGCCGAAGCTTCCTGCAGATGCGAATTGAGATCCAATAGTTCCTGCTCCGCGCGCTTGCGATCCGAGATGTCCACGAAACACTCCAACAACTTCTGTTTGCCGCCTAACTGAACGAACTTGACGGTCTTGAGGATTGGCCGGGTGCCTCCGTCGGCGCAGATCATCATCCGTTCCGATTGCTCCAGAATTTGTCCCAAATCGCACACCGGGCAAACCCCGTCTTGACCAGGACACAGGAGACTGCGGCAGTATTTTCCCACCATCGACTCGATTGGGGCGCCGAACAACATTGCCGCGTGTTCGTTGACCACCTCGATGATGTGGTTCTCAGGATCCATGATGACCACGCCCACTGGCAGATTCAGCAGCAATGTCCGTTGAAACTCCTCAAGCTCGCGCAATTCCTCACGTCTGCGGTATTCTTCCGAAACA
>CAIVKO010000113.1 GCA_903906515.1 Akkermansiaceae bacterium
CCGGGAAGCTGTCGAAATCCTTGATCAGGGTTTTGCCACGGAGGTTCGGAACGGGGGTGTAGCCGTCGAGCCAGATGTATTCCAGTTTGTATTTGGCCATAGTGTTGGTCGTGTTTGTTGGTTAATGGTAGGGTGAGAGTGATGCAAGCGGCATGGGGTTCCCTGAAGCCTTACTTCGCGCATGATATAAGCAGCAACCGTGCCAGTTTGTCGGATTTATGAAATTTTTTCGTGATCATTTCGGCAAGGGTCGTTGACGTGAACGACGATGAGCGTTGTATCGTCGATTCCGGAATTGTCGATGGCGCGTTTCAGGAGAATTTGCGTTGCATCGGAAGGAGAGCTATCTGCGGCAAGGGCGTTGGAAATATGACGCTCCCAGAGGCCGTCGACGAGACCGTCCGAGCAGATGAGGAAGCGGTCGTCGTGCTGGTAAGGGATGGCTGCGAAATACGGGCAAACATTGGAATGGCCGCCGCCGATGACTTCGTAGAGCGCGGATCGGCGTGGGTGGGTGCGGTATTGGATTTCCGAGATTTCGCCGCGTTTCCACTGCCCCCATGCGGCGGTGTGGTCGCGGGTGAGTTGGGTCAACACCCCGTCACGCGAGAGATAGACGCGGGAGTCACCGGCATTGGCGATGTAGAGGTTTTCCGGGGTAAACCAGGCGAGAGCGAGGGTGGCGGCCATGCCACGGGTTTGATCACAGGCGGCGGTTTGATTGATGTGTTCATGCACCGAACGGATGGCGATCGCCAGGTGATCGAGGCAATCCGGAAAAAATCCGGTGGCTGCGATTTTGAAGGTCTCGGGGATGATTTCGGTCATCCGTTGGAGGAGGAGCGAGGAGGCGAGGTCGCCTGCATTTCCGCCACCCATACCATCGGACACGGCGAAAACAAGGTCATGGCGTTCGAGCGAGTGGGAGCCGCATGGGTCGAGGTTTTCCGCGCCGGAGGGGCCGGAGGCGAAGGCGATGAGCGCGTCGTCGTTGCGGGGTTTGCGGGAACCGCTGTGCGTGAGCGAGGCCCACTGGAGCATGGTGGCATCGGACACAGGATCGATCAAATTGTGGGTGAGGAAGGCGGAGGCATGACCAGATCCGGCGGTGGCGGAAGGATTTCGGCGAGTTCGAAGTCGATGATACAGAAGCAGCCGAGCTTGTCCGAGTAGGTGATATTGCGGGGCTCAGCATCGAGATGGCGGACACCGTATTCCCTTTCGAGTTTAGCGAAGAGCTTATCGGCCTTTTCCTTGGAAATCTGCGGTGCGGGCTTACCGGCATTGGTGGAGACGAAATAGAGTTCCTCTGGGTGTTCTTCCAGCAATTGGGGGACGTATGGGCAACCGCGCTGCTGGAGCACCTTGAGCACGGCGACTTCCGTGGCGTAACGTTTATCCGCATCGGTGCCCCGCAAGCGTTTGTGGACATTCCCGTAGAAATCGATCCGCACGTGGGAGCGTATGCCGTCTTTGAGTGGGTCAATGGCCATGATGAGGGATGCGGACACGACAAAAACCGGACACAGGCGGCCTGTCACGCATCAATCCGGTGAGGGCCAAAGTATTTTTTCTGAAATTTATCGAAATGTCGGTTGCCA
>CAIVKO010000114.1 GCA_903906515.1 Akkermansiaceae bacterium
AAACCTCCCCACGCGGGAGGTTTTTCGTTGGCAGCGGGATGAGAACCCGCGAAGTGGGTTTGAACGCAGAGCGAGCTTTGCGAGCAGTCACAAAAACCGCGAAGCGCACCCCGCTTGGACGGAGCATAGCGGAGTCAATCCCGCCGCCCCGACCATTGAAAAAACTCCCCACGCGGGAGGTTTTTTATTGGCGGCGAGTATCCGCTGGCTGCAAGTCACGAACCGGCAGGGGTGAGTTTGGAGGGTGTTCCGAATGAGGTTTTACCGTCCCAGCCATTGCCATCGCGATTGTAGATGTAGGGCTTCGGTTTGTCAGGCCACGTCACCACGAGAGTGCCATTATCCTGGATTTTCCAAGTTCCCTTCCATGGCTTCCCTTCGACTTCGAGCCCGCCATCCGAATGTGCGATCCAGATGAGATCGGCTGAGCCACCGCCGGAGAGTTGCTTCCACTTGCCGGCGAAATTACCTGAACCGAAAACGATGACGCTTTTTTTCGAAACTTTCTCGGTTTCGGGCGAAAGCTGCGCAACCCAGACGGTTAGATCCTTCGCACTCCCAGCCTGGGCAAGCAGCCGGCTCTTGAGTTCGTTTTGGGTGGTTTCCGTGGCTGCCCCTTGGAGACGGGTGACGTAAGCGTCGCGGATACGGATGAGGGTGGCGCTGTATCCTTCCTGGATGGAAGCCTCCTTGGCGCGGGCAGCCTCAAAGCTATTGGCCAGCCCATCGGGAAGGCCGCTGACGAGTGGAATCCGGTCATCAACGATGTCTTTCTTGAGTCGTTCTATGGAAGCGGACTCCTCTTTCTTGGCGCTGCGGGCGCTTGAATCGAGCTTGGAAACCATCGAGCGGGCGTTATCGGCGAATTCCTTGTCGCGTTTCTTGCGGGCATCTATAATGAGGCCGATGGCGCGGTTGCGCAGTTCAGGGTCACCGGGTGGCAGCTCCTTATCAGGTTTGGGCTCAGGCTCCTTATCGACGACCGGTGGAAGTTTTGGTTCTTTTTTCGTGCCCGTATTGGCGATTTTAGGCTCAGAAATTGGCTTATCTTTCACCTTTTTAGGCGGATTCGGGATGGGGGTGGGCACCGTATTCACATGGGTGGTGTCTACGGGATCGGAAGCTGCGGTTTTCTTGATGACGGCGATGCCTTGCTTGGGTTTCTCCTTATTATCCTGGAGGAACCGGTAGGTATACACTCCGGCGGAGAGAAGGATTCCGATGACGAGGAATTTCACGAAAACACCACCGCCACTGGATTTCACGGATTCCACTGGCTGTTTCTGGGGAGGACGCGCCACTGGACCCGCGGAGATCGCAGGCTTCTGCTGCGCGTTCGCGGCGGAGGCCCATGTTTCGAGGTCGGAGGCGAGCGCATGAATGGACTTGTGGCGCTGGGCGGGCATGATGTGGGTCGCCTTGCGATAGATCGCATCGAGGCGGAGGCTGCCCGTGGGTTTGCTTGGAGGTTCAAATGATCCTGCCGGGTCGATACCAGTCAGCAATTGGTGGAGGATGACACCGACCGAGTAGATGTCGGCAAGCTGGCCGGCTTGGCTGGGATCATGGAAAACTTCCGGAGCGGTGTAGCCCGGCGTGCCCATCATCATGCCGGACTCAGCCGAGTCGGTGGCCTGAGCAAGCCCGAAGTCGGCGATCTTTGGCTCGGCCTTCCTAGTAAGCAGGATGTTTGAGGGTTTGATATCGCGGTGGACGATGCCGTTCTCATGGGCATGGGCCAATCCATCGCAGATGCCCTTTACGATGGCAACCGCAGTCTTGGGCTCGATCGCCTTGTCGAAGGCCGCCTCGTGAAGTGACCCCCCCTCCACATACTCCATCACGATGTAGGGCATCCCACTGACGTCCCCGTAATCAAAGACTCCAAGCAGGTTCGGGTGGTTGAGTCTGGCCATGGCCTTGGCCTCGGTGATGAAGGACTCTCGGAAATCGGCATCCCGCCCCAATTCCTTTGGCAGTATCTTGATGGCGACGTCGCGATCCAACGAAAGTTGACGCCCCTTGTAAACGGCACCCATCCCCCCCTGTGCAATGAATGCCTCGATCCCATATTTGGGAAGAAGTTCGGCAAGGGATTCTATGCTGGGTGCTTCGAAGGTTTCGTAGCTCATTGGAAGTGGATCAGGTGCTGACTTTCTAACTAGAAATATTTTAACTACCCCATTACGAGAAAACCCGCAGTCATCTTACATACCCGAGAAGTGGCTACGGCGTGTGGAGCTTTGATTGTTGGCGGGAGGCTCCTGAAAGAGCCAAGAGGGCGGCCAGGAGGGCGGAAAAATGAGGATCTCGGGGAAAAAGAGAATGGAAGAGGTATTTCGGTGTGTCAGTGGGTGGTGTCTCGTTAAGCCCCCCACTCCGCGCCGGCAAACAGCTGACTCGGGAGGATTCACGGCGGTTTTCATTTATCGAGAGCGTAGAGTGCCAGGCCGCTTTGCCAAGATTTCTTTCGGCGGCGGTGTTTTTTGAGATCGCCGGGCGTTGATCAAAACCGTCAGGGTAGTGGTTGGATGGATTCCGGGGACGATTGAACCAGTCAAGGTCCGGTTCGTCGTCGGGGATCCGCGTCGCGTGGCACTGGTCTCGCAAGGTCTGCATCGTGATGCCAAAGGTAAACTCAGGCCCGATCTTGCAAATGTTGTGATGCTGAGAAGGATGGGTAATTTCATCATAGTAGGGGTTATTAACATGTTACGGAAATACGTCGTTTACCGGTGGTTCATTCAGTTTCCTTTACCGAAGTTTTTCGCTTCTTCGAACGTGAGCAGCTTCTTCGCCGCCACGGGATCTGCTTTTTCAATATCAGCGATGATCTTGTCCCATTGGTTTTTGAATTTACCGGGTTTGATCTCCTTCACTTTCGGTAGGATGTATTTGGCATTTGCGCCATAGACGGGAAGCACACTCATCAGCATCCGGATTTTGAATCCACCTTTTCCCGTCTCTGAATCGAATGCGGCCAACGCGCCTTCAATACCGCCTTGGATGTTCAACCGGGCGTAAATGCCGACCGATTCAATCTTGGGGTCGAAATTGTGGTAACTGGTGTAGGTCAAATCCTGATCGTCCATGATGATCTTGATGCTGTCCGCAACCCGATAGAAATCCTCCAGCGGCACCTGTGATATCATTTTGACACCAACAGAACGGCCAAAGGCCCGCTTGTGGGCCATCAACTTGTTTGCCGCAGCGTAAAAAATTCCTTATCCTTCACCAATCCAGCGGCATACGGATCCTCGCACATGGAAACCAAGGCGCGACCCAATTTCATATCAATATCACCGAGAGCATCCTGAGGTTTTTTCTCCAATACCAGCTTCAACAAATCCGGGTAATACGCATAAGCTCCTTCACCCAAACAAGCGATCGAACCTGCGATATTCGCCCGCACCGCCATCTCCTGCTTGCTGTCTTTCAGGAGCGCAGCCAATGATTCGACGGCCAAGCTAACTTGCTCAGGCGGGCACTTGTATCCAAAATACTCGATGGCGCTCTTGCGCTGCAAGTCAGTCCCCTTTGTCAACATTTTGACGATAAGCCCAGGCGCTGCCTTCAGGCCCCAAGGTCAGCTCGACATCCGGCTTGGCCCAATCCATTCCGTGAATCGCGGATTTGACCACTTCGAGATGAGCTGGTTCCCCGGTCGCCATCAAACCCATCAATCCGAATCCGTATCGGCCGTAGTCCTTGTTCTTCACGATGTGCACAGCCGCATTCGCAATAATGGCATCGGACTTCTTGCAATCATACGGAGCGGTCGCGCTGTAGGCACCCAGCTTTTGGAGTGTTAGACTGACATCTTTGCCACCCTTGAGTTGGAGAACCAATGACCCATCGGCAGCGGCCTCGGCCGTGTTGATGGCGGCGGCAATCTGCTTGCGGATGTCCCCTTCCAGTTGTTTGCCTGCGGCGGACATGATCACATCTCCCACATTGATTTTACCATCCGCAGGAGAACCCTTGGTGACATAAGTCACCGTGATGTCTTTCTTACCAAGCTTGCCGTAGAATCCGGTCGGCCCCAGATGCCAACCGGTGGGAGGCGGTGGCTTCGCCGCAAATGTCACGGATGACATGATGAATGCAAGCGTCAGCAATACGATGGCCGCACGCAGTGATGACCCGCATGCTTGGAGATATGGAAGAAGTTTTTTGTTTTTCATAAAGGAATGCGCGCGTTTCATGATGGTTTCCATTTATTTACCAAACTTTGATCGTCAGCGAGCCGGCGCTGGAATTCTCAAACGGACCGGGGAACGGGTTGTTGGAGTCGCGCTTCTTACCGAAGTAATCGGTGTCGATTTTCACCGGCGAGCCATCGGGGTTCTCAAACGGCAGATCGGGAATCACAGCTTTGCCGAGCAACTCGGATGTGACCAGCTTGCGCGGTTGTTCGGTCGACCATGCGGGATCGCGGGTGAGGGTGAGAAACCAGCCGTCCGCCTTTTGCGTCAGCTTGATGCCGGGGTCGAAGTTGGCCTTGAGCAAGCAAGCCAATGGCACATGCAGATCGTGGAAGACATGACGCAGGCACCAAAGGACTGGAATAAACCAAGCTTCGATGACTCCGCCTGGGACCAGACCCAGTTGCCAGTTTCGTGGCGGATGTATCACACTGCCCTGCTGCGCACCAAGTTCACGGTGAAGGACAAAAACGCCTTCGATGGCCTGCGCTTCCGTGGTTGGTTATTCCGGCAACAGGCGATCGAAATTTATCTGAACGGACAACTGATCGGCAAGGTCAACAACCTGGAGGAAAAAACCGGCAATGTGGACGCAGAATTCAATGCGTCAGCCATGAAGCATCTGAAAACCGGTGAAAACACGCTCGCCATCACAACCCGCCACAACTGGCGTTGGGGCATGTTGTCGATGCACGTTTACAATGACGGCTTCGGCTTCCGCCTCGACGGTAGAAAAAAATAATCTCTTCAGTTCGAGCGCGGGCTGCGCGGCACAGGGCAGGGCGATCAGGGGGCAATCAGCCGTGGGCGCATGAAAAAAGCGCTTCGGCTTCATTTGCCATCTTTGCTCTTCTCTTCGATGAACTTGCGGGATTCATCTGAGAGTTTATCCAGCGGGTAATCCACACTCTTTCCGGTTGCCATGAGGAATGTGACGTTTTTCTCATCCGCTTTCACAACAGCCGCTTGGATGGTTTTACCATCGGAGTTTGTCCAAGACCTTTGTTCAATCAGATTGGCATCCTTCTTCGTGGCAGGTGCGGTTGCCTTTTCCGGAGCAGGAGCCGATTCTTTCAACGCCTTTTTTACGGTGCTCTCGAAATCATCATCCGATGGTTTTCCTTCAAAAATCAGATTACCCGCACGGTTGAAAATGAGGATACGCGGAAGACGACCGGCTTGGGTCGGCCCGCCGCCGCCCTTGTTGATTGTGTATTCCACCGATGATTTTTTAAGAATGGGTTCGATTTGCTCCTTTGTGGAACCTTGTGATTCCGCACCAATGATCATCAGTCCTTCATCTCTGTATTTTTTATCCAACTTGGCCAAATGCGGGAGAGATGCCAAACAAAGAGGGCAACGCACACCCCAGTATTCGTAAACCACCACTTTGCCTTTCGTGTCCTCCATGACAACAGGGGCACCGGAGACATTTTCTCCGAATCTCCATTCTGAAATATGGTGCGCTGGATCTGCCGCTTTCACGGAATGCAATCCAACTGACATGGCGGCGAGCGCCAGGCATAACATTTGGCATGGTTTGTTCATCAGGTTTTGGGATTTAAGGTTTACCGAGCGGTGGCACTTTCATTTCCTGGATCCAGAGGCTGAAGTTGGCACGCTTGATGTTCTTTAATCTCTCAAGGAAGTTTCTCAATCCGATAGAGATGGGTGCGCGAGCGGAGGATGAGTGAGTTTCCGTAAACCGCGGGTGAGGCCATGAAGCCATCGCCGAGGCGGTTGTCAGCGAGCAGTTTGTATGTGTCCGCGGCGGCCACCACGGGGACTTCGCCCTCTTCGCCGAAGAAGTAGATGTGTCCATCGGCAAACAATGGCGAGGCGGAGAAGGAGCCTTTGTAACGTTCTTGCCAGATGCTTTCTCCCGATTTCGCATCGACGCAGGAGATGACTCCCCGGTCACCGATCATGAACAAGCGCCCGCCGACCAGGATCTGCGAGGAGCGGGTCGGCACGGTTTTGGAAAATTTCCATGCCACGTGGGTATCGGTCACATCGCCGTGACCGTCAGGCCTAACAGCGAAGAGCTGGTATCCGCCAGCCGCGCTGGTGGCGAAAACCAAACCGTGTCCGAAGAGTGGCAAGGCCGCGGCGTTCATGCCGCCGCTGCGCACCCGCCAGATTTCCTCGCCCGTTTTCGGCACGTAGGCGATCGTGGCCCCGGCGCTCGGACTGACCAGTTGGGATTGACCGGCCACCGTGATGAGTGCCGGAGTTGAATAGGCTTTGTGATAATCAGTGTTGTCGGTGTCGTAAGTGATGTCACGGTTGCGTTTCCACACCGTCTTGCCGGTCTCCTTGTCCAGCGCCGCGAGGTATTGGACGTCAACTCCGTCGAACGTGAGCACGAGCAAGTTGTCCACCACGATCGGCGAGGAGGCCGGGCCGCGGAAATGGTCGCAGTTGAGATCTTGGCGTGTCCAGAGCTGTTTGGCGGTAGTGGTGTCAAGGCAGGCCGTGCCATGCGTGCCGAAATGAACATACACGCGGCCTTTTTCAATGACAGGCGTGGGCGTGCCGTAGCTGTTCATCGGGTGGCAGAACTGCGGCTTGGCAATCTTGAAGATCACCACATCATGCAGGACCCGGCCCGACTCGGCATCGATGCAAACGGCTCCGAGTTCGTGCCCGTCCTCGGTGGCGGTGGTCATCCAGATTTGTTGTTCCCAGATCACGGGTGATGACCATGCTTTGCCATGCACCGGAGTTTTCCAGCGCACGTTTTGGGACTCTCCGAAGGTGGTTGGCAACCCTTGTGTTGTCGATTGACCGTCGGCATGCGGACCACGAAATTGCGGCCAGTTTTCGGCGGCGCGCAGCGGCCCGGCGAGGCACGTGGCCAAGGCCATCGTGAGACACGCACGATGACCGATGGTAGGGATCCGACCTCCGGGCGGTCCGGAGAATGGAAAGAGAACGCGTGCGGTCATGGTAGTGCTTGATAATCGACTCATGGCTGATTGTTCACGCCTCATTCTCTCGGACCGCCCGGGGGTCGGTCCCTGCCTTCTGTAATGTAAGACAAGCACTCAGGCGACTGGTGTGAGTTTGTATGGCTGGGTGCGCTTGGATGCCCAATGGGCGACGTAGAGATTTCCTTCCTGATCGAGGCAGACGTCGTGGCAGTTGAGGAATGGCTTGGGCTCGATGTTCCGGTAGAGGCCCGTTTCGCCTTCGGCACCGGAAATGGGCGGCAGACCGCCGATCAGTGAAACAGGCTTGTTTTCCTTGTCCAACACCATAACAAAACCCCGGAAATCACTGCCCCATTTGAGGCGACCGGAATTGATGACAGCGAAGAAAACGTTTTCGCCATGGATCACCGGACGGCAGATCCATGCGCCGGGAAGATCGATGTGACCGAGGTTTTTCCCGTCGAGTGAGAGGGTGAAAAGTTTGTTAGCCGCGCGGGATGTCACCAACAACTTGGGGTTGGCGGCATCGCGGCCATCGATGGCCACGCCGTGGATGCAATCAAATCCCTCGTATCGGTAGCTATCCTTGATCTCGCCCTTGGCATTGTAGTGGGTGAGCCAGTTGCTGCCATAACCATCGGCCACATAAATGTCGCCATTGGCCGGGTTGATCGCCGTTTCGGTGGGGCAGAATTTTTTCTCCGAGTCGTATTTGCCGGACTCCTTGGGCCAACCGAGAGTCATGATTTCGCGACCTTTCATGTCGAGTTTCACCACGATGCGGCGTTTCGTATCCGTGAGCCACAGGAACTCCTCGCCGTTTTCATTGGCAAGGGTCAGCCCGTGGATGCCGGGATAGGTGGTGCCGAAGGTGCGGATGACGCGTCCATCGGGCGCGAACTCGATAAGGTTGTTCGCGATGTGGGTGGTGCAGAGAATGAGGTTACCTGCCTTGGTGCGGACGAACTCATGGCAATCGTCCACCTCCACAGGGCTGCTGTCGCGCTTGAACGACCAGTCCTTGACGGCACGAAAACGGAATTTCCCCTGCCCCAATACGGTGGGGTCGGGATCCGCAGCGGAGGCGATTCCGGCTCCGAGCGGGGAAACCACTGCGGCAGTGGCGAGGGAGTTACGGAGGAATTGGCGGCGGCTGATGGTGGAATCTTTCATACAATGGGAAACTCTCAAACGTGGGAAATGTCGTCAATGGGAAAGCAATCGAAGGTCAATCTATTGAGAGTGCGAAAAGTAGGCAGGGACCGTATCTCCGAGCGGTCCGCGCGCATGTGGCGAGAACGATTCAGCGAATGCCTTGGCTTCGATGTTTTGTTCATTCTCTGATCATTCGTAATCCATGCTCTGGACCGCCCGGAGGTCGGGTCCCTGCCCATTCAAGCGAAGAGCTCCTTGATCACCTTGGCTGGTTCGACGCCGGTGAGGCGTTGATCGAGACCTTGGAATTTGAAGCTGAGACGTTCGTGATCCAGTCCCAGCGAATGGAGGATGGTGGCGTGCAGATCGCGGATATGCACGGGGTCGCGGACGATGTTGTAGGACATCTCATCGGTTTCGCCGTAAACTTGGCCGCCCTTGATGCCGCCGCCGGCCATCCAGATGGAGAAGCAGCGCGGGTGGTGGTCGCGGCCGTAATCGGTCTCCGAAAGTCCACCCTGGCAATAGACCGTGCGGCCGAATTCGCCGCCCCAAATGACGAGCGTGTCCTCAAGCATGCCGCGCTGTTTGAGGTCCTGGATCAGACCGTAACATCCTTGGTCCACATCCTTGCATTGGGAGGCGAGATCGCGCGGGAGATTGCCGTGTTGATCCCAACCACGGTGGAAAATCTGAACGAAGCGCACGCCACGTTCTAACAAACGCCTCGCCATCAGCGCGGAGCTGGCGAAAGTGCCGCGCTTCTTGCTGTCATCCCCGTAGAGTTGATAGGTGGACTCCGGCTCGTTTGACAGATCGGTGAGCTCCGGCACTGAGGCCTGCATCTTGAAGGCCATCTCGTATTGTTGCATGCGAAGCTCGATTTCCGGATCACCGATGGCGGAAAACGAGCGGCGATTCAACGCATTTATCCCGTCTAACATCGTGCGGCGGGTTTCCCGCGAGATGCCGGGAGTATCCTGAAGGAACAGGACCGGATCACCGAGCGAGCGTAGCGCCACGCCGGAGAATTTTCCCGGCAGGTAGCCCGATCCCCAAAGGCGGGACGAAATGGCCTGGACGTTCGAATGGGGTGAGGAATGGGCGGCGTGCAGCACAACGAATGCGGGAAGTTCCTCATTCATCGAACCAAGCCCATACGAGAGCCATGAGCCGATCGATGCCTTGCCGGCCTGCATCGATCCGGTGCAGATCAATTGGTTTGCCGGCTCGTGGTTGATGGCGTCGGTGTGCATCGACCTGATGACACAGAGGTCATCGACCATTTTGGAATGCCACGGCAGCAACTCGCTGACTTGAGTGCCGGATTTTCCATGGCGATCGAACTTGAAAATCGAAGGAGCAAGGGGAAATGCGGCCTGGCCGGAAGTCATGCCGGTGAGGCGCTCGCCCTGCTGCTTGAGCCAATCCTTAAGATCCTCCTTGAAGCGTTTCGATAGCTCCGGCTTGTAGTCGAAGAGGTCGATCTGTGAGGGCGCGCCGATGAGTGAGATGTAGATCGCACGTTTCGCTTTCGGTGCGATCTGCGGCAGCGGATTTCCGGCCGACGCCAAACGTTCCGCGGCGGATAGGGTGCGTTGCCCAAGCAGGGATCCAAGTGCGGCCATGCCAAGTCCCGCGCCGGACTTGCGGAAAAACTGGCGGCGGCTGTAGGCGGCGTTATGGAATTCGATCAATGGATTCATCTGTGGGGGGGGCTTCAGCGGGTGATGGTTTCGTCGAGATTGAGGATCTGGCTGGCGACCATCGTCCATGCGGCGAGTTCCGGTGCCTCGATATCCTGTGGCGGCGGCTTGGCTCCGGTGGTGATCAGCTTGACGGCTTCTTCCGGTTTGGTGCGGAAGTTTTCCAACAACGAGGCAAGCGATCCGCTGAGCACCTTGCGTTCCTCATCTTCTAACAATCGAGCAAGGAGGCGACGGGTGATGAAATCGGTGCGCGCGGCGGTGTCGGTTGATGACTTGATGGCGTGGGCGGCGAGTTCGCGCGAGGCTTCGATGAACTGAGGATCGTTCAACAAGGCCAGCGACTGGAGCGGGGTGTTGGTGCGTTCGCGCCGGACGCAGAATTTCTCACGGGTCGGTGCATTGAAAATCTCCATGATGGGCGGCGCAGCGCTGCGTTTCCACATCGTATAAAGCGAGCGACGATAGAGTGATTCTCCGGTGTCCTGCTTATAGTTTTTGGTGTTGGATTGCGGCATGGCCACGGCTTCCCAGATACCTTCCGGCTGATAGGGTTTCACCGGTGGTCCGCCGATTTTTTCTGACAACAATCCGGAGGCGGCGAGGGCTAGATCGCGGATCGGTTCGGCATCGAGGCGGATGCGCGGGCCACGGGCGAGCAGTCGGTTAGATGGATCCTTCTCTAACTTTTCAGGAGTGACCCTGCCGGATTCACGATAGGTCGCGGATGTGACCATCAGTTTGACCATGTGGCGGTAATTCCACTTGGAATCGACGAACTCCGCCGCGAGCCAGTCTAGCAGCTTCGGGTGACTGGGGCGTGCGCCCATGATACCGAAATCATCATTGGACTCCACGAGGCCGGTGCCGAATAGATAATACCAGGTGCGGTTCATGATGACGCGGGCGGGCAGAGGATTGGCGGGATCATTCAACCAGCGGGCGAGGCCGAGGCGGTTTTTCGGGGCATCCGCAGGCATTGGCGGCAGAATCGCCGGTGTGTTAGGGGTGACTTTTTCGCCCTTGTTGGCATAGACGCCACGAGTGAGCACATGGGCGAAGGGCTCGGTTTTTTTCTCCTCCATCACGAGTGAAACCGAGCCGCGCTCTTTGAGGACGCGCTGCTCGGATTTGAGCTTGTCGAGGGTGGTGCGGATTTCCCGCGAGAGCCCATCGATGTTAGAGACGAAATACCTCTGGAGACTGGCAAGTTGTTCCTTGGTCCGTTCTTTCGGCGGCAGACCGACAATGTGCTGAAGCAATCCACTGGTGGAGAGTTCGGCAATTTCCTTCGCATCGAGCAAGCGGCGGTAGAAGCGGAAATCCTGGAGTGCGACCTTGCCATTGAGTTTGGATTCACCGCCCTCACGTGCGCCCAGACGCAGCGGGACTTGAGTTTCGATATTGCCACCGACCGTGTTAGGATCGGCCCCGGCATCCACGCGCTCGCCATCGAGATAGATCGCGCTGGCCTGGTGACCGGAAATCGTGCCGTCGAATGTGACCATGACATGATGCCAAATTCCCGGTTTGAGAGCCTTTGGTGCGATCACCTTGTTAGCAGACTTGTCCCAGGAGTCGATCACATGGCAACCGGGTTTGCCTTTATCCAAATATAGGTCCCATCCGCGGAGGGACTGCGCGGGATTCATGCGCGCGATGACAGCACCCGTCGGAGCACCCTCGACGCGGATGAAGCCGCCGTAGGTGACCCTGTCGCTGCGTGAAAATCCGGCGATGTCGCCGAGTTCCACCGGAGTGTCGCTGATGACGGAGGCTTTGCCGAATGGGCCATCGACACGGGCAAGTTCAGCGGGCCACTCACGTGGCTGACCATCCACATAACCACGGATGGGTCCTTCGTTTGTGGACAGTGGAAGATGAAGAGCGAGCGTGGAATCGATGCTGCGGTCCGGAGCAACGGCTGCATTCACGAGCCAGGCGTCGAAGTCAGGTCCAGCGGCTTTTTCGCGGGCGGCGAGTTGTTTTTCGAGTTCTGTGATTTCGGAAGCGATAGCAGTCCAGCGGTCGCGGTCGCCGGGCAGTGGCACAAACACGTTTGGCGGATGCTCCGCATTGTTACCGTCCAAAGCAGACATCGGCGTGTTGCGGAAAAAAGCCGTGAGCGAATAAAACTCCTTGGTGGAAATGGGGTCGAACTTGTGATCGTGGCAAGCCGCGCAACCGGTTGTTAGACCGAGCCAGACTGCGGAGACTGTCTCTACCCGATCCTTCGCATAGATTGCATCGTATTCCTCGGCGATCGCGCCACCCTCCCCTGTCGTCGCTAGGCAGCGACCGAAGCCGGTGGCGACGAGTTGGTCGAGCGAGCGGTCCGGCAACATATCACCAGCGATTTGTTCGGTGGTGAATTGATCCCACGGCATGTTTTCCTGGAAAGCGCGGATCACCCAGTCGCGGTAGGGCCAGATGGCGCGGTAGTTGTCGATGTGGATGCCATGGGTGTCTGCGTAGCGGGCGGCATCGAGCCATTGGCGAGCGAAATGTTCAGCGCTGACGCTGGTGACGAGCAAATCATCCGCCGCCTTTTCAATGGCGGGTTGAAGGCCGGAACCCGCGGCGACAACAAAGGCATCCACGCTTTCCGGAGCCGGAGGTAAGCCGGTGAGGTCCAGATGCATCCGTCGGTAAAATCGCCGGAGGTCCTCCGGTGGGTTTGGCTCCAGTCCGGAGCTTTCGAGTTTTTCCGCGATGAATCGATCGATCGGATTCGCGGCCCATGCCTCACCTGCTGCGGGCAATTCCGGTTTTTTGACAGGGGCGAAGGACCAGTGGATTTCGTATTTCGCGCCTTGTTCGATCCACCGTTTGATCAGGGCGATCTCCTCCGGTTTCATCGTTTTATGAGTTTTCGGTGGAGGCATCACCATGTCCGGATCGGCTGAGCTGATCAGCTGGAAGAGTTTGGATTCGGCGGGCTCTCCCTTGATGATGACAGGGTTGCCATCCAGGCGGAGCGCAAAGGCGTCCTCCACGCGATCAAGACGCAAAGGATGGTCTTTCGGCAGGCGGGTGCCCGAGTCCGGTCCATGGCAATGGTAACAATATTCGGACAACACCGGCTGGATGTGCTCGTTGAACGAAACGGTCTTGGGAAGAGCGCTTTCCACCGCTTCAGCCGACGGAGGCGGAGGATTACCGGACGGTTTCACCTTGGCATCGCATCCGATAAGGACGAGAGCCAATAAAGACAATATGCACAAACGAAACGACATGAGGGGACGGTTACTGTTCCAAGCCGTGAAATCTTACGCATGTTGAGAAGTTGTCAAAGTGGAATTTGGCATTTGATCGATTCCACATTTTGACCGAAAAGAACGCCTCCCTTCCCACGTAATCCATCACTCCCATGACCGAATCCGACCCTCCCCGCCGATCAATCATAGGTCCCATTTTCTTCAGCTTGTGCGGATTTCTCGTAATCGCCGCCTTGGCCGCCCTTCCATTTTGGGCAGGAAAACCCCAGGAAAACAACCTGCCGGAAGTGGCGAAATTCATCGGTCGCTTCCATCCGGTCGTCCTCCACCTGCCAATCGGCATGTTGGTGTGGGTGCTCATCATAGAGGCCGGAAACCTCATTTTCAGAAAATCCGCGCAGTCATCGAGCCGGTCGGCCATCTTCTTTACCGCGTTTTCAGCCGTGTTGGCGGCGTTGTTGGGATTCCTCCTGTATTTCAGCATGCCGGACTACGACAAGGACTTGGTGGAGCGCCACCTGGTTGGCGGAATCATCCTCGCGTGCTGTGCGGTGGCCGCCTTTGTGGTGAAAACCTGGGTCGATGCGCTCGAAGGACGCGGCACTAAACACTATCGCTACCTGCTTCTGTGCTGCGCCGGAGTGATGGCCTTCACCAGCCATGACGGCGCTTCACTCACCCATGGCAAGGGCTATCTAACCGACCACGCCCCGGATCCACTGCGCAAAGCGCTCGGACTGCCCGCAAGAACCACGGAAAAACCGCTGAAAAAAACGGATGATCCGATCGTTTACACCGACGTAATCGTCCCGATCCTCGAACAGAAATGCTACTCCTGCCACAATGCGGAAAAACGGAAGGGCAAATACCAGATGGACAAATACGACCTGCTGCTGGCAGGCGGAACAAAGGGCCATGGCATCATTCCAGGTAAATCCGCTGACAGCAACATGATGGTCCGCATCAATCTTCCCGAAGGCGACGACGAACACATGCCGCCGGAGGGCAAGAAGGATCTTGAGGAACACGAGGTGGTTCTCATCAAGTGGTGGATCGATGGCGGAGCCTCCAAGGATGCTAAACTGACAGATCTTCCGATGACGGATGCGGTGAAACAAGCGCTGTCGATGAGAGTTTCTCCGGAAAAACGCACTCAACAAAATGCCGCCGCCAGTCAGCCCGTAAAACAAACGGCCGGGCGTCGCGACTCACTCAAGGCGGATATCGCCCAACTGAGCGCCCAATTCCCATCAGCACTCAACTTCGAATCGCAGGATTCCAACAATCTGGTCTTCACCGCCGTCGGTATTCGCAAAAAGTTCGGTGACGAGGATCTCGCAAAGCTCAAACCGGTGCTTCCGGCAATGACTGCGCTCGATCTTTCGTCCACCAAGGTCACCGACGAGGGCGCGAAAATCCTCGCGGATGCCACCGACCTGAAGTCCCTGCGCCTGCCCGAGACCGACGTGAGCGATCTCGCGCTGGATCACCTAACAAAGCTGTCTCATCTCGAATCACTCAACCTCTACGGCACCCGCGTGAGCAACGCAGGCATCCTCAAACTCGCCGGCATGAAGCAGTTGAAAAAACTATACCTTTGGCACACCGATGTAGATGCGGCAGGTGCGCGCGCACTCGGCGAAAAACTGCCGGATTGTGAAATCGTGATGGGCCAGTGAGAATGGCCTCCGCCATAATTAATTTCCTAGCAAAAAATATGATGAAATTGAAAATACGATGTGGCGTTGGATTCGTGACAGCATCGTTTTTCACGGCGCTTTCATGCACTAGCCGTGCGATCGGCCATCCGCAATGTGGCGGGAGCCAATGGCGAGTGCGCTGTCTACCATGGAGGTGTTACCAATAAAATCGCCATAGCCAAAGGTGAATCCAGCGAGTTTTAACTCCTTCATGGATTCCAGCTACAGAGTCATAGAAAAAAATTCCAAGTGAGGAGCCCCTGAATTAATGGATCAAGGGCGAGAAGATCGAGATCAGGAAGTGATAATCACCCCCCACATATCCCTTCTCCCGGTCTAGTCCAACGACGATTTCAGCAACCTTCCGCCAAAAAAATCCGTGGTTTAATATCGGTTTTCGGGTTCATGTTTTTCTCGTGGCAAACGCCTGCGGATGCACACCATCCGCGACTTCCTGCCCAGAGACTCGCCAGATTTATGTAAACATAGTTTGCTTATGGTTAAACAAAATGATACTTATTTAACACTAGGGAATATCCAATACGTTGACGTCGCAGGCAACTGGGCCGCTGATGGGGTCGATTCCGGTTTGCCGAGCAACCTAATAACAAAAAAATATCCAACGGGTTCTTACCTAGACCTCCGCGCTTTCGGGGCATCGCTCCCCCCAGGCAAGCTTACATTCAAACCGGGAGAAACAAAAGTTTTCTCACCTAGATTACCAGGTCATATCAAATGGTCCGGAAGCATTAGACTGGGAGAAGGTTTCAACCAAAACAACATACTAGGTTTTGAGTTTGGAATCTCGAATAGTCGTCTCGCAGCAGAACGCTGGTGGTTCCTTATGAAAAATTACAGAGTGACAAAACCATACAAAGGGAGGAGTGCGGGTATGGGTTTTGACATGACATTCGGCAAGTCCAGCGGACCTTTTTATCAGGATCACCCTTCGCATGTGTGCGTGCAAGAACCATACCACTACCTGTCCATGCTGGCACCTGAAGATGCAGGCTCTGTATATTGGCCTCCTACCGGCGTCGATGAAGTGGGCTACTCGATAGGAGAACTCGCAAACGGTCCGTGGGTTCCTATTTTTTCAGTCAACATGGGCACCCGAACGACCATCGGCACCGGACCTGGCACGGATCAAAACCGGCCGACCAAAGGAGTTTTACAAAGCAACCCACTTGCCTCCATGTCGATGGCTGATCCGGTAAGCGGCAATACAAAGGCTCACCCCGCAAATGGCACGTTTGACATTACTTATCACTCGATGAGTGCAAACTCATCACTCACACCCAATTTAAGCACTGGCAAAGGCTTCATTGCCACAGGCTATCAGAGCGGTGACGGTCTCTCTCGACTCGTCATGGCGGATATCCCCCTGCGCCCGATGGCATCTCTGGTTGAGTTGCAAGGGTGGAATCCAAGAGGAAATAATCCCTATCCACCGTTTCAGCATAATCTGATCGGCAACAGCGATGCCACACCCCTGATTCCTAGTGATAAAATTATCCCCACTGTTATAGATCCTCCCACGGTTTCAACCAACCTGATGCACGACGATGCCTACTGTGCAAACCACCTTCTTTTTGATGATTGGTTTGTTTCCTCGATCGCCCCACAGCCAGTTTCATTCGGTGGCGACATTTCCAAAGACATTAATGCTTTCTATAAAGATTATCTCATGGGAAATAGCCGGTTGGCAAACCGCGCATACCTCCCGATCCCGGCGGACGGCAACGTGGAAAGCACCGTGGCCGATACCCGCGTTGGAGAAATCATCACCAGCAAGGATGGATGGTTGAAAGTGGCATCCCGCTTCAAAGTCGAGGGAATGTTCAATGTGAACTCGACTTCCGTAGAAGCATGGAAAGCACTGCTTGGCCATGCGAAAAACCTCGAAAAAATCGCGATGCACGGCGCGGACGAAATCGTATCTGCCGACGTATCGAAAGAGAATGTCGTGACGCGTGGAGCGATCGCTCCCGACATCAAGGCCGGAACAGGTCCTGGCTTCGGCGGTCAATTTGCCAATGCTTCCGAGTATGCCGGATACAGAAGTCTCAGTGATGATCAAATCAAGGATCTCGCCGAGAAAGTTGTCGCACAAGTCCGCCTGCGCGGACCGTTTCTCTCACTGTCCGAATTCGTCAACCGCCAACTCAGCAACAACGAAGATCTTGCCTTGGCCGGTGCCATTCAAACCGCGATCAATCATCTTGCGGAGGATCCGATGAAAAAACTCCGCGATCCCGCGAATTCGCTCTCTGACAATACCATGGCACCTGCCAACCCCAAACTTGCCGGGGCGGGTTATGCATTTGATAAAACCGCTGAAGGATCGAGTGCCTACGGCGTGCCAGGATGGATCCGTCAGGCTGACATTCTGCGGCCCATCGCACCCATCCTCAGCGTGAGGGATGATACATTCACGATCCGTGCCTACGGAGATTCCAAGGGTCCGACCGGCAAGGTCATCGCCAGAGTCTGGTGCGAGGCGGTGGTCAAGAGGACGCGCGATTTCTCCGATAAATCCTACCCTGCCGACTCCATCGACCCTCCTCCCGCGACAAATCTGATCAATACGACATTCGGCAGACGCTATGAGATTATTTCCTTCAGATGGTTGAACCCAACTGAAGTCTGAGACCCTAAACCTGATCCACAAACAGCCGAAGCCATGAGTCTCCACCACACCACCGCCATCCTCGCCGCAGGAATTTGCATCCTGGCCAACCCACTTCAGGCCAAACCACGGTCGTGCCGCATCGTTTTTCCCGAGCGGCCGCAAAGCGCCCAGAAAACCGCCTTCGTCTTTGATGGTTCCAAGAGCCAGAGTGTCACTTTACCCAGCATGAATTTATCCGAGGTGATCAAGCTTCCACACGGCGAACTTACCATCGCCATGGTCCCGAATGAGATCAACGATCCCAAAGACCTGTCCCCAAACGCGCCGATTCTCAGAATCCCCGAAAAGGTGAACGAATTCTACATCATCCTCACTTCAGACCCCAAAAATCAGGATCTCCCCCTCAAGATGAACCTTGTCGAAACGGAAGAAGGCAAACTCAAACCAGGTGAGACCTTGTGGTTCAATACCACGGAGCACCGGATTCTCGCCAAGTTGGGTGACAATGAAATGTCCGTGGATCCCAAGGGACGGACGGTTTCCAAAGACCCCGTCCCGGCCACCGGATACTACATTGCGAAGTTCGCTTATCAAGCGGAGGGCAAAGGCCCGTATGCACCGATCACCGAACAAAGCTGGTGGCACGACACCGCAAGCAGGCATCTGGGATTCATTGTAAATTCAGGAGGAAAATTGCCGAAAATTTATTTTTATCGCGACTACCGTGATCCAGAGCCCACTGAAAAAGGGGTCGATCCAAAGGATTGAGGATTCCGCTGTTATGAAGGCGTTGCCAGGAAACTTGCCATAAGGAAATGGAATGGGTGAAAGTTGAGTGCGTTCGTTACCGTTTTGTATTGAGCTGCGGGCGCCGACCCCAAGCCAACCCGCGATTCATGAAAAAAATCCTCACATTCCTCCTCGTTCTAACAGGTATGGTTCACGCCGCCGACGCGGTGAAACCTCTCAACATCCTGGTCCTCTACGCGGACGACTGGCGTTTCGATACGCTCGGCTGCGCGGGCAATCCGGTGGTGAAAACGCCGAACCTCGACCGTTTAGCAAGCGACGGGTACCGCTTCACACAGAACTGCGTCACCACCTCGATTTGCGGAGTCAGCCGGGCAAGCCTGTTCACCGGCCAATGGATGTCACGACATGGAAATCTTGCGATGAAAGAGTTCAAGACACCGTGGGCGGAGACCTATCCGGGGCTGCTGCGTTCTAACGGCTACTTCGTCGGCCACGTCGGCAAGTGGCATAACGGCAAGTTTCCCGCGGATAAATTCGACTTCGGCCGCTCATATTACGGCAAGCACTGGATGAAGCAACCGGATGGCACACCGATCCACGTCACCAAGAAGAACGAGAACGATGCGCTGGATTTCCTACGGGAACGTCCGGCGGACAAACCGTTCTGCCTCACGCTGGCCTTCATCGCCACCCACGCCGAGGATGGCAATCCCAAGCAGTTCCTGCCGCAACCGGAAAGCATGGCGCTCTATCAAAACGTGACCATCCCGGTACCGAAGACCGCCACCGAGGAGGCATTCCGCAAATTGCCACCGTTCATCGCCAACGAGAAAAACGAGGGGCGGGTGCGCTGGCACTGGCGATTCGACACACCGGAGAAATTCCAGGAGATGATGAAGAATTACTACCGGCTCGCAACCGAGGTGGACACCACCTGCGGACGCCTGATCGAGGAGTTGAAAAAACAGGGTTTGTATGACAACACTCTCATCATCTTCGTCGGTGATAATGGATACTTTCACTCCGAACACGGCCTCGCCGACAAATGGTATCCGCATCAGGAAAGCATCCGGGTTCCACTTATCGTGCGTGACCCGCGCATGGCCCCATCAAAGCGCGGCGGCACGAATGACGACTTCACGCTCAACGTCGACCTCGCACCGAGCATCCTCGCCGCATCCGGCATCAAGGCACCCGCCACGATGCAGGGCCGCGACATCGCGCCGCTTTATCTATCAGCCGATAAACCCGCCTGGCGCGAGGAGTTTTTCTACGAGTTCGCCACCATCGACAACCAGGAAAGGCTTCCCGCCGCCGAGGCGCTAGTGCGCAAGGACTGGAAATATTTCTACTGGCCCAACTTCAAGCTGGAGCAACTCTTCCATGTGGAGGCCGATCCCTTTGAGGAAACCGACCTCGCGAAAGATCCGCAGCAGGCCTCGCGTTTGGCGGAAATGCGCAAACGTTTCAACGAGCTGAAGTCAGCCGCGAAATGACATTCGTCAAATCCACATGCGCATCCCCATGGGCACCTTGCGCATTGTGGACTTGATCCGGCAGTAATCCGATGAAGTCAGTGAGACTACTTCTTGGGAGCAGCCTGTTTGGCAGCCTGTGATTGCTGCTTCGCTTGTGAGGCGCTGCTGGTTTTTGCCTGTTTCTGCGAGGACTTCTTTTGATTTGCTTTAGGGGATTTGTCGCCCATGATTTTGGTAGGTTGGTAGTGAAATGCGTGGCCAAGACGGATTGCCTTTCCACCCAGCGTTCTAAACATCACTGATTCCTCAGTAATGTCAAGAACGCTCCTTGAACACCCATGACGGACTTCTTCGTCCTGAAACAACTTTTTTGTCCAGCGTGCCTAATTTCAGGAAAATTTGCGGTGCGGGAAAGCCATGTTACACTGGCGGTCATGAGACCCCTCATCATCATCATTCTTGTAGTGGTAATCGTGATCGCTCTGCTCCTGCTTAAGAGAGCCGGGCAGACACCAGACGCGGAGGCGCAGGAGCAACTGAAACAAGGAGCGCTGGTCATTGATGTCCGGAGTCCGGATGAGTTCGCGTCCGACCACCTGAGAACCGCCATCAACATTCCGTTGGACGAGATCGAAACCGCCCTGCCAATTCAGGTGAAAGACAAGAACCAAGTGTTGTTGCTACATTGCCAGAGCGGTGTGCGCAGCGCCATCGCGGCGCACAAAATACAGGGCATGGGCTACACACACGCCTCCAATCTCGGGTCGCTCTCGCGGGCAAAAAAGATCGTGAGCGATGCCGGCCTGCAATGAAGTAAGAAGGTGCCGCTCCCCTGTAAGCCGGATTGATCTCGCTCCGCTCGATCCACGCCAAATGCAGCCTCCTCCTCCGGAGGCCGGTTGAAAAAATGCTCGCGAACGCTCGCCCTGCGTTCTGTCCATATGAAGAAGGTGCCGCTCCCCTGTAAGCCGGATTGATCTCGCTCCGCTCGCTCCACGCGAAATGCGGCCTCCTCCTCCGGAGGCCGGTTTGTAGAATGCTCGCTAGCGCTCGCCCTGCGTTCTGTCAGGAGAAAAGGGGCCGCTCCCCTGTAAGCCGGATTCTGTCCGCTCCGGCATTCCGGAGCTGGACGGTCATTTCTCTCACCCCGCCGAGGCGGAGCGCCCCGCTTGCGCGGAGTGCGACTAATACCCGGAGATTTTTAGCGGACGGGCAGTCCTTCCCCTGTTCTGTCTTGCACCACGCGGGGTTTGCCGTGCCGCTCCGGTTACCCTCGGCGCGGTGGGCTCTTACCCCACCATTTCATCCTTACCTGTGCCCTTGCGGGCCATCGGCGGTATGTTTCCTGTTGCACTTTCCGTCCGGGTTCCTCGCGGTTCCCGTCCCCCATTTTCATGAGGCGCGTTGCCCTGTGGTGTCCGGACTTTCCTCAACCCCCGCTTGCGCGGAAATTGCGACCGTCCGGGGAGCGGCAAAGGGAAGATGCTCTCTCCGGCGGATGATTCCAAGGAAAAGATTTCAGCGAAACGCAAAGATGCGGAGATCGCAGAGAAAAGCGCTGAGTTCATGGGAATCTGGAATTGGAACTGCATGAAAATCATTACATATTCGATGACAGGGACTCCAATTTTTCTCCGCGAAATCCTCCGCGATCTCCGCATCTCTGCGTTTCGATCCTGTCATTCAAAGGAAATTTGACGCGTCGGCCCGGAGTGTGGGAGCAATTCACGCCTTGTCACAGGCGGGGGATTATCATGGGATGCGGGCACGCCTTTCAAAAACCACCTGTTACCATGCCCACAACCCGCTCTTCGATCACGACCCGCCTTTCGTTGATGATGTTTTTGCAGTTTTTCATCTGGGGGTCCTGGTTTGCGACCTTGTATTTGGTTTTGGGCGGCAACGGCCTCTCCGGAATCATCGGCCGTTCATACGGCTGCGCACCGATCGCGGCGATGATTGCGCCATTGTTTCTCGGCTTGGTGGCAGACCGATTCTTTTCCTCCGAGCGGGTGATGGGCGCGCTGATGCTGCTGGGAGGCGCGCTAATGCTGCTGGTTCCGGGCGCCATCGCGGCTGGGCAGGGTGACAAGGTCGTTTGGTTGTTCACCGGCCACATGCTCTGCTACATGCCGACACTCGGCCTTGGAAACACCATCGCGTTCTCACATCTGCCAGCCAACGATTTCCCCCGCGTGCGGGTGTGGGGCACCATCGGATGGATTGTGGCCGGACTGGTCGCGGGATTCCTCGGTTGGTCGGGCAGCACGAATCTCTTCTGGATGGCGGGAATCTGTTCGCTGCTGCTCGGGGCGTATTGTTTCACCCTACCGCACACCCCGCCTCCCGCCGCAGGCAAGCCACTCGAAATCCGTTCCGTCCTGATGTTGGATGCCTTCCAATTGCTGGCCAAACCAGCCTATCTGGTCTTCATCATCTGTTCGACACTCATCTGCATTCCACTCGCCTATTATTTCGCCAACACCTCCGGCTTCCTCGGTAACATGGGCTTCGAGCAAGCGGCTTCCGCGATGACGGTCGGTCAGATGTCGGAAATCGTCTTCATGCTGCTGGTGCCGTTCTTCTTCCGCCGGCTCGGAGTGAAGTGGATGATCCTGATCGCCATGCTGGCCTGGGTGCTGCGCTATCTGCTGTTTTCCTTTGGCGCCCAGGACCAGGTGGTGTGGATGTTGTTCCTCGGCATCGCCCTGCACGGCATCTGTTATGACTTCTTCTTTGTCACCGGGTTCATGTACACCGACCGCAAGGCCCCTAACGAAATCCGCGGACAGGCCCAGAGCATGCTGGTGTTCTTCACCCAGGGAGTCGGCATGTTCACCGGCTTCATGGTGGCCGATAAACTGCTGGTACCGATGAAAAGCAGCGCGGATGCATTGGGCGCGGCGATCGGTGCCGCCCGCAGCGTGGAGACCCTTTCCTTCTCCCAACAACTCGCAAAAATGTTCTCGGTCAAACTTCCGCAAGGACTGGACTCCAAACTGCTAGAGTCTACTGCGAGCCTCTGGAAGGCGTATTGGCTGACGCCCGCCTGCATGGCCGGAGTGATCGCCGTTATCTTCTTCCTCGCCTTCCGCGACCACAGCGCGGACCAACCGGGCAATGAGTGAATTAGATACAAAGCACGGCATGAAGCGCTACCCACATCCCATGAAGTCTGATAAGCCCGCGGTTATGCCTCAAATGGAAAGCATCATTCCAGGCAGCCACGAAGAGATCAGGCAGAAATGGAAGGGCAAACAGGGCATCACCCTGCATGCGATGATTTTCCTCTCCGGGTTTGCCTGCCTCGTTTACCAGATCCTCTGGATGCGGCAGCTCGGGATTGTTTTTGGCAACACCTCGCATGCTGCGGCGCTCACCCTGGCGGTGTTTTTCGCGGGCCTAGCCATCGGCAGCTGGTTTTGGGGAAGGCGTTGTCAGCATTTATCCAATCCACTGCGTGCCTATGGCTGGTTGGAACTTGGAATCGCCACGGCCGGTGCCGCGATCCTGGCTGCTCCGGGGCTTTGCCAATCCCTCTATCCCATGCTTTACGGGCAGGATGGCACCGGTTTCGCCCTCATGGCATTCAAGCTCCTATGGACGCTCATCATGGTTTTTCCGGCGGCTTTCCTGATGGGTGGAACCATTCCCGTGCTGGGACAGCACCTGATCGGGCTTCAAAAGGAATTCGGTGCCACAACCGCGAGAATCTATGCGGTGAATACGATCGGCGCGGCATGCGGAGCCTTCGCAACGGCATTCGTGCTGATGTGGCGTCTGGGCTTTCAACTGACTTGTCTGGTGGCTGTCGGCATCTCCGTTGCGGCGGCCGCTCTGGCGTTCCTGCTCTCACGACATGCCATCGCCTGCGATCCTGACCTTGCAAAGGGTATCGCCAGCGAACCACCACAAGAAAGCAAGAAGCCCTCCTCCAAGAAACGCAACAAGTCCGCCGTCCCACCGCCCGCGCCCAACTTGTCCCACAGGCAGATCGCCTGCCTCGCCTTCGTTTCGGGTTTCAACATCCTCGCTCTGGAAGTGCTCTGGACGCGCATGTTCGCCCAAGTGCATGAGAACTCGGTTTACAGTTTCTCAACGGTTCTGATCATCGTGTTGGTTTGCCTCGCCCTGGGGGCCACACTCGCCTCCCGCCTGGCAGGCAGGTCATCCTCCGCGCCGCAGACGCTGGTCATTCTAACCGCCATGGGCGGCGCAACTCTCAGCGTTTCGCCATTCGTCTTCATGTCGATCACCGGCAACCTCCGCATGTTGCCAACCGATGGCTCGTTCGCAGCCTACGTCGCCAGCCTCTTCACCACGGGATTCGCCGCCATCGGAATCCCCTGCTTTCTGCTAGGCTCGGTCTTCCCATTTCTCATGAAAGGCGAAGAGCAATTCGCCAAACATCCGGGAAAAAGCATCGGCATGCTCGCTTCGGTCAATACACTCGGAGCGATCCTCGGGTCCTTGGCATGCGGGTTTCTCCTGCTTCATTGGCTCGGATTGTGGCGCTCGATGCAACTGGTTTCTGCAAGTTATCTGGTCGTGGCCATACTGGTACCCGCCGCCAAAAACAACATCACCCGTGGAGCCAAGATTGGGGCGCTGGCCATGCTTGTGCTGGTTTTCACCGGACTGAACCCAACCCGGTTGCCAGCGACATGGACCAAGGACGCGAAGAGCGAAACTGAAACGGTCTTGGAAAAATGGGAAGCCAGCGATTGCTCGGTCACAGTGGTCAAAAACACCGATGACGACCTCTTGATCAAAATCAACTCGAGCTACACCCTTGGATCGACCGAGTCCTATGGTCCACAAATCTATCAAGCGCGCATTCCATTACTCGTCTATCCAGAAACCGACAGCGTGTTCTTTTTGGGCATGGGTACCGGCATCACGGCCGGTGAAGCACTCAATAGCGATGACTTCAAAAACGTGAAAAACGTGGTGACCTGCGAATTATCACCCAGCGTGGTCGCGGCATCCAAAAAGTATTTCTCCGGCGGAAAAGACGGACCCGACCTCACCAACGGACTTTACCGAGATCCGCGCTCCCGGGTTCTGATCGAAGACGGCCGCAACCACCTGATGGCCACCCGTGACAGCTACGCGATGATCAACGCCGACCTATTCCTCCCATATCGCAGTGGTGCCGGAAGCCTCTACAGCCTGGAACATTTCCAGCAGGTCAAAAAACGCCTGAAACCCGGTGGGGTTTTCGTCCAATGGCTGCCACTCTATCAAGTTACCGAAAATGAATTCGGAATCATCAGCCACACCATGCTCACCGTTTTTCCGCAGGTGAGCCTGTGGCGTGGCAACTTCCAGCCCGGTGGCGAAATGGTGGCTTTGATCGGCCACCAGGACAACAGCCCGCTACCTGCTTGCTCACTTGATGCGGAAGAAGATAAGAAAATGGCCGTGGCCGGCGCGACCTATCAGGACATACTTCAACTCAATATACCGATCAACCCGCAAACCATCCTGTTTTTTTACTGTGGAAACCTGACACTCGCAGGCGACCTATTCGCAAAATATCCACTCAACACCGACGACAAACCGATCATCGAATTCGGCACTCCACGCTCACTCCACAAAACCAAGGACGAGGGCAAACCCCATTTCGTTGAAACCAGGTTTGCTGACATGGTGGATAAAATCCAAAGCCGCACTCCGCCCGCATCCGACCCACTGCTGGCCTCCCGCAGTCCGTCAAACCGCGGACTGCCACTCGCAGGGGCCGCATTCCACCGCGCAAACATCGCCATCGCAAAAGAAGATGAGGTGCAATGGAAACAACAGTGGCAAAATTTTCTCAATCATTGGCTCAAGCCGGCTGCGATCGGTTCAGGTGTTCCACGGGAATGATGCGGATGGTAGGGACCGACCTCCAGGCGGTTTCGTTAGGCAGGGACAGACCTCCGGACGGTCCGGCGAATGGATAGAGAATGCTGGCGATCATGGAAATGCTTGAAAATCGAAACATGGCTGTTCGTTCATCCCTTATTCTCGCGGACCGCCCGGAGGTCGGATCCCTGCCTTCGTCAATATTCAGAATGACTCTCAGGTGAGTTTCGGTTCCCATCCGGCGCGATAGACCCGTTTGAGCATGGCTTTCACCTCGGGCATGCCGCGGGCCTCCATTTCCTTCATATTCCAATCGATTTTCTTGCCTAAGCGGACGGAGAGGTTTCCTGCGAGCACCATCTCGGTGAGCGGGCCTGAGTGATCGACGAAATTGGAAATCGGTTTCGGTCCCTCGCCACGGACGGCGCGGCAGAGTTCCTGAGTCGGCCCGCCGACGACTCGCGGATAGACTTTTTCCACCTTGTCGGGTGTGACGCGCACGCCTTTGCGATAAAGCACCGGTGTGACGCCGCAATAGGCGTCGTTCACGAAGATCGTACCCTCGGTGCCCACGAACACCTGTCCGAATTCCTTGTTGAGTTGGAGATCGTCCGGAATTCCTGGCGGGCGGACGAAATCAGGGTCTTTGTTTGGCTCGTTGACGCCGTCCTGCCAGACCACTTTGACCGCCTTGCGTTTGCCCTTGGCAGGAAACTGATAGATGATAGTGGCTCGCTTGGGTGCGATGTTTTCATCGAACTCAGAAACCTTGCTGGACTCGACCACAAAGTCGCCCTTCAGATCGAGCGCCCAGAACGCGGAGTTCATGCTGTGGCAACCGATGTCGCCGAGAGCGCCGCAGCCGTAATCCCAAAACCCGCGCCACTTGAAGGGGTGGATCGCGGAGTTGTAGGGGCGATCGGTCGCGCAGGTACCCTGCCAGACATCCCAATTGATACCTTCCGGCACGGGTTGGGCGGGGAAATCGAGTCCTTTGCCCTGCGGCCAGATCGGGCGGTTGGTCCAGTAATAGACTTCGGTGACATCGCCGATCATGCCGGATTCGATCCATTCGCGCAGGATGCGGGTGCCTTCCATGGTCGCTCCTTGGTTGCCCATGACGGTGAGCACGTTCTTTTCCTTGGCGTAATTGGCCAGCGCGCGGGCTTCCCAGAGAGTGTTGCAGAGGGGTTTCTGCACCATGACGGGCTTGCCATGCTTGATCGCCTCCACAGCGACCGGGAAGTGCATGTGGTCGGGAGTGGAGACGGTGACCACATCGATCTGATCGGCCACGGTGGCGAACATTTCGCGGTAGTCGGAAAAATACCGTGCATCCGGGAATTTCTTCATCATTGCCTCGGCGCGGCCTTTGTCGATGTCGCACATGAAGGCGATGCGGTTGCCTTTGGAGATTTCGGAGATGTCGCTCGCACCCTTGCCATTGCAACCGACTGCGGCGACGTTGAGTTGTTTGAGGGTCTTTTCCTTTCCTAACAAGATGTTGGGAGCGAATGCGGTGCCCGCGATTGCGGCGGCGGAACGGATGAAATGACGGCGGGATGTGGAGTGCATGATGATGTTTTGGATGGGGTTTGGAATGGTGAGTTTAGCGGGTGATGGAGAGGATACGGAAGATCAGCGTTTTTTCCGCAGGCGTTTGCCGGTCAGGCGTGAGGCGATCAGGTTCGGGCAGCGGCCGTTGTTGCGGAGTTGCTCGCAATTCGCCTCGATTTTAAGCGACTGCCGGACGGGTTTGAATCCGAGCCGCCGCGTCACGCAGTCATTGAGCAGATCGATGTGGGCGTCCTCGAACTCGACCACCCGCCCGCAATCGATGCAGACGAGGTGGTTGTGCGAAGGCTTGTCGAGAAAGTTGGGATCATAAGTCGTCTGATTGTCGCCCAGATCGATTTCGCGGAGCAGGTCGGCCTCCACCAGCAGGCTCAGCGTGCGGTAAACCGTGGCCCGTGAGATATGGGCATTGGTCTTGCGGACCCGGTCGAAAAGCTCCTCAGCGGTGAAATGCTCGTCTTTTGAAAAC
The DNA here is from genome assembly GCA_903906515.1 of Akkermansiaceae bacterium. Lineage (GTDB taxonomy): Bacteria > Verrucomicrobiota > Verrucomicrobiia > Verrucomicrobiales > Akkermansiaceae > Luteolibacter. The sequence continues at coordinate 27,675 of CAIVKO010000114.1, forward strand.
GCGGACTTGATGATGAATTCCCGCTGTTGGGTTCTGCGCAAGCCCTTGCGACGGACAAAATCATCGAGCCTTTCCTGAATTCCGGCAACCATGGGGAGCAGATTATGTGGTTTTTCCGCTCACGGGAAGCTGAATTTTGGAGATGGAATTCGAAGTTCACTCTCGGCAAATACGGGGAAGGAAACCGCAGCGGTATTTAAAAAGTCCACCTGCAGGTTTGATTCGGTTTTCGGATTTAAACACCCTAATCACGCGGCATTTCCAATCTCCAATCTCCGGCTCGACATTCCGTTGGGATTCCATAGCGTGGCTCTTTCCGCAATCCTCCGCAGCCCCGTGATTTTCATAAGACTTCTGCTGCGGCGGATAGACCGTTCTTCCTCCCTATGCCACTGCCCGCCCTCACAGGACTCGATCCGGATGCTCTCGCCGAATGGCTGAAGGCCGAAAACGAACCCTCGTTCCGTGCAGCGCAAATCCTTGAATGGGTTTGGAAAAAAAAGGCCGCTTCCTTCGATGCGATGAGCAACCTACCCGCCGCGCTGCGCGGAAAATTGGCGGAATCGTTCCGCTTGTCGGCGTTGGAACACACATACACCCAGGGTTCTGCCGATACGACCCGCAAGTTCCTATTCCGCCTGCACGATGGTCGTTATGTGGAAAGTGTGTTGATCCCGGCCAACCCGGCGCTTTACGGCGAGAAATCCGACCGCCGCACGCTCTGTGTTTCCTCACAGGTCGGTTGCGCCTATGGCTGCAAATTCTGCGCGTCGGGACTCGACGGTTTCACCCGCAATCTCGACGCCTCGGAAATCGTCAGCCAGGTCATCGCCGCTGAGCAGATCTCCGGGGAACGGGTGGACAACCTCGTCTTCATGGGCATGGGAGAACCTCTCGCCAATCTCAACCATCTTCTCGCCGCCATCGCCCTCATCACCGGGGAAAAAACCCTGCAACTCGGAGCACGTCACCTGACGATCTCGACCTCCGGCCTGGTCCCGCAAATCCGCGAGCTCGCCACCCACCCGCAACAGATCCGCCTCGCCATCTCGCTGCACGGTGCCACCGACGAGGTCCGCCAACAAATCATGCCGGTCAATAAAAAGTGGCCGGTTGCAGAACTCTTCGACGCTCTCGATTTCTGGAACTCGAAAAAAGGCCAGAAACTCACGCTCGAATACATTTTGATCGATGGCGTCAACGATTCGCCGGAACAAGCCACCATCCTCGCCCGCCACGCCCGCCGCACCCAAGCGAAGGTGAACCTCATTCCCTACAACACCGTGGAGGGACTCGATTGGAAACGCCCGTCGGACGCCCGCTGCCGCGCCTTCCGCGAGATCCTGAAAACCGCGGGAGTCACCGCCAACCTCCGCCTCGAAAAAGGCGGCGACATCGATGCCGCCTGCGGCCAACTCCGCCTCAAGCAGGAAACGAAGGAAGGCATCATCGGCTCTCCGTAACCGGCGGTAGGCCCACCCCGCCGCAGGCATTTGATTTTCCTGCGGATTTCAGACGATCCGGGCTGGTCATGGGCCGCCCAAACCGCCATGCTTCGCGAGTCCGATCATGTTCAAGCCGCATTTTCTGCTCATTTTGCTCGCCATGCAGTCCGCCCTGCCGGGGCAGGATGTGAACGATCTGATGCGCAAAGGTGACGATGCCCTCAACGCCGGATTGTGGGAAATGGCGGCTCTGCATTTCGATCAATGCCTGACCCGGAAAAATACCATAGCCTCGCAAAAATCCGAGATCGCCATCCGTCTCGCGGAGGCATGGGTGCGCGATAAAAAACCGGCGGAAGCGCTTGCGCTGCTCGATCAATCATTCGTTTCCAAGCATCCCGCAGCCCCGTTTTGGAAAGGGTTGGCCCTGCTAGAACTGGGTCGTCTCGCCGACGCGGCGGGTTGCCTGTCGCCATTATTGGAAAATCTGGAGAGTCCTTTCTTCGCCGAGGCCGGATTCACGATTGAAAGCATTCAGGTGGCGTTGGGAACCCCCGAGGCGGCGCTCGAAACACTTGCGATTCTGGCTCGCAATCCCGACCCCGCCCTTGGCACCAAGGCCCGCCTACACCGAATGGAGATTTTATTGGATTGCGGTCGTCACAAGGAGGCGCGTGAGGCGATGCCTCAGGAAACGGCGCTCAAGCCGGCGGACCGTCCGATCACCGCGTTTCTGGAGGCCCAATTGCAGCTCGCGGAAGGCCACCCTGAAGAGGCTGCGGCAGGATTCCAAACATTGGTGGACCAACCTGAGGGGCAGTCTTCCCACCGCTATCATCTGGCGGCGCTCGGTTTGGCAGATGCCCTCCGTACTGCCAAAAAAACCGATGAAGCCGCATCGTTCCTGCTTTCCTTTATCCAAGCCCATCAGGAATCGGCGTATCTCGAACCCCTGTTCGGCAGGCTTCTGGAGTGCCTGCCCGCGACCCCATCCATCACGGACTCGGTTCTTGTTAGACTCGTCGAATGGATCACACCTTGCGAAACCCCGTTTGCCGGGGCCATCGCGAACGTCAATGCCAGCGCCGCCGCCGTTTTACCGGGCGTCCCTGCAGCCGATAGCGATCTGTTGGTTTATGCGATGTTCACCCGTGCCACCGGCCTGCTGCGCATCCACTCTCCGGAAGCCCGCGCGGAATCCATCCAACTCCTCACCCGACTCCGCTTGGAAAATCCCGTTCACCCGCTTGCGGACCGCGCGCTTTTCGAAACCGCTCGATTGTTTCTCAACGAAGGTCTAACCGAGCGGGCGCTCGGCATTCTGGATACATTGAGAGAAACCGCGAAACTCACTGGAATGCGAGGATCCGCCGCTTTTGTCCAAGCCAGCAACGCCTATGCGCGCGACGATAAAAAGGCCGCGCTGGAGTTGTTCGAAGAGGCCGCCCGCAACCTCTCTAAAAACGAATCCAAAACCGCAGGCCTCAACGCCGCCATCGTCGCATTGTCCGGTGCCGCAGGCTCCACCCCCGTGATCAACAAGGATCACCTCGAAGGTGGGGCCATCACCGCCGATCTCGAATTGGAACGCGCGCTTTCGACCAGCGCGCCCGACGCCAGAAAAAGCGCGATCGAGGATTTCATCACCAAACACCCCGACCACCCGAGGCTCTCCGAAGCGCGCCTTGCGGCGGCGGAGGCCGCTCTAACTGGAATTCGCCCGGACCTTCCATTCGCACGCGCACAATTGGATACATTGGCCGCGAGCACTGAAAATGCCGGTGATCTCCCGACTTCCCGCATCGCGTGGCTCCGTCTCCGCATCGATGACATCTCGGATGATCCCTCCGCCGCCATCGGCAATGCCAGAGAGTTTCTCAAACAATATCCCGCAGATTCCGCCGCCCCGGATGCGTCGTTCATTCTCGGCCGCAACCTTTTCCGCACGCAGAATTACAACGATGCCCGGCTGGTGTTGGAAAAACTCGCCGCTTCCGCACCCGATTCACCCCGCGCCCAGGCCGCCTGGCTGCTCGCCGCGCGCTCGGCCGCGCTCGTCCCCACCAGCCAATCCCAGCAAGAGGCTCTCACCCTCTTCGATAAAGTCGCCAAATCAAAAGCATCCGTGGCTCCCGTCGCGATGTTGGAGAAAGGTCGGCTGCTCATCGATATGAACCGCCTTGCGGAAGCCGCCGGATTCCTCCGGCCATGGTTCGACTCTCTCAAGCAAACCGATCCCCTCCATCTTCCGGTCGGACTTTTGTTAGGCGAGGCGATCTACGCGCAGGGGAGCGCCAACCCGACCTCGCTGCCGGACGCTCTCGCGGTGTATGACAAACTGCTGGAACACGCTGACAAGGAGCCCGCCGTTTTCAATCGCATCCAATATCTGCGGGGTCGCACGCTTGAGCAAATCCCTGATGAGAAGGACCCGTCCCGCAAACGCGAGAAGCAGGCATTCATCGCCTATTACTCGGTATTGGAAACCAACGGCCCGCCCGCGGAATGGCATTACTTCGAACTCTGCGGATTCCGCGCCCTCACCCTGCTCGAAAACGCGGGTCGTTGGCCCGCCGCCATCGCCTGCGCAAAAAAAATCGCCTCATTCAAAGGCCCGCGCGCTGCGGAAGCCAACACCCACGCCAGCCAACTCCAGCTCAAACACATGATCTGGGAAGATTGAGACGCAAGACTTCAAGACACAAGACGCAAGATCAGATTTCAAATCTCAAATCACTTATGCTCAACCTACTCATTACAGGAAAATCCGGCCGGATGGGCCACGCTTTGTTAGAATCAGCGGCGGCCAATCCGGATGTCACCGTCACCGCGACCCATGATCTTGGCGAGGATCTGGACGCCGCCGTGCAGAAGGCCTCGTGCATCATTGATTTCACCGTGCACTCGTTCACCACGCAGGTGGTGGAGGCCGCGTTGAAACACGGAATGCATTTGATCATCGGCACCACCGGCCACAGTGATGATGAACGCGCCGTGATCCGCGAGGCGGCGAAAACCATACCTATCGTTTACGCCTCCAACTATTCGGTGGGAGTCAACACCCTGTTCTGGCTCACCCGCCAGGCCGCACGCATCCTCACCCAAGACCGCTTCGACATCGAGGTCACCGAGATGCACCACCGCCACAAGATAGATTCGCCCTCCGGGACCGCGCGCACGCTGTTGGAAATCCTCAACGAGGAAACCGGCACTTCCTATCAGAATGACGTCACCCACGGACGGTTCGGCAACATCGGCCCGCGCCCACCGAAGGAAATCGGCATGCACACACTGCGCGGTGGTGATGTGGTTGGGGATCACACGGTGATGTTCGCCGCGGATGGAGAACGTGTGGAACTCACCCACAAGGCATCCTCCCGCCTCACCTTCGCCGCAGGTGCGGTCCGCGCCGCCGTATGGCTACAGGACAAACCTCCGGGTCTCTACAACATGCAGGATGTGCTCGGCCTGAAATAATCAGGATCTCACATCCCGAATTTCAAATCTCAAATCTCAAATTCCGAATCACCCGTCCTCCATGCGCCTGCTCATTCTTCCCTTGTTATGGGTTTCCGCCGTCTCGGCGGTGGCCGACGTCAAATCCTCAGTAGTTAGAATCAACTCCACCCAGCAGTCATGGAACCCGTGGCAGCCATGGGAAAAGAATGCTCCCAACCGCCGCCGGGCACTTGCCGCGATTGTCGGGCCGCAGCGCGTGCTCACCACATCCGAGTTGGTGGCGGATGCGACCTATTTGGAATTCGAGTCTGCGGATGGCACCCGCTTCGCGCCGGCCAAGGTGATCGCGGTCGATTACGAGGCCAATCTGGCGCTGCTGGGACCCGCTTCGGAAAAGGAAGGTGCGGGGTTTTTCAAGGGCACGGTTCCATTCAAAATCACCACTCCATGCAAAATCGGCAACACCCTTCAGATCGTGCAGGTTGAGGAAAACGGCGCGGCTCTTCTAACACCCGGCACCCTGCAAAGCATTGATCTCAGCGGGGATTTTCTGCCAGGCCAGAGTTTCCTCACCTACATGGTCAAGGCCTCGATGCAGAGCGCGGCGGGCAGTTACTCGCTCCCGGTCACAGATGGCGGGAAGCTGGCGGGCGTCCTCATCAGTTACAATGCCAAGGACCAGATCTGCGATGTCACCGCCACTGACATCATCATCCGTTTCCTGAAAAATACCACCAATGGTGAATACAAGGGGTTTCCCAGCCTGGGAGTAACCATCGCTCGCACCGAGGACTCTGCCTTCCGCCAGTGGTTGAAACTCGGAGAAGACCAGGGCGGCGTCTTCATCCATAGCGTGCGCAAGGGCGGCGCGGCCGAAGCCGCCGGCGTGAATAAGAACGATGTCCTGCTGGCCGTGGATGGCCAAGCCATCGACCGCCGTGGGTATTACTCACATCCTACCTATGGCAGCCTGTCATGGGGACACCTCATCCGCGGCGAGAAATCCACCGGCGATACGGTCAATCTCTCGCTCTGGCGCGATGGCAAACCCCTTGAAATCAAGGCCAAGCTCACCCACGAGGATAATGCATCGAGCCTCGTTCCTAACCAACTTTTCGACAAAGCACCGAACTATCTGGTCAAAGGCGGCCTCGTTTTCCAAGAGCTTTCCCTACCGATTCTCGAAGGTTTCGGCGAGGAATGGCAATCCCGCGCGCCGCTTGCACTGCTGGACGCCTATCAGAATCCCGACAAGTATGAGCAATCCATGGACCGCGTGGTTTTCCTCAGTGGAGTGGTCCCGACGCCCGCCACCGTCGGTTATGAATCCCTCCGCAACCTGGTCATCCGCAAGGTCAACGGCAAGGAGATCCGCAACTTGAAATGCCTCATCGCCGCCTTCAAGGAAAACACCGGAAAATCCCACTCTATCGAGTTCGCCGATGAAAACCTGACCGTTCATCTCGACGAAGCCGTCTCCTCAGCGGTTGACGCCCAACTCGTCGAGCGGGGAATCACCCGGCTCTCCCATGCGGAATGAGGATTCATATTATTGTTAGATATTGACTGAATCCTGCAGAAGGCAGGGATCCGACCTCCGGTCGGTCCATGAGCATGAGACGTGAATACATGGAGAATGAGAGGATCGCGGAAGCTGAAAACATTCGCTCAGCCCATTCTCATCTCATGCTCATGGACCGCTCGGAGACCGGTCCCTGCCATTTTCAAGGCAGTCTTCTCAAAGAAGCGGTGTGAGTTCCAGCTTGCGGAATTCGACTTCCACGCCTTCGGCTTGCAGTGCGATTTTTCCTTTACTGACGGTGCTGTTGAATCCGTTGTTCACCAGATCGCCGTTCACGTGGACCTTGATTTCGGCGCCTTTGCACTCGATTTCCATGGTGTTCCATTCGCCGAGGGGCTTCTCGGAGCTTTCAGTTAGATTGATAATACGTCGGGCATCGGTCTTCTCTCCGCCGAATTTCTGGGATGCATCCTTTCGAGGGCGGCGTTTTTCCATGTCCGGCACTTCGATGTTCTCACCGATGCACCAGAAATCACCCGCTTCTCCGGACTGCATTTGCACTTCGACGGATTTCGGAAACATGTTGTAAAGGTAGCGGGGCGTCGAGGCATGGACGAGCACGCCGCAATTGCCCGCTTCCTTGGCAAACCGGTATTCGACCACGAGCTTGTAGTTGGAGAATTCCTTTTCGGTGACGAGGTGGCCGCCCGGTTTGCCGAGGCTCACCAGTTTGCCATCGCGGACAATGAAGACGGGGGGCAGGTTCGGATCTTCGTCGGCTTTGGGCACGTCGCTTTTCCATCCAGTCAGGGTTTTCCCGTCGAAAAGGGATGTGGGTTCGGCCGCGAGAAGCGGAAATGTGATGGATAAAAGACAAAGGAGTTGTTTCATCATGGTCGGGCTCATACGTGGGGTGGATGGGATGTTGATCAAAAAATCATCTCAGCGGCGCGCTGCGACCGGAGGATTTGCTCTTGTCCAGCAGGGCTTTGAGCTCCTTGGCGATCTCGGGATGTTTCTTGTAGAGGTTGCGGGTTTCGCCGGGATCCTCTGCCAGATTGTAGAGTTGTCCCGGGGCGTCCGGCGCGTCTTCCGGAAGGATGTAGGGTTTGAGTTCGGCGCTCTTTTCGTAGTTGTTTCCACCGGAGTTCTTGTGGTCTAGGTATTTCCAATCGCCACGCCGAATCGCGAGATCAAATGTCCATGTTTCGTGGAGGGTGAATTCCCTGACTGATTTTCCATGGTCGTTTCCGGTGAGCACCGGCAGCATGTCAAAGCTGTCCTCGGCGGCATCCGCGGGGAGTTTCGTGCCGACGATCGCCGCGCATGTTGCCATCACATCGGTGCCGCACAGGGTTTGCGAGGTCCGTGATCCCGGCTGAATGGTGCCCGGCCAACGTGTGATGAAGGGCACGCGGTGACCGCCTTCCCATTGGTCGCGTTTCACTCCACGCCATGGTCGAGCGCCATCGTGCTGATAGTCCTTGCGCATGTTGACCACGCTGGTGACCTCCGGCCCGTTGTCACTGGTGAGAATGACGAGTGTGTTGTCTGCAAGTCCGAGCGCGTCGAGCTTGGCCATCAAGGTGCCGACGATGTGGTCGAACTCGGCGATGAAGTCGCCGTGCGGACCGGCTTTGGTTTTTCCCTGGAAATCCTTTCCGGGCAGCGATGGCAGATGCACCGCCTGGGCGGAGTGGAACAGAAAGAACGGTTTCTGCGGCGATTTGGCGGCATGTTCTTCGAGGAAACGCAGACTCTTGTTGAGGAAGATCATGTCGATTTCATTCATGTCGAAATCCGGCGCGATCATTCCCGTGCGGCAGTCCTCGGTGTAGGGATTCACCGGCAGTTTGCTTTTGTCGAGCATTCGCGTGGGAGGCACGGGGATGCGTTCGCCGTCGATGAAGGCGTAGAGCCAGTCGGTGTTCGGGCAGCAGGCGGTGCCGAAGAATTGATCGAAGCCACGGTGGATCGGTGAGTCGGGGATGGGACGGGTGAAATCGATGCGTTTGACCGCCTCCAGACCGCCCTTGAGGATGGGTTTCCCCTGGTCATCAAGAAATGTTAGACCGACATGCCACTTGCCGAACATCGCGGTGGCATAACCTTTTCCACGCAGCATTTCCGGCAGGGTCAGGCGGTCCGGTTCGATCATGTTAGGTCCGCCGGCACCCGTGAAGATGCTTTTGTTTCCCGTGCGGAACGCCATGCGGCCGGTGAGGATGCTGTAACGCGCGGGTGTGCAAACGGTGGCCGGACTGTGTGCGTCGGTGAATGTCATGCCCTGTGCGGCAAGCCGGTCGATGTGAGGAGTGGGAATTTTCGATTCCGGATTGTAACAGCCGACGTCACCGTAGCCGAGGTCGTCGGCAAGGATGAAAAGGATGTTCGGGGGTGTCTCCGCCGCCTGCAGGGTCATGCAGTTGCTTAGCGCGGCGAGCAGGATTGCGGTGGTCACAGGCGATAGGAGCTTTTCAATCCGGATGCGTGTTTTCATCGTATTGGGGCGCTTCGTTGGGCTATTACAATACATGACGATACGGATGGCAATGACTCACGTATCAAGCAGGAAGCCGGATGAGAATCTGCGGTGCCCGCTTCGTCTCACTGACGGTTGAGGCCGTCTTTGACGGGTTGCGGCAGCGGGTTGTTTTGAATCCAAGTGTTCGCAGCGACCGGGTCGCGCTCGGTCCACGCACGGAGCATCCGGCCATAGGTCCGGTTGCGTTCGTTTTCATCGGCAATGCGCGAGATTTGATTGACGGCCAGGGATGGATCGCTGCCGAAGGAATGCCAGATGACATTTTGGACCACTCGGTCGTTCAGATCGTTTTGAAAACGGTCCATCAGGGAAACCGCGGCTTGCGGATTATTGGTAGCCATCGAATTCACCACGCCGCGCAGGGCGTTGGTCCGGTTTTCGCCGGCGGGCAGGGTTGAGAGTGATTGGACCGCCTCGGTTTGGTTGTTTTTCGCCCAGACGCGGTAAACATCATCCATGCGTCGCTGTGTGGCATCGCCGGGATTGGCAAGCAGCCATGCTGCAGTGCCGGAGGGATCGGTTGCGGCGAGTTGTTCCGCAGAGCGCATCATCGCTCCGTTGCGCAGCGAATCGTCGGTGAGGCTGGCAATCCAGGCCTTGGTGGCGTCCGCGCCTTGGGAGATCACATGGGGCAGCATGGCATCCAGCGCTTCACCGCGTTCAACGCTTTTCGGCATGCCGGTGAGGAGTTGGGAAGCCCTTGTAGGGTCAGTGGCGGCGAGGCTGCGGATAATTCCTGCTAGATAGGGATTCGCACCTTCGCCTTCATGATGGGTTTCCGCCCAACGGATCGCGGCTTCGGGATCGGTCCCGGCCCAGGTGGTGAGGATCGTGCTGGCGGCAAATTCGCTACGGGTGTTTTTTTCCGCGTAGGCGAGAGCGGCGAGCGGATCCACCTTGGCCCATGCGGAAAGCAGTTGGGCGTATTCTCCCATACGGCTCTCGGTGATGCCAAGGCTGCGGAACTGGGAGATCGCCGCCTCAAAATCGTTGGGGCCCAGTTTGTCGATGAAGGCGAGCAGTGCGCGTGCCCGGTCGAGCGGGTCTTCGGTGCGGACGATCGAGGCCAAGCGTGCCAGTTGTTCCGGTGATGACGGCGAACCTTCCTGTTCCGGGCGCGTGGTGCGTCGGGTGTTGCGCTCGTTGGCGGATTTGGAAGTTTCATTGGAATCATTCCCCATGGTCCGACGGCCACGCATTTCCGCGGATGGTTCCGGCGTGCTTTCAGAATGGTCTGCGGAGGTGATCCGGCCAGCGATGAACCCTCCGACTCCAATCAGGACAAGTGCGGCGATGGTGGTGATGGCGGTAGGTTTCATGGTTCAATGAACTACGGCGAACCAAACCACTATATTTCTGTAATTCAAGTGAGTTCCCGCCAAAGCGCAGATCTCGGGCACCTGCCAACTCACGGTTTTTGTGAGTTCTGCACCGGGAAACGGAGGGTGACAGCAAATCCTCCGCTATCGGGAAGGGAGGCGGAGACTTCGCCACCACAGGTTTCGATGGCGGTCCGGACGATGGCGAGACCGAGGCCGCTTCCGCCGGTGTCCCTGCTGCGGGAACGATCCAACCTGTAAAAAGGTTCGAAAATCCGGGGGAGTTCGGCAACGGGCACACCGGGGCCATTGTCCGCAACCGTGATCGAGACCGCATCCACAGTTTCCGCCGCACAGATCGAGACCTTTGCGTCGGGGCCGGCGTGGGTGGATGCGTTACGGATGAGATTGCCAAGGGCACGCTCTAACAATTTTTGATCCGCCAGCACCGTGAGCGAGGGAGGGACCGAGACAACCACATCCAGACCCGCCGCCTCGCGGGTGAGGACATCGCGAACCAATGGTTCAAGCACGATGAGATTTCTTGTGGTGGAGCGATTGCCAGCCCGTGAGAAGGCGAGGATTTCATTGACGAGTCCGGCGAGCTCGACAGTGTCGGTTTCGATAGATGAAAGCGCGGCTGATTCTTGTCCGGCCAATTTCATTTCGAGGATACCAAGCCCCGTGCGGATGCGGGCCAGCGGCGCGCAAAGTTCGTGGGCGGCATCGCCAAGAAAGCGTTTCTGGCCGGTGACCAAATGATCCAGCCTGGCCGCCATGGATTCGATGGCGCGTCCGAGGTTTCCAAGTTCGTCGTTCCCACGGTGTGGCAGTGAAACCTGGAAACTGCCCGAGGCTATCTGATCCGCAGCCAGTGTCAGCCGACGGACATAGCGTGTGATGCCCCACACGAAGGGTGTCCAAAATGCCACGCTCAGAATCAACACAGCAATGCCACCCCAGAGCCAGGGTTTGAAATCAAAAAACATGCCGGATCCATCGAGACTGTCCGCACGGATAAGAAGCATGACTGGACTTGGGGGCCTGTTTCCGACTTTAGGCACGTGAAGCAACACTCCCGCCCAGTATCCATCACCATGATCGCCGCGAATGAGAAAAACCGGACGACTTTTCGGCAGGGATTCCGTCGGTTTTTCATCAACCCGACGCCGGTTGTTCGCATCACGAGGCGGCGGCGGAAATGGTTCTCCATCTCCGAATTCAGGAGGACCATCCGGCCCCTGCAAACCGGGACGTTGGGGAGGCCCTGGAGCACGGGGAGGTGGCCTGGAGTTCTCCCGCTGGGGTGGTATCGCGGATTGTGCCTTTTCAAGAACATTGGCTGGAAGCGGCAACGGGAAAGGCCCTGCTTCTGGTGGATTCAACACTGCTGCTCTAACGTTTTTCGCGTCCCCCAGCGACTTGATTTCCTCGTTCCACTGCCGCACGGGTAATTCGGCAATCCGGGCAGCAGCCGCATCGCCGAATGCGCCGAGTCTGTCACCGGCGGATCCGCTGAGCAGCGAATCCAACCCCAGCCCGAGTTGCCAACGGACGAAAATGAAAAATGCCAGCCCCAGGATGACAAGATGAAGCACGAGCCAGCTAAGCACCTTTGCTAACAGGGGAAATCGAGGGGAGCTCTTCATGGCAAGTCGGGCCTTTCCGGTTCATTGAGTGTGTAGCCGATTCCGCGGATCGTTCGGATGAAACGGGGACTCTTCGCGTCGTCACCGAGTTTTTTGCGGAGCGATGAAACATGGACGTCGATCGAGCGATCAAAGACATCGAAGCGGCGTTCTGAAACTTCCTCGATCAGTCGCTCGCGGCTTTTAACACGACCCTTGGATTTGAGCAGTGCGGCGAGGATGGAAAACTCAAGCGTCGTGAGATCTAACGGCGAATCATCGAGAACCACGGTGTGAGTCTCTTCACACAGGCGGAGCGGCCCGGCGACGAGCTCCTTGACAGCACCATCCTCCACACGGATGCGGTTCCGGCGCGTCACCGCGCGCAGGCGGGCCAGCAATTCACGGGAAGAAAACGTTTTCGGCAGGTAATCATCCGCTCCGATCTCAAGACCCACGATGCGATCCGCCTCATCACCGAGCGCCGTGAGCATGAGCACCGGCACATCGGATTTTTTCCGGAGTTCCCGTAGCACCGCGAATCCATCCATGCCCGGCATCATCACATCCAGAATCACCGCCTCGTAAGGAAACGCGATGGCTTCAGCGAGACCGTCCGGACCATTGTGGCGGAGTTCGACCTCATAGCCCATCGGCGTCAGATAATCGCGGATGAGGCCCGCGAGCTTGCGGTCATCGTCCACCACCAACAGCCTGGATTTACTAGGAAGTTCCATCGTTACAGCCGTTTTAGCCGTCTTACCGGGGAGAGGTCCACAGGATTTACAAAAACTTAACATTTTTATGAGCCCTTCCACACACCTGCTTCACAATCGCATGGTTTCATAAGCCAGTGATTCCGAAAAACAAGGAACACCACGCAAAACCAAACCACACGAAATCATGAAAACCAAAACGATTCACATGACACTCGCCCTGCTAGCCATCGCAAGTGCATCAGCCCAACCTTCCGGCACTGACGATGGACGACGTCCGCCGCCACCGCCGCCATTCGCATTCTTCGATGCCGATCACGACGGAGCTCTCTCCGCGGAGGAAATCCAAAACGCGGCCGCCGCCCTCGCCAAGCTCGATAAGAACAGCGACGGAACCATCACAAAGGATGAAATGCGCCTGCCGAAGCCAGGGTCCGGAGACACGCCCCCGCAGGGCGATGGTCCCCAAGGTCCGCCTCCCCAAGGCATGCGTCCGGTTCCCCCGCTCATCATCGCGCTCGATACCGACAAGGATGGCACCATATCCGCAGAAGAACTCAAAGCCGCTCCCGAGTCCCTCAAAACGCTCGATAAAAATGGCGATGGCAAGCTGGATCGGGACGAGCTCCGTCCTCCACAAGGCCCGCCGCCACCACCCGATGGAGAACCAGACGGACTGCCACCTGAAGGTCCGCCGCCTGAATAGGATCACCTTTTTCACATCTTCCGGGTCTCACATCGGCTTGATCCGAGACCCTCTCTCAAAAGCAATTTTAAAAACTAACAGTTATTTGAATTCAACCAAAAAACTCCCATGAAAAAACTCCTGAAAAACACCATCATCGCCGCAAGTCCGTTTGCATCTGTGATCGCCCATGCCGCACCCGAGGCATCCATCGCCAATGTCAGCCCGCCGAACGGCAGCGTGGTCAGCAGCCCGCAAACCTTTGTGCGGGGAAAGGTGTCCCACGATATCTATCCAGTGTCGCGAATCGCCGCCACCTTCAACGGCAGGCCGCTTCCATTGGATCCCAACGGCAACTTTTCGGTGCCTGTGACACTCAAGCCCGGGGATAACGATTTCGTGCTACGGGTCGGCATGCAAAATCCCCGCCAGCAAACCACGGTGATCTCCTCATATCTGGATGGCTCGATGATCTACGGCTCCGACTCCAAACGCGCCAACGCACTCCGCAGTTTCAAAGGCGGAGCGTTGAAAACCAGCAATGGCAACCTCCCACCGCTGAACACGGAAGGATTTGCGAACGCCACGGCCAACATTGTGCCCGATGAAGAACTGTTCCTCGCCGGTGATGTCCGCGCCAACGAGAATATCGAGCTTGCATCGATCCACACGCTTTTTGTTCGCGAGCACAATCGGATCGCCGCCGCCATTGCCGGCGCGGATCCCCGCCTCAATGACGAGCAGATCTATCAACAGGCGCGACGGATTGTCACCGCAGAGGTCCAGGTGGTCACCTATCGCGAGTTTCTGCCCGCGCTGCTCGGAGACAAGGCACTCAAGCCCTACCGCGGCTACAATCCGAACGTCAATGCAGGCATCGCCAACGAGTTCTCCACCGCCGCTTATCGGATAGGCCACTCGCTGATCAATGACGACGTGGAGTTTCTCGATAACGATGGTAATCCGATCCGCGACGGCCTACCGCTGGCCTTTGCCTTCTTCAATCCCACTCCGGTCAAGGAAACCGGAGCTGATCCGATCCTGAAATACCTCGCCACCGACAATGCCCAGGAAGTGGACACGCAATTGGTCGAAGGACTTCGCAACTTCCTCTTCGGTCCTCCCGGAGCGGGCGGCCTCGATCTTGCGTCGCTTAACATCCAACGCGGCCGCGATCACGGCCTCGCCGATTACAACAGCGTGCGCAAAGCCTATGGGATGCCTCCCGTGACGAATGTTTCCCAGATCACACGGGATCCATCCATGCAGGCGAAGTTGCTGTCATTATACCCAAATCTGGATTCGCTCGACCTCTGGGTCGCCGGTCTCGCGGAGGATCATCTTCCCGGTTCCAGCGTAGGGCCGACCTTCCAACGCATCATTGCCGATCAGTTCGAGCGCACCCGCGACGGTGACAGCAACTGGTATGAGCGCAACTTCGGCGGCCGCCAGCTTGCCGCGCTGCAGGCAACCCGTCTATCAGACATCATCCGCCGCAACACCTCGATTACCAAGATCCAGGACAACGTGTTCTTCTTCAACAAGGACACGCTCGCCGGACTTACTCCAAAAGCCGGAGTATTGCCGCCCGATCTCGTTCGCGGACCCGCACCTGGAACACCACCCGCCTCGCTCGATGGCACCGGAAACAATCCATTCCATTTCTCATGGGGTGCCTCCAACCAGTGCTTGCTTCGCTGGGCTCCCGCAGCTTATGCGGACACAGTTTCCTCGCCAGCCGGTCCGGAACGTCCGAGCGCGAGACTGGTGAGCAACACGGTTTCCACCCTGACCACGACCGCACCAAACTCCCGCTCGATGTCGAGCTGGGTGTATGGCTGGGGCCAGTTCATCGATCATGATCTCGGACTAACTGAAACCGGGGATGAGCCGTTCGACATCGTCGTACCCACCGGAGATCCATCCTTCGATCCCAACAGCACCGGCACCGTGACCATTCCCATGACCCGTGCCGACCATGATGCCGCGACGGGCACAGCAGCACCTGCCGTCACCCAGAAGACCCTGCGTATCACATTCAAGCCACGCCCGCCGCGTCCCTGAGTCGGGCTTTCGAATGGTCCTCTCACTAGGGCAGGGACCGATCTCCGAGCGGTCCGCGTGAATGGACAGAGAATGAAAAAGCCGTTCCGACTTACCCATTCGCAATTCATGCGCGCGGACCGCTCGGAGAGACGGTCCCTGCCTATCCTTTAGCTTCGAGCTTACTTATATGCGATTTTCAGCGCCAATTACGCTACCGCCATTGCCGCCATTGCGCCCTGACGGATTGAGCGAGGTTCTTTTAACGCAATTTTCTTGCATTTGCCCTAAAGCTGCCTCAGGCTCTCCGGCGTGTTGAAATCGTTGTGTGCATGGATGTTCTTCGAGTTGGCCGCCACGCTTGCGTGGGCTGCGCCCGTGGAGGTATCCGCGCTGCATCCGCTGATGGCGGATCTGGCACGCCAGGTGGGTGGAAACCACGTAGAGGTCCATGACCTGACGGGTGGAGGTGGCAATCTTCACCGCTTCGAACCACGTCCTGCGGACATGAAACAAATGCAGTCTTCCGTCATTGTTTTCGCCGCAGGCAAAAACATGGAAATTTATCTGGAGCGGTTGAAATCCAATCTCGGTGGAGTCACCGTGGTGGAGGTCGGGCGGACGATTCCTTCTCTAACCATCGGAAAGGATGCGGTTTACACCTGTTGTCCCGGTCATGGTGTCGGGGTGATCGACCCGCACTGGTGGAATGGGATCGATAACATGCGGCGTGCCGCACGGGTGGTGGCCCAGGCGCTCTCTGAGAAAGACCCGGATGCCAAGGCCTACTACACCGGCAATGCCATCGCCTACGGACAACGTCTGGATGTCCTGAAAAAATGGGCGAAATTGGAACTGGCCAAGGTACCATCGTCGCGCAGGAAATTGGTGACATCCCATAATGCGCTGGCGTATTTTGCCAAGGAGTTCGGATTCGAGGTGATCGCAGTGGCGGGCCTCACCAAGGAGCAGAATGTCACTCCCCAGGAACAGGCGAAGACCATCGAGTCGGTGAAAAATGCCGCGGTTCCCGCATTGTTTCCGGAAAAGAACACCAGCGGAAAATCGTTGGACGCCATTGTCAAGGCCACCGGAACCCGTCTGGGCGATCCGCTCATCGCAGATGGCAATGGCACGGGCGACGACGCGGGTTTCGAGGCAATCATCCGCCACAACGTGAACGCCATCACCAAAGGACTTGTCACTCCATGAAAATTTCCCGGCTCTTCGCGTCTCCGTTGGCTGGAACGGCTGCCGTAATGGCCGGTCTTGCGGTGCTCGCCGTGCCGCTCCATCGCCTGACCTCCGCCCCTCCCGTGGTCGCAACGCCTGCCGTGGAAATCACGGACGGCTGCGTCTCCACCACCCACGCCGTGCTGCGCCTCAAGCTGCTCGCACCTGCGCGGAAGGTGACCGTCGGTCTACCCGGAGGCGTCCCGCTTCTTGATCTAACCAATATTCAGACGGGTGTCTCCGAACACGATGTGGATCTGGTGCTCGACCACGGTGTCTGCGAATTGGAGTTGTCCGTCGACTTCGGCGATGCGGCGATGGAGACCGCTGTGTTTCTAACCACAATGCCCGATGACTTGGAGGAGAAAACCCTTTTTATCACCGGAACCGGCCGGGCGCGGGACATCCTCCACTTTGAATGGCCGCATCATCACGACTGATACCATGTCCACTTTCCACGATTCCTGCGCCCACTGCGGCCACCATCACGAGTTGAGGGTGGAGGATCTCAGCGTCCACTACCGGCAAATCGAGGCGCTTCAGGGAGTTTCTATGTCCACTTCCTGTGGTGCCTGTGTGGCCCTCATTGGCCCAAACGGTGCGGGCAAAAGCACGCTGCTCAAGGCCATCGCCGGATTACTCCCGCTGGCCGGCGGCAGGATCTTCTGGCGCGGATCGAAGGTGGCCAAATGGAGTCGTGAAATCGCCTACCTCCCGCAGCGCGAGAATGTGGATTGGAATTTTCCCATCACCGTGCGCCGTGTGGTCACCATGGGCCGATACCCGCAAGCAGGATGGTGGCGGCCGTTTTCAAAAAGCGACGACGAGGCGATCACGCGGGCGATCTCGGTGATGGGCCTGGATGATCTGGCGGACCGGCAGATCAGCGAACTGAGCGGTGGCCAACAGCAGCGGGTCTTTCTCGCACGCGCGTTGGCGCAGGAGGCACATGTGCTTTTATTGGATGAGCCATTCACCGGCCTTGACCGCAACTCGAAGTCCTCGCTGGCCGAAACCCTGCGAACTCTAACGAAAGAAGGCAGGCTCGTCATCGCATCCCACCACGACATGGACACAGTGCGCGATATCTACGACGAGGTGCTGCTGCTCCGACGTAGGGCGGTGGCGTTCGGAACCGTGGACGAGGTGTTCACCGAGGCGCTTCTGGAGGAAACCTTCGGTGCGCTGAAGGGCGATGGAAAGGAGGTCGCATGATCGATTGGCTTCTCGAACCCCTGCAGCATCCATTCAACCAGCGTGCGATCCTGGCGGCGCTGTTGATCGGTTTCACCAATGGTTATGCCAGCGCGTTTGTGGTGTTGAAAAAATCCGCACTCAAGGTGGGCTCGCTTTCGCACGCCCTGCTTCCGGGTATCGCGGTGGCCATCCTGGTGGCTGGCTTGCACGAATGGAGCGCGTTTCTAGGCAGTCTCTTCGCCGCGTTGCTCATCGGTCTGGGATCGCTGGCCGTCTCGCGTGGTTCCCGTCTCGATCAGGACTCCGCGCTCGCTATCCTCTACACAGCGGCCTTCAGTGGCGGCATCATCTTGCTCCGCCGCATTGGAGTGAACCAGGAAATGGAGGAGTGGCTCTTCGGCAACATCATGGGCCTGCGAAACGGAGACCTCTGGACGAACTTCTGGATCTCCTTCGGTGCACTGGGGACCCTAACAGCTTTGCACCGGCCACTTCTGATGACCTTGTTCGACGCGGAGGTGGCGGCCACGCTCGGTGTGCCGGTCCGCGCGCTCAACTACCTGTTGATGGCGGTGCTCATCGTGGTGCTCATCTCGTCCCTTCAGGCGGTCGGCTGCATGCTCGCGCTGGGGTTGCTCGTCACGCCCGCCGCCACGGTCTATCTGCTCACGGACTCGACCAACGCGATGTTCTGGGGTGGATCATTGTTGGGCGGTCTGGCCGCAGTCCTTGCCGTGCTGGCCGGTTGGTGGCTCAACATCGAACAAGGTCCGTTGATCGTGCTCGTGCTGGGCCTGATGTTCCTGATCGCCTTCCTCTTCGGCCCCAAATACGGCCTACTCGCCCGCTCGAAACGACATTGATTTCAGACGTGCTCCAAGTTTTGGTGACTCTTAATTGGGTCACTCCTGCATGGATCTGGTGGGTCCACCCTGCTTGCGGAATATTTCGGGTGAAATGCCTAACTGTCTCTGGAATACCTGCCGCATGTGTTCGCACGTGTTGAATCCCGAACGAGCCGCGCATTCCTTCAATGGAATCATGGTATCCACAACCAAGCGTCTGGCGCGATCCATGCGGCATGTCTGGATTTCTTCGAGAAGACTTCGTCCGGTGCCATCCTTGAATCGTCGTTCCAACGACCGACGCCCGCAGTCCAAGTGATTCGCCACATCAGCTACGTTCACAAATTCCAGCAGATTTCCCCAAATGAAGGCCAATGCCCTGGACACCAGTTCATCCTCATGGAATTTGTGCGACTCTGTGCCGGATGATTCCTCTAGCAGGTTGGAAAGCAGTCCTATCAATTGACACGACAAAATGTAGGAATTCTCAGTAGGCGAGTCGTGGATGCTAGAGAGTAATCTCTCGAATTGCGCGAGGAACAGCGGAGGATTTTCAATCACAGCGACATTGTGCTGGAGGTGGAATGAATTGCGACGCATCCAGTCACGTGCCAGATTACCATTGAAGGTGATCCATAAGTTCGTCCATCCGGTTTCCTGAAGCGGTCGATGGCGGTGCCATTCTCCGGGGCGGAGCAGAAACGCGCTGCCGGCGGAGATACACTGTTTTTTCCAGCGTGTTTCCAATTCTCCTTGTCCCTCACGGATGAAAATCAAACAGAATTCCGGCAGCGTCCGACCCTCGCTCCACTGATACCGGAAAAACGCTGGAGTCGCCGGGGGGGGGTTGTCATGCATCTTCCCGGCCTCAACCTGGACCCAGCCCGCATAAGTCACATGGATCCACTCGGCCAACTCGTGATTGGCGGGGCGTAGAACATGGCGGAATGGGGCGGAGAGCGGCATCTTGTCAAACGATGAGATGCAATACCGTGTTATGGAAATCACAACAAGAAAAAAAGGCGAAAAATGACGTGAAATATGGCATCAATAACAAGAAAATGCCAAACTTGAATAGATTTTGCTAATCCACGTGACGTGAAATCTTGGTTTTGGCCAATTGACAATTCCGCTCTCGGGATCATGCTTTTTTTTGCAGCCACATGCGCTCGCAAATCTATGCGCTCCACTTTTCCCAAGTTTGCGGATGCCGTTCCTCGGGTTCTGACTCATCCCAACATAGTTATATCAAACCATGATCAAGCATCTCGCCACACTCGCCACGCTTCTGGCTTCGGTTCAGGTCTTTGCCGTCCCTGTTTCTGGTCCCGGTGAAGTGAAGCTCGTTGCCACCAAGGATGTGGCAGAGACGGATTTACCATTCCCGACGGGTATGGAATGCGCACCGCAAGCCGTTTACCGCCACCGCCCGGATGGCCAACCGGGTCGGGAAATCAAGATCAAGTTCGTCGGTGGTAAGCCCTACGGCCCTGCCGAAGTTGATATCGCTGTCGCTGGAATAGCGATAGAAACCGTTCATCTCGCCGTCCCCAAAGAAATCACAGAACAATCCATTCTGCTACCACCGGGCGTAGCCGTGGACCGCGAGGCCCAGGTCTCCATCACCGTCCGTTCCGGAAAACATGCCATCCGCAACACCATCATGGTCCAGCCGCAACGCCAATGGACCGTCTATCTGCTGCCGCACTCGCATGTGGACATCGGCTACACCAACACTCATGAAAATGTCGAGTTCATACACAAGCGCAACATCATGGAGGCCATCAAGCTTGCCAAGGAAACCGCGCACTATCCGCCGGAAGCTCGTTTCCGCTGGGACACCGAAGTTTCCTGGCCCGCCGAACGCCTCCTCGCCACCGGCACCGAAGAGGAAAAAAAGGCCATGCTCGACGCCATCCGCGCGGGGATCATCAACGTCGGTGCCAGCTACATCAATGACAACACCTCGGTCTCCGCCGACGAGGAGTTTGCCGCGCTCTTCGCCCCCTCGGAGCAGATTGGAAAACTAACAGGAATAAAGTTCGACACCCTGATGCAGGTGGACATTCCCGGTATGTCCTGGGGCGTTATTCCCGCCGCAGCGATGCACGGCATCCCCTATGTCCTCATTTTCAACAACGGTTCAGATCGCACCGGCCTCTCGATGGAAATCTCCCACCGGCCCTTCTGGTGGATCGGGCCCGACGGCACATCCAAAGTCCTCTGCATCCAGCCCGGATCCTATGTCCCCGGTGCCCAACTCAAGGGCCGCTTCTACTGGCCGGCCATGATGGGGCAAACCGACCGCAGCAAGCTCCCTGCCGTGATCAAGTCGGACAATCCCCGCGCCAATTTCATCGACGGCTACTTATGGAAGACCCTCGCCAGCTTGGAAAAAGACCCTCTCTATCCCTACGATATCTTCCCCATGTCCTGGGCAATGGCCGATAACATGCCCATCGACGCGGATCTCCCCCACGCCGTGAAAAGCTGGAACGATGATTACGCATACCCCAAAATCGTCATCGCTTCCTCCCACGACATCATGGCCGCGTTTGATAAACAATACGGCAGCAAAATCCCGACGCGCACCGGCGAATTCACGGAGTATTGGTCAGACGGCCTCGGATCCGCCGCCAAGCAAACCTCGATGAACCGCAACGCGAAAGAACGCCTGATCCAAGCCGACACCCTCTGGTCCATGCTCCGCCCCGGCCAACCCGCACCCCGCGCCGACTTCGACGAAGCCTGGCGCAATGTTCTGATGGGCTCCGAGCACACCTGGTGTTACGCCGATCCAAAACGCCAACCGCTCACCCATGACATCCTCAAGGTCAAGTTTGACTACTTCCAGTCCGCCCATGACCGTAGCGAAGCGCTTCTCGCCGAAGCGCTCAAACCGACCGCCGCACCCCAATCAAAAACCATCTCCGTTTTCAACACGCTCTCATGGCCGCGCACAGGTCTGGTGACACTGCCGAAAGACATCACCTCCCTGAAGGGTATTTCCACCCAGACGCTCTCCACCGGCGAAACTGTATTCCTCGCAAAAGATGTGCCTGCTTTGGGGGTTAGAAGTTATACTATTGGTCCCATAGGACCTATAGAACGCATAGGACCTATATCCCCAACCACCCTCGACAACGGCATCGTCAAAGTCACACTCGACCCCACCACCGGCGACATCATCAGTCTGGTCCGCGACGGTAAAGAATTTGTGGACCAAGCCGCGCCGGTCCGCCTCAATACCTACCGCTATGTGCTAGGTCACGGCAAACCCGCGCCCGCTGGCCCGCAATATGCCACACGAGCCATCGATGGAAAGCCGGACGCTCTGCCGCCGGTGACGCTCGGCACCGGCCCGAGCGAAGTCAAAATTTCCATCAAGGAAAACGGCCCCGTGCTCGCCTCGCTACTGGTCGAATCCCAGGCAGAGGGTTGCAAGTGGCTCCGGCGCGAAGTCCGCTTGCTCGCCGGTCAACCGCAGATCGAGATCATCAACACTCTCGACAAAACCGCCACCACCACCAAGGAAGGCGTCCACTTCGGGTTCGCCTTCGATATCCCGCAACCCCGCACTCGCATGGACATCCCGTGGGGCGTCGCGGAGGTGGACGCGGATTTTTTCCCCGAAGCAAACCGCAACTGGATCTGCTTCCAACGCTGGCTCGATATTTCCAATGCCGAGCGCGGCGTCACCTGGACCTCCCTTGACGCCCCCACCTTTCAATCCGGCGCCATCACCGCTAACATCATCGGAGCCGCCATCAACTCTCCAGCCTGGATTCGCAAGCTCCAACCCAGCGGCACTATCTACTCATGGGCGCTCAACAACCACTGGCACACCAACTTCCCGCTCAGCCAGGAAGGCGTGCTCACCTTCCGTTACGGCATCCTCCCGCATAACACCGGTTACAATGCCGCCGCCGCGAATCGCTTCGGTATCGAACAGGCCCGACCACTCATCTGCACCCCGACCCAAGGAGCACGATCGATCACTCCACCGGTTACCATCGACAACCCCAGCGTCGTCATCTCCAGTGTGAAGTCGGAATCCACCGACCTGATCGTCACCCTCCGTTCGCTCTCGGATCGGCAGGAAACCGTTAGCGTCACGACCGCAGGCGGCGCTCAAAAATCATTGACTCTTCCGCCCAACGGCGTACGTGTGGATCGTATCGCGAGATAATGCGGAAGCATGAGGTAAAACCACTCATTCCACAGTCACCTATATAATAATCATGACACCCAAAGAAAGAGCTATCGCCGCATTGAGCGGCAAGATACCTGATCGTGTTCCATGTGTTCCGCTCGTGGATACCTCCTACGCTGCCGCCTGCGCGAAACTGCCTGTCTCGGAGTGTTTTATCAATCCTGAAGCCTACGCCGCCGCTCTCGTCGCCACCCTGGACCGACATCCCGACATTGACGGAGTTTCCATCAATATAGGATTGTCAGACGACATCATCCTGGAACATTCCCGCGACAATGGAGCGCATCGAGTCAAGACGGTCGGCGGCTTGACGTGGATTGTGCCCGAAAATGACATCGGGTCGATTGAGTTGTGCGACATCACCAGTTTTGACGACCCGCGCATTGCCACGGATGAATATCTGATGATGGCCTGCCTCCGGACGCTCCGGGCAATCCCGCAAAAATACCGTGAGAAATATCTTATTAATACCACTGTGACCGGGCCGTTTTCTCAGGTGGCATTTCTGGTCGGCGTCAACAATATCATGATCGGCACGATCGACGATGAAGATGCCCTGTTGCGGGCGATTGGACAACGCGTGCCATTCGCGCTTAAATGGGTGGATGCATTGAAAGATCTGGACCCTGGCTGCATTTGGATTGGCGAAGGTTTTGCCTCGAACAGCTTGATGGGACGTGAAAGTTACCGGAAATTTGTGATGCCTTTCGAGAAGCAGGTTGTGGATCGCATTCACGAAATTGGCAAGACGTCCATCCTGCACATTTGTGGCAAGCTGGATCAAAGCCTCGAAAGCCTGCTGGAAACCGGCACTGATGGAGCGGAGATTGACTGGCAGGTCGACATCGAGCAGGCAAAGCTCCGCCTTGGAGGTCGCATGACCCTCAAAGGAAATCTCAATACAAGCACACTGGTGAAATCAAAGCCGGACGAAGTCTATGCATTGGCCAGGGAAGCCATCCTCCGGGGCAAGCCGGACGGACGCTTCATCCTCAGCAGCGGTTGCTGTCTCGGTCGCGACACGCCTCCTGAAAACGTGGACGCGATAATTCGCGCTTGCGAAGACTTCGGCGCCTACTGAAAACATGCTTATGACAAACCCAAATGACCTATCCAATTACCGCCGAGATACCCAAAGCCTGGCCGCTCTAACTTCGAATCAAACCATGAGTGATATGAACCTTACGATTTTCACAATCCTGCCATGAACGTATTAACTTGTGACATCGGCGGAACGCGCACCAAGCTTGGAATCGTCAGTGGCGGACGGGTTCTGGAGCAAAGCATCTTGCCATCGAATTCAAAGCAGGGACTCGCTCGGCTTCTGCCAGTAATCAAAGCCGAGTGGCTTCGCCAGCTGGAAACGCACGGACTGAGGTTGAATGACTGCAAGGGCGTGGGCATCTCGTTTCCAAGTCTCATTGATTATAAATCCGGTCGTATTCTCGATTCGTATGGCAAATTCGATGATGCCATGGACATCGATCTGCGTGCATGGTCACGCGCGGAACTCCGCCTGCCGCTAGTCATCGAAAACGACGCCCGCATGGCCTGCATCGGCGAGTGGCAGTATGGCGTGGGTAGAGGATCGGAAAATCTGGTGATGGTGACGCTCGGCACCGGATTGGGGGCTGCTGTCATTATGGAAGGCCGCGTGTTGCGCGGGGTCCACGGACAGGCCGGTGTGTTAGGCGGCCACATGACAGTGCGCTACGGTGGGCGGGCCTGCACCTGCGGCAACGTCGGCTGCGCCGAAGCCGAGGCTTCATCATTTTCATTGCTGGATCTGGCCACCGCGCATCCCGGTTTTTTGAATAGTCCGTTATCTAACGAATCTCAGATCGACTTCGCGTCGGTCTTCCGACACGCGGTTGCCGGCGACCCCTGCGCCATGGCGCTGCGCGATCACAACCTGCTGGTTTGGTCCTCACTCGCCGTCAGCCTCATTCATGCGTATGACCCGGAGTTGTTGATTTTCGGCGGTGGTATCATGGCATCCGCTGATGTGATACTTCCAGCAATCCGTGAATATGTCGGACGGCACGCCCACACTCCATGGGGGCAGGTCAGGATAGAGGCATCCGCTCTTGGGGATCTATCCGCCCTCGTCGCCGCCGAGTGGCTTTTAGATGAACAATCCATTCACTTATAATTGATGAGAAAAACGAATTACGACAAGTTTCCATGCATCACGGTTCCTGCGTCCGACGGCACGTGTGTCGCCAGTTGGCCTGTGATCGGCCAACGTTTGCGGGATACAATCAAATCACGCGGAGCAGGTAGGGCCATCCTCGCCGTGGAATGTTATCCCGGTGTGGATGAGGCCGCGTTGATTGAATTGCTGACCCATGAAATCAAGCCATCACTGGCCGTTCGAAGTTCGGGTTTGATGCTTCCGGACGCTGATATCAATTGCCTATGCGATCCGTTTCTCGGCGGTGATGATCCTGTGTTCGGCTATCTCAGCGGATTGAATCTGCCTCAATTCTTCGATCCCAGGCTCATTTCCGAATGCCGGAGTGCAATTGAAAATGCGGATACAGGCGTCGTTCTTGTGTTAGGTGTTGGCGCCACTCTGTTATGTGATCCGGACATTCTTGTGTATGCCGATCTAGCGCGCTGGGAAATCCAATTGCGCCAGCGTCGCAAGGAGATTTCCAACCTCGGAGTCAGCAATTCAGAACTTGCCCAAAACCTCAAATACAAGCGCGCGTTTTTCATCGACTGGCGGGTGGCCGATCGTTGGAAAAAACCGTTATTGCGCAAGGCGGACTATTTCCTCGATACCCATCAAAGCACCGAGCCTAAACTGGCGGATGGAGATGCCGTTCGTCGCGGCCTGGCCCTTGCGGTGACCCGTCCCTTCCGTGTGGTGCCATTCTTCGATCCGGGCGTTTGGGGCGGCCAGTGGATGAAGGAAGTCTGCGACCTCGACCGCTCGGCGGTGAACTACGCGTGGGGCTTCGATTGTGTGCCGGAGGAAAACTCGTTGTTGTTGGTGTTGGGTGGCCTGCGCATCGAAATGCCATCGATCAATCTGGTATTCGATCAACCTGTAGATTTATTAGGGGATCGCGTCCACGCCCGTTTCGGCACCGAGTTTCCCATCCGCTTCGACTTTCTCGACACCATGGGCGGCGGTAATCTGTCATTCCAGGTGCATCCGTTCACCGAACACATCCAGGAGAAGTTCGGCATGCACTACACGCAGGACGAGAGTTATTACATTCTGGACGCCGGGCCCGAAGCGGAAGTCTATCTTGGTCTCAAGGAAGGAGTGGATTCCTCAGCCATGATGCGCGATCTGGCAACCGCGCAATCCGGCCAATTCCCCTTCCCTGACGAGCTTTACGTCAATCGATTCCCTGCGAAAAAACACGATCACTTTCTCATTCCGGCCGGCACCGTTCATTGTTCCGGCGCAGAGTCCATGGTCCTCGAAATCAGCGCCACTCCCTATATCTTCACATTCAAAATGTGGGATTGGGGACGTCTGGGACTGGATGGAAAACCACGTCCCATCCACCTCGATCACGGCGCGCAAAACATCGATTGGTCCCGCACCACCGCCTGGACCCGCGAGCACTTGGTCAACCGCATCGATGCGCTCGGAGCTGGCGACGGTTGGCGCGAGGAGCGCACCGGACTGCATGAACGCGAGTTCATAGAAACCCGCCGCCATTGGTTCACGAAAACCGTGCCACATCATACCTGTGGTGGTGTGAATGTCATAAACCTGGTCGAGGGCGAAGAAGCCATCGTCGAAAGTCCTGAAGGAGCATTCGAGCCATTCGTGGTTCACTATGCGGAAACCTTCATCGTACCGGCAGCCGTTGGTCCCTATACGATCCGACCGCACGGCGCGGGAATCGGCCGGGAATGTGCCACTCTCAAGGCCTACGTTCGGGCATAATCCCATCATCCATCCAATCCATCATGAATTCAAAAATTTATACGATCATTCTGGTTTCCATCGCATCACTCGGCGGCCTGCTCTATGGCTACGATCTGGGCATCATTTCATCGGCGTTGCTCTATCTGGACAAGTGCGTCAAGCTAAGCGAGGCAGAGGTCGGCATGCTGGCATCGGCCATCATGATCGGAGCACTGGCATCATCGGTGATAGGCGGAGGATTATCCGATTTGTTAGGACGCAAGAAAACGCTGATTCTTTCGGCATTTCTGTTTGTCGTGAGCGTGGCGATCATCGTGACTTCCAAAGGGTTTTGGCCGCTGTTCTTCGGCCGCACACTTCAAGGGCTTTCAGCGGGCATGATCGCGGTGGTGGTTCCGGTTTTCATGACGGAGTGCGTGCCTGCGAGAATCCGGGGGTTGAGCTCCACCATGTTTCAACTCTGCATCACGCTTGGCATCGCGATCTCGATGATCGCAGGAGCTTTGTATCAATCAGGCGTGGACGATGCAGTGAAGGTTGCCGCAGGTGATGCTGTCAAAATTCTCGCCGCCCAGGATCATGCCTGGCGTCAGATGTTTCTCTCATCCGCCTGGCCTGCGATCGCATTCATGTGGGTCGCATTTGTCGTGTCCGAGTCGCCACGCTGGTTGTTCCGCAATGGCCGCAAGGACAAGGCGCTGGCGGTTCTCCTGAAGGGCAGGGATCGGTCACAAGCCGAGTTGGAAATGCGTGAGATGGAGGAGCTTGCGACATCCGCACATGCTTCCAAGGCGAATGGCGCGGACAGCCTCTTCCAGAAGCGCTACCTTTGGCCGCTTGCCTTGGCAATCACGCTCATGGCGATCAATCAGGCCACTGGCATTTGTGCGGTATTTACTTTTCCGGTTGTCATGTTGAACCAAGCGGGTTTGAGCGAGGGTGATGCCGCCCATACCGGCGTGTGGTTGGCGGTGGCGAATTTCACCACCACGATTTTCGGAGTTTTGTTAGTTGATCGCCTTGGCCGCAAGTGGCTGCTTAAGATCGGCACGGCCATCATCCTGGTGGCTCTGTCAACCGGAGTTTTCACCTACTGGAAGGTGGAAGCCGGGCGCACGGATGTGACAACCCGTCTATCATCACTGGTACATGACAATGCCCTGAAAATTCCAGTGAATGAAATCGCCGGAAAAATCGGAGTCGCGTCACAGGTTAGCGTGCAATACTCCATCAATGGCAAGGAACAAGCGCCCATGCTCGTTCGTAGTGACTCGCCAGATCCGGTTCTATCCATCGCAGCGCCGATAGGAACGAATGGAAATCAAGAGTTGAAAATCCTACGAGCCAAATTCAGTGACGCGCCGTCAGAGGCCACGGGGCACACCATTTTCGCCTGCCTGATTCTATATATCATCGGTTTTGCATTCGGCCCCGGCGTGTGTCTGTGGTTGGTCTCGGCCGAACTTCTGCCCACACGCGTGCGCTCGATCGGCATGGGTATCGGCGTATTGGCCAATGCGGGTGTGACCATTGCCACCACATCCCTCTTCCTGCCAATCATCGGCAACTACGGTTACGCCGCGATGTGGGCGATCTGGTTTATCTGCACGCTCGGCTATTTCCTTTTTTCCGCATTCATTCTGCCTGAAACCAAAGGCCGGACGCTTGAGGAAATTGAAGCGGACTTCGCCAAATAGCCCACATCAAGCTATGGACAACTAACACCCTCATGATGCTCGATAAGAAGGAGGCTTTGCAAATGACCATCAAGGCGATCAATGGCAAAGAGTATCTCTTCCTCGAATGCGGCGACTTCAATCCCACCCATCCAAAAGGCTGGCAAACGCCGCTGATGGTGGTGGAAAAAACCAGCAAATGAATCGGCGGTGCATTTCAAGCTGATTGGGGCAACTGAGCGTCAAAAAGCCGCAAGCGGCATCTCATTGAAACGCCGTTAAGACCTTGTGGATTCAAGGACTCGGAACTTGTCATGCCCAACCCGTAGGACGGCAGTAACCTTTTTTGCCAAAATTTTCCCAATGAAACTTCTTGGCAAAGCGTGGCGGATAGCTATTGTTGTGTTTGAAGGATTTTTGCGATGACCTCGGCACCAAATCACTGTCCCTTGCACCAATTCCCCATTTGGAGACTTGCGGTTGACACGGCACACAGGCTTTTCCGGTCGCTTTCCTTCCTTGAATCCTCACATGGATTTTCTCAACGGCCCACACCACAAAAGCCAACTCCCAACAGTGGCAGTCTGGACGATGCCTTGAGGGTTGTCGGTGAACTGGAGATGCGGAAAGCAGATCTGATCAAGGAGTTGGAGATTCTCAGGAGCGATAACGAGCAAATTCAGAAGGAGCGCGAAAACGCGCGCATGTTCATGTCGGCGATCGACCAATCCTCGGAATCGATTTTCTTCACCGACATCAAAGGACACATCCTCTACGTCAACCAAACTTTCGAAAAGAACAGCGGATACACGCGTGATGAACTGATAGGCAAGACCCCCCGCATCCTCAAAAGTGGTGTTCACCCGCCGGGGTTTTACAAGGAAATGTGGGCCACCCTTCTGCGCGGTGAGGTCTGGCGCTCCCATTTGACCAACAAACGCAAGGATGGCAGTCTCTATCATGAGGATGCCAACATCGCGCCGGTCCGCAATGAGCAAGGCAAGATCACGAGCTTTGTTTCCGTTAAAACCGACATCACGGAGTTGCTGGAAAGCCAGAACTACCTTAGGGAGATGAATGCGGAATTGTCCCGATCCAATGCCGAGCTTGAACAATTCGCTTACGTTGCATCCCACGACCTTCAGGAACCACTGCGCTCCGTCAGCAGTTGCATGCAGTTGCTCGAAAAACGCTACTTGGGTAAATTGGACGAACGGGCGGACGAGTTCATCAGGCATGCCGTGGAGGCATGCCACCGTATGCGCAATCTGATCGACGGCCTGCTCTCTCTCTCCAGGGTACAGGCGACAGCTACCAATCTTGTACCGACGGACACCGAGGACATTCTCAATCAAGTGTATGCCAATCTGGCCCATTCCATTAAGGCGACCGAGGCCACTGTTAGTCATGAATCACTGCCTGTGGTTTTTGCCAATTCCCAAATGCTGATCCATTTGTTTCAAAACCTGATCAGCAACGCCCTCAAGTTCAGCGGTGGTCAACCACCCGTTGTGCGTGTACGGGCAGAACGAAAAAAAGACCATTGGTTGTTCTCGGTCAGCGATCAGGGGATCGGTATCGAAAAATCCTATTTTGATCGAATTTTCCACCTGTTCCAGCGGCTACACACTCGGGAAGAATACTCAGGCACCGGTTTGGGTCTGGCGATCTGCCTGAAAGTCGTCGAGCGACACGGTGGTAATATCTGGGTCGAATCGACTCTTGGCAAGGGTTCGACGTTTTTCTTCACCCTGCCAGCGGTTAGCTTGTGGTCCCACCCATCTTCTGATATAGCGAAACCTAGCACTCTTCCCTAAACACCATGAAAACAGAACCTGTCCACATTCTAATCGTCGATGATAACACCACGGACCTGGTGATCATGCGCGAGGCATTCGCAGATACCCAGATTGACGCCGTATTGGACGTCGCAGTCAACGGTGAGGAGGCAATGAAATTTCTGCGTCGTGGCGGCGAATTTGCCAAGGCACCACGACCGGACCTGATTATACTCGACCTCAACATGCCACGGAAAAACGGCCATGAGGTGCTTTACGAGATCAAGAACGACCCGCTGCTGTTGCGCATTCCAGTGATCATACTCACGACCTCGCAAGCTGAGGAGGATGTTTCCCGTGCCTATGCCGCCCATGCGAATTGCTATATCCGCAAGCCGGTGGATTTCGTGGAATTCGAGAAGGTGATGGCCACCATCGAGAAGTTCTGGTTTGAGGTCGTGATCCTGCCGATGGCTAAACCCTATGCCTAATGACTTGCGGGGCCGGTGGTTTTTGAAAGCCGACCTGCCGTTGTGATGCGGTTTTCGGGTTGAATTTTCACAGTGGCGCGTTCATTCCGGCTGATTTGGCAGCGTGAAGTAGAACGTGGCACCGTGATTGATTTCCGCTTCCGCCCAAACGCGTCCGCCGTGGCGAGTGATGATGCGCT
The DNA here is from genome assembly GCA_903906515.1 of Akkermansiaceae bacterium. GTDB lineage: Bacteria > Verrucomicrobiota > Verrucomicrobiia > Verrucomicrobiales > Akkermansiaceae > Luteolibacter. The sequence goes on from CAIVKO010000114.1 coordinate 58,544, forward strand.
GGACGAGCGCCAAACCCACGCCGGTGCCTGAAAACTCCTCCTGGCTGTGCAAGCGCTGGAAGACTCCGAACAGCTTGTCGGCATAGTGCATGTCGAATCCCGCGCCGTTGTCTTTGATATAATAGACGGGTCCGTCATCGTCGCTGACCCGCGTGCCGATCTCGATCTGTCCGTCTTCGCGGATGTTGGTGAACTTGATGGCGTTGCCGATGATATTGACCCACACCTGCCGGATGAGCGACTCCGACCCGCGAGCGGGCGGGAGTTTTTGCAGATTGAGCCATAGTTTACGTTCCGGCTTTTGGGCGATCAGTTCGTCGAAGACTTCCCGGGCCATGGCTTCCATGTCGATCAGCATGGGCTCGATCGGTTGTCGAACGAGGCGGGAAAAGGCGAGCAAGTCGTCGATAAGCCGTCCCATCCGCTGGGCCTCGCTACGGATCACGCCGAGTTTTCGCCGCCCCTCATCGTCGAGTTTGTCTCCGTAGTGCTTGATCACCATGTGCGAGAAACCATCCACCGCCCGCAGAGGTGTGCGCAGGTCGTGGGAGACGGAATAGGTGAAGGACTCCAATTCCCGGTTGGTCGTTTCCAGCGCGACTGCACGGCTTTCCAGCGCGGCATTGAGCTTACCAATCCGCTCCTCGGCCTGCTTGCGCTTGCTGATGTCAGTGCGGATCGCGATAAACTGCGTCGGCTTGCCACCTTCACCGAGGAAAGGCACGACGGTGTTACTCGACCAATAGAAGGAGCCGTCCTTGGCGCGGTTTTTGATCTCTCCCTTCCAGATCCGGCCGCTGAGGATAGTATCCCAGAAGTCGCGGAAAAACTCTTTGGAATGATATCCCGATTTGACGATGTTGTGATTTTGGCCGATCAGTTCTTCTCGCGAATACTGGGAGATAAAGCAGAACTTGTCGTTAGCATAAGTGATCGCGCCGTCCGCGTCGGTGATGGAAACCATGGCGTGCTCGTCGAGAGCCGCCTTGAAATCCGTGAGCGAGGCGTTGGCGGTCTGTAACTCGGCAGTGCGCTCTTCCACCCGTCGTTCAAGTTCCGCGTTGAGTTGGAGAATTTTGACCTGCGCTTTTTGACGCTCGATGGCGATGCTAATCACGTGCACCGCCCTCTCGATGACTTCCAATTCAGCAGCAGTAGGGTAATGCGGTTCGCGATGGTAAATGGCCAGCGTTCCCAAGATTTTCCCTTGGCTGCAGTGGATTGGTGTGGACCAACAGGCGTGCAAGTCGTGACCGAGGGCAAACTCGCGGTAGTCGGCCCATAACGGATCGCTGTCAATGTCCGACGTAATGACCTCTCGCTTTTCATACACCGCCGTGCCGCACGAACCTACTGCCGTGCCGATGGCGATGCCGTCAACCGCACGATTGTAGTCCTCCGGCAGGCTGGGTGCCGCGCCGCGCCTCAGATGAATGCCATCAGGATCGAGAAGGAGCACCGAACAAAGCGCTCCCGGGAGCTCTGTTTCCAAGCCGTGCATCAATCGGTCCAACACCTGGCCGGGTGACGCCACGCCGATGATGGATTCCAAAGCATTTTTTTCCCACGCCAACAAGCGCTGGGCATGCTTGCGTTCGCTGATGTCCGTGTGCGCGACAATGGCTCCGCCGTCTTTCCCCGCCATGGGGATGACTTCCAACTTGAACCAGCGACTGCCTTCGGGCGTGTCGCGCGGATATTCCAGGGTAAAGCGCGGCAGCGTTCCTAACAATACGGCCTCCACGCCGTCGATGGCTGCCTTGGCGTAAACATCCGCATCACAGTTGGCCGCACGGCAGACGTCCAGATAGTTGGTGCCCACACCGATGTTTCCGACGTCGGGGTTGCCGTTTTCGCGGGCGAAGCGAAGCCAGGGCTCATTCACAGTCAGGATCGCTCCCGCCCTGCTCAAGACCGCAATGTTTGCCGACAGTGAATTCAGGATATCCCGCTGAAACATCTCGCTCGCCCGCAGTTCTCCTTCCATCTGAATGCGCCGGGTGATGTCAAATCCGACCCCCACCAAACCGGTGATTTCCCCGCTGCTGTCCTGAAGCGGCACCTTGCTGACCAGGAGAACCTGCATATCGCCGTTTTTCAATTCGCGCCTTTGCTCACGATCTAACAATGACTTACCCCTCAGAACCTCCACCTCGTCGTTGCGGAACTTGATGACGGCTTCGGGTGGGTGGTAGTCGGCGTTGGTCTTGCCGATCAAACTCTCCGGAGAATCCACTTCCATGGAGCGCGCGCAGGCGGCGTTGGCTAACAGGAACCGGCTTTCACGGTCCTTCACAAAGACCGCGGTGGGCAACAAGTCCACGAGCGTGCGCAGCAGCTTGTGTTCCGCGTCCAATGCCTCGTTGGTCCACTTGCGCTCGGTGATGTCGCTCAGTGCCAGACGGAGTTCTGGAGCGCCAGCGGCATCCCGGGCGGTGGTGAGCGTCATATGCACCCAGACCAGCGTTCCGTCCTCCCGCGTCATCCGCAGCTCGCATGTCTGCATGTCGCCGGTCTCAAGGAGTTTCTTGCGAGCCAGATAGAAGATATCCTGGTCCTCACGGAAAATGATGCGGGCGATTGACCGGTGGATTGCGGCCCTGTTTCGGACGCCACCCAGCAGGGTGGCGGCACTGAGGTTGATTTGCTGGATCAGGCCCGCCTCGTTGACGGTCACATAGCCCACCGGGGCAAACTCATAGAGATCAAAAAAGCGTGCTTGTGAGGCTGCCAGTTCTTCTTGGATCTGCTGCAGTTCCTCGTTCTGCATCTCCAGTTGGATTTGATGGACGCGCAGTTCGTGGAGCATCGAACTGGTGACCTCTGGTGCCTGTGGCTTCAGTATTTCCGGCGAGGCCAGGGCAATTTTCTGGAAGAGTTCTTCCGCTTGCCGGCGCAGATCCGCCGCTTGGGAATAGGGCTGCGGATTGTCCATCGGGGTAACCGGAGTGTTCGGACCATCCGCTGCTTCCGCCTTCAAAGGTGGTGCTGGATCGACCGTCGTTTCCCGCTTGGGGATACCGTGTTGTTTCCGGGGCATGGCGCTTCCCGCGTTTAACGGGCTCCGTTCCATGTCAAAATAGGGATTTTTTGGAATTTTAAAAGAATTAAAACGTTATTTTTTGAGGCAGATGCCAACATTAAAAAGAGAAGTTGTTCGAGGTCGTGGTTTCCCTGATGTAGGGTCTCAATTTTTCGATAGGGATTCTCAGGCTGATATCATCAACGAAAGCCGCTTGTTTCCTCAAGGCTTTTCCGGTTCGTTGGGAATGGCATCTCCGGTCTGCTGGCCGGTCTGGCGGAGATAAAACGCAAGATCCGCTTTGGCTTGCGCGAGGTCTGGATGTGATGCCTCGCGGAAGATTTTCTCCCGGAAACCCAGAATGCTCTCGTCCCAAGGAGGGGTTTTTCCCCAGGCTTCGGCCGCACGCACTTTGTATTCCAGTGGCAGATCGGTGGAAAGCAGCATCATTAATTGAAGCTGCGTATCGGAAACCGCCGAATAGGCGTGGGGCGTGGCCGCGATTTCAAAGTAGCGGGTCAGCAAATCGGTGGACTTGGGTAAGGATTTAGCGACAAGATTTTTCAGTTTTTTCCAAGCTGGATGGACAAATATAGGACGCACCAAAGAATGGGTTTGGGCCATTTTCATGGCCTTGAAATAGAGGTCGATGGCGGCCGCTGTGTCACCGGCTGTCTCTTTTTGCAAAGCCAGGAAGATCACGGACTCCACGGGCCAAGACTCCTGAAGAAGTGCGATTTCCTTCGATAATTCGGGATGGTTAGAGGCGGCCATCTGGTAGGCTCGGTAGAGTCGGGAAGCCTCGGTTTGCACCGGCATGGGCCATAGTTTCATTTTATCGGCTGGAGTACGGCCCGGTTCGGCATCAAGGAACGCGAATTGGAGCATCACAGTTTCCGGCCATACTTTTTGACCGGGCGGGGGGGCAGGTAGAAGATGCTGCGTCCGGAACACGACGCTCTTCCATAGGAATTCCGATGCCCACTGATTGATATCGAACGGAGTGTTCCGCGATGTGAACTGTGGGATCAGCTCGGCACTTTCGTTTGCACGTCGGGCCAGTTCCGAAATAACCGGTGTCTGATTGCCGCCAAGGCGGCGGCCAAACGAGAATTCGAGGTAGTTCATATCGTCGGTGTTAATGCCAGGTGCTTCTGTAGCGAGGCGGTTCGAAAAGTCGGCATTTCCGACGGCACGAGCAAAAAATCCCTCGATAGTGGTGGTGCCCCACAGATTGCGGGTTGCGGTTTTGAAGGGCTCGGTGCGCAGGCGCGGTGCCACCAGATCGATGTCCCAGGGTTTGGGATCCAAGGAGCAAACCAGCAGAAGGTCGCTGCCAAGAGTTTGCCAAAGTTCGACTTTTGGAAACACGGAGCGCAGCGTGGAGACAACTAGCTGGATGGACCCGATGTCGGTTTCATAGGATTGCACCCATTGGCAGAACACCGCATCTGGATTCATCCGTGCAGCCACCGAAGTGTAAAATTCGCGGGTGTAAAGGTTGGCCACCCCGGCACGATGAATGTTAGAAGGTTCGGAGACGATCAAGTCATAGGTCTTGGGCCGGGTGACCAATACCTCACGAGCGTCGCCTTCGACGATGTGGGTCTTGGGCGCGGCAAGGGCGTCGAAATTCACACCCTTGAAATATTTGGCCAGATCGATTACCGCCTGCTCGAGTTCGATGACATCCACCTGCTTGACGGATTCGATTTGATTGAGCCAACCGACGGTGATTCCCGTACCGAGGCCCACAACGCATACATCTCGCACTTCGCCATGATGAAGAGCCGCACCGACCAACCCGAGCATAGCGACGGTGGGACCGTCGCCCAATGCCGAGCCGTCGCTTTTACCATTGGAAAGCATTCCATATTCGTCGGCGCAGTTCACAGCGACGCTGGTTTCGCGACCATCTTTGGCTTCGACGATGGAACGGTTGACCATCCTTACGTAGTTGGTCCACTCAAGCTGGCTGCGGCCAAAGAGAGGATTTGCCCGGCCATAGCCGATGGGATGGTGAAGCCAATATGCGGACGGCCCGGCGGCGGTCAGCGCGGCTTGCAACACTAAAAGGCAGGTGGTGGCAGCTAGCGCCGCAGAACATAGGCCGCCGCGGGTGGCGCGATCCCGGTTGCTGAACCGCAGGATCAAAGAGCTGATAGATAGCAGGATGGCGGCCAGCGCGGCGAGCCGCCAGGCCCCGGTGATGGAGAGTTTCGGGATGAGCACAAAACCACCCAGCAACGCCCCGGAGACCGCGCCGAACGTATTCCACGCATACGTGCGCCCCACTTGCAGGCCGATGTCATCACCGCCACGGCCGAGCAGTGAAATCATGAACGGGAATTGGATCCCGGAGAAGAACGCGGGCAGGAAAACCAGAATAAAGCAAACCAGAGACCAGCCGAAAACCAAGCCCTCGAACGAACGCGGCCGGAAGAAGCTGTTGAGCAACAATGCGAAATAGGCGAGATGATCACCAAGGACGAATGGCAGGATGATGCACAGTGCCAACAGTCCGGAGACGGCGGAAAAGGCCCCAAGGGTGGGTTGGAAGCGTTTCAGGAAAAAAGAAAAATACAGACTGCCTGCACCGATTCCCGCGAGTGCCATGGCAAGAATGATTCCGAAGTTATAAACCGAGCCTCCAAACAAGGGAATGGACGCACGATACCAAACAAGCTCGATCAGGAAGAAGACAAATCCGCTGGTGAAAGCTGCCGCGGAGATGAACCAAGCCGGAGCAATTCCCGACCGCTCGGCAGGTAGTGCCGCCACCACAGCGTCGGTTGTCACAGGTGCCGGTTGCAGGCGGACATCCTGGCGCAGTGTGATGTAGGCGACTAGCGCGATGCAGCCGTTAGCAAATCCTGCGGTGAATAAAGTCAGCAAGTTTCCGCCAGATGGCAACATCACAAACGAAGCGAGGAACGCACCCACCACCGCGCCGCACACATTGAGCCCATAGAACACAGCCGTGGTTACGCGATGGGTATCCGCATCGGATTGAACAATCTTCAGCATTGCGGGAAGCGTGCCGCCCATTAAAAAACAGGTGGGGCCGAGCACCACTGCGGTCATCAGGATTTGCAGAAGTGTCGCGGTGGTGAGCCCCAGTGTTTGGATGCCGCCAGTTTGAATGTATAAATGGCGAACCAAGGCCATCAGCAGCGGCGTGATCAGGGCGGTAATGGTAATGCCTCCTTCGAGGAACGCATAAAACCGGCCCGGGTTCGTTGATCGTTCGACCCATTTTCCCAACATGGCACCTCCGGCTCCCAAGCCACCCATAAACACCGCAAGGACCGCAGATGCGGCAGGGGCGGCTCCACCAAAAATCAGGCGAAACTCGCGCAGCCACACCACTTGATAGGCTAACGCACAGAATCCGGAGATCAAGACGATGATACCAAGGGTGATGTAAACCGACCTTGAGGGGCCTGCGGGAGACTGTGTGGAGGACATGATCTTGTTAGTTTTTCAGACGTTTGATATCAGCTCTTTGGCTAAAGCTTACAATCTGCTACGCCACTGGATTGCTGACGTCAAGGAATCCGGACGCTGACCGGGGCATTCGATTCCACTGGTATCCAGATGACAAGGTCGTCGCCTTCAAGGTTGGACACCTTGCCAATACGGCATTTTTCATGGAAGGAGGCATCTTTCCCGACGACTTCAACCTTGGCAGGGCCGGTTCCCCAGTTGCGGATCACGACCGGGAGGTTCACGAGTGGCGAGTGTTCACTGGCCGCCACCGTGAATTCGAGCGATTTCCCGTTTTCGCCTTTTTTCTGGAAAAGATAGGCGCGCTGGTAGGCGTCGTAGCCATTGGAAATGAAGCCGTCGGAAACGGCCTTCACCTCGGGTGCGGAGTTCCATGAGCGCGCCAATGGCAGCACGGATTGGATAGAACCCTTGGTCATGCCCATGATCGAGCGGACGCGGACCGAACCGTCTGGATAGCGTTCGAGTTTCTGCTGTCCACCATTGACAGCCGTAAGTGACGAGTGGCTGGCCTTGTCGGGTGCGGCGGCCTTTCTTCCATCACTTGGGATTTGCGAGACCGGCCAATGGTTCCAACAGGGAAAGGTCGAGTAGCCCTTGATCCAGCCAAAAGTAAACGGATGGGTCACTCGCTCGGGATGATGGATGCTGAAGGGGCGGTATTGGGATTTAGTGCGCACCATCTCGACGGGCTTGAACTTCGGCCCTTGGTCGAACTTTCTGGGCGCGCCATCTTTCCACGAATACGACGCAGTCGCGCCATCCATGTCCATGAAGGTGATCGACTCGTCTTCCACGTTGTCCTGCGGTTTGGTGCCGGGTTGGTTGAAAAAGATGGTTTCCTGAAACTGATAGGCACCCGGTTTTTCGAACTTGCTCCACAGCACCTGCTTGCGCACGACCACGCCGTCCGGCCAGGCGGTCCAGTATTCGTCCATCCAATCACCGGCATCGGTTTCGGATTCATACATGATCTTGTGAGAGATCGATGCAAGGGCGTAGCGCCAATGGATCACTGCGCGAGCTGGGGTGTTCTCGACGATGCGGACATGTGAGTAACGGCACTGCTTGTCGCCCATGGCTTCGTAACATTCGCCGGCGCCAAAATTCTCGCCGCTCTGGTCACTCATCCAGATTCCGTTTTCAGTGACCATGGCCGGGATGTAGCCGGTACCGCGCCAGAACACGAGTTTCACCGGGCTATGATCGAAGCGCACAACGACGTCTGGCAGGTCGCTCCCCTTCCAGCGGGCGTCCCATCCGGGAGAAAAACTGAGACGGGCGTAATAGGCACCAAATGGCCTCGGCTCATCCGTGCCGGATGGCAGCTTGCGGAACTTCAGCGGACGGGGCGTGGCGATGTGCGCGGAGTCATGCATGCGCAATATCTCGTCGGTGCCGAGAGCGTTGTCATGGATGCGGACTTCGTCGATCAAACCGTCGAAAAACATCCAGCTCTTGAAGGCCTTGCTGGTGGCGCGTTCGGTGTTGGCCGGGGCCATTGGTGCCTGAGTCTTGCCAAGCGTGATCGGGCTGTCTTTGGCGAATACGGGTTTGCCTGCGAATCGGTTTTCGCCGACCGGCTTGCCATTCTGATAGAGTCGGATCCCGTTGGCGGGATCGAAAACCATCACCACATGCGCCCACTCCAGCAAGGGAAGGGAGCTTTCCGAGACACACTGCTTCCAACCATCCTCCATCGCCACTCCACCCACCAGTTTGCCGGTGTGATCGATGCCGAAAAAGTAGCCTTTCTTGAAATCCTCCTGTTGGTTGATGATGGCTGATAGATTCCACGAGTATTCCTGCGGCGCAACCCATGCGGTGATGGCGAATGCTCCGCCCGGCACGGTGGCAGCGGCGGCCTTGCGAACGATTTCGGTGCGGTATCCATCGAACACGAGGGCTTGACCTGCGACTCCGGCGACTTGGCTCCATGGGCCCTGGAGTTCGTCGTTTCCCGCAGGTGGAGCGGGCGCTTCGAAGTTCCATTGGTGCAAGGGCTCGGCACCAGAAACAACAATGACGCCCGCAAGCAATGAGAGCATGGAAGGAATGATATTCATAGGATGAGGCGGTTGCCGGAAAAAAGGCTATTGAGGTGAGGGAGCAGCGACGTCGAAAGGCATGTTGGCCGTAGCGGCGTGGCCATGGCTGTCTTTCACCCAGACGTAGAGTCGGTAGTTGCCGGGTTTCCGCGGAGCTTGGATGGTAACGATGGGGCCCTTGCTGGCGATGATCGTTTCATCCACGGAATCGGGCATGCTTTTATTGCTGTTCAATGCCCGGTCCTGCTTCTCGGGTAGGACGAGCCAATGCCAAGTGAGCGGGTCGGCATCGGTGGCCTTGGCGCTGGCCTCGAAGCGGGTCTCCGGAGCGACGGGTTGCTTGGGGACGCCTTCGAGTTGACCGATGGCCGGCGCCCGGTTGATGGGAGCTTTGCCGGACCATGCTTCCTGCATGGCATCGGCGACGGCTGTGGTTTCTCCTTCGCGGGTGAAGATGCCGAACCATGTGGCCGTGGCCTCGAATTTCCAACCCCAGACAAAAACATAGCTGCCGAGGCAGCCACCGGTCGGGGCGATGACTTTGGTGTAAGCGCTGCGCATCATGTCCGCCTTCTCCGTGCTCGTTTGTTCTAACGGGGCGTTCGAGGCGCTTTTCTTACTTTCCCAAAATCCGCGCGGCCCCCACTCGGTGAGCAACCACGGGCGGGTCCAACCCATTTTTTCCAAATGCTGGCGCACGCCGAAAACGCCGCCGTAGGTATTGATGCCGAGAAAATCGAGATGGGGGACGTGCTTCATCAATCCATTGATTTTTTGTGGATTGGCACCCGCCACTGCGGTGAAAGTGGGATGGGCGGGATCGAACTCCTTGACCAGAACAGCGAGGCGGTCGAGTTGCTTCCAGAAGGCGGTGTTAGAACCATCACCCTCGACCTCATTGCCGATACCCCACGCAAGGAGCGCGGGGTGTTGACGATAGAGCAGAACCTCCTTGCGCACGCGCTCGGCTTGTTTGGCACAGTGCTCGGGATTGTTGTAGGAGAACCAGGAGCACTCGCTTTCCAGCCAGATACCAGCGCTCACGGTGAGGCCGAGCGATTGCGCCTCATTGAGGATTTCCGCAAGTCCGTTGGTGGACCAGGTGCGGAGTGAGTTCGCGCCGCGTGCGGCAAGTTCCTTCATGTTCTTGTCTCCGCCCGCACCTTTGACGAAGTAGGGCTTACCGTCGCGCAGCATGCCGGTGACGACGTCGACGCGGACCGGGATCGCCGTGCTGGATGGGGTCTTGGCTTCATCGGCCTGTAATTGGCTCCAGGAAAAAAGACCGCACATCATGAGGGTGAGAAGTGCCGCCAAGCGGGCAGACGAGGGATGAACGAAAGAGATCATGAGTTTCAGGTGTGATTGCAAACGTGAAATCCACAGACATCGTATCAAAAATGTTTGGGTGCGCGGGAATGATGCGCCTCCCTCGGATTGCATTTGCAGTCGGCCAGTCTGAGTCCCGGCGTCCGTTCGCGGACAGTGGTGATTCTCATCACTCCCCGATCAATCCATCGGATCAAGTGGCGGGAGCACTGCGGCTTTCACCTTGTCGCTTTGTTTCTTGCGGAAATCGGCGAGTTTTCCGGCGATCTCCGGATTTTCATTGGCGATCATGGCGACTGCGAACAACGCGGCGTTCACTGCACCGGCCTTGCCGATGGCGAAGGTGGCTACGGGAATCCCGCCCGGCATCTGGACCATGGCAAGCAGGGCGTCCATCCCCTTGAGGGAGGTGGCGTCGATGGGCACGCCGAGAATGGGAATATCCGTGAGGGCGGCCGTGACCCCGGCGAGGTGGGCTGCGGCTCCAGCACCGGCGATGATGCACTTCAACCCACGTCCGCGGGCACCGGAGGCGTATCCGGTCAACTTGTCGAGTGATCGGTGGGCGCTGGCAATTTCCGCTTCCCAGGGGATTCCGAAATCCCTGAGCGTGCGAGCCGCATGTTCCATAATCGGCCAGTCCGAAGCGCTGCCCATGATGATTCCGACTTGTGGGGTGAGGGTCATGCCGCGAACGTGGAGGAGTCACGCGGCAGAGTCAAGAAACCACAATTGAAAATCATTGCGTGATTTCCAATCTTTACCATTGCCAAGCCCCCCGCCCTTTGTTCCTTTTCATTCGTCATGGCCAATCCGACCAACGTCCTCTCCAGTGGAATCGAAATCAACGGTTCCATCCGCTTTTCAAACGATATGATCATCGATGGAAAAATCGAAGGTGAAATCACCTCCGACAAGGGCCGCGTGACCATTGGCGAAAACGCCACCATCAAGGGCGATGTCACTGCCGGAGAAGTCAAGGTTTACGGCAAAATCGAAGGGAAAATCACTTCCGAGCGCTGCGAGTTGAAGGATAAATCCAGAATCAACGGCGATATCAAATCCAAGGTTTTTTCGATGGAGGAAGGCGCACAGCTTTCCGGCCGCACCGAGATCGGCGGTTGATTCACGCGCCTTCCCACAGTTCCTGATCTTTTCTCGGTAAATTTATACAAACCGAGTGCCACCAGCACCGCTGCTTTCGATCATACATCGGTGAGCAGGTGCATCTCTTCTTTTCTCAGTGCCCCTGTGGTGAAAAGAAGCTTGGCTATTTCTTCCGTCCACCCAATGCCTCCACGAGTTTCGCCACTTCCGGCAATAACGCGCCCTCCTTGAAACTCGGGCCTCAAACCCTTTGTGGGCATTTCATTGGCATCGACGGTCAGGTGCTGACGATGAATCCGGAGCGGGATT
>CAIVKO010000115.1 GCA_903906515.1 Akkermansiaceae bacterium
CGCGGTGAAATCGAGTTTCTTGCGCAGTTCCGGATCGCCGGAGTTGACCCAGGCGAGGGTGGCGGCATGCAGCCATTTGCCGACATGCTCGCCATCCCACTCCTGCCAGCCCGGCCGTTTGCGATAACTGACCAGCAGGCGTTCCGGATCCATCTTGGCCATCCGGGTCTTCTCGTTGATATCAATGCGCGAGCCGATCCAGCCGGTCAGATGGACACAATCGGGCGTCTGGAACGCCTGCTTATCGGCGATGGTGCAGGCCACCTTTTCTGGCAACGGTGTTACAGCATTTGCAAACGGAGGCAATACCACCGCGCTGCACATCATTGTTAGTATGATTTTTTTCATTTCACTCATTGATATAAAATTCATTCAAAGCGGGCATTGTCTTACTCTACTTCCACCGCCACCTGCAATATGACCGGCCCGATAAGTCCAGCCGGCTTGAGCGGACATTTGGGGTCACTGCGCTTGTATGTCGTAGATGACACCTTGTTGGCAGCACCCGGCTGCGCATCACCTATCAACCGGTTAAACCAAGTGTTCACAACATCAATGGCCAGATCATTCTGCCCATCCTTAACCAACCCGGTCACATCCAGTCGGTAAGGTGGCTTCCATACCGTCCCGGCATCCTTCCCATTCACCCGCACCCTTACGATGTCCTTCACATAACCAAGATCGAGGAACAATTTCGATTTAATTGGAGCCGTCTTGCCTCGGGCGGTTGAATTCTGACGACTGAATTCTGCCGGCAGGTCGAAGCTCTTCCGATACCCCGCCGTCCCACTGTAATATTTGATCCCTTCTTCCGGTCGCTTGCTCCAATCCTCTAACTTTTCGAATGTCACCGGTTTTTCAGGTCCGCCGGCTTTTGCATCAAAGCTCACTTGCCACGGACCGCCCAACTCAACAGGCGCAGGCACCGCTGCGACCTCCAGTTTGCGCGTCGCGCCGGCAGCCGTCTTCACTTCAAAACTGCCGGAGCGATATGCCAGAAGATTGAGTTTGCCGTCGTCACCAAACGTCAACTCCGCAGGCAATCCCTTGATTTCAGGCAACTGCCCGTTCTGATTCAACGGCTGAACCTCTAACACGGATTTTCCATCAACTGATGCGGCAACCAAACTGTCTGTGCGTGCCTTATCCCGGAACACCACAAACACCGATGTGTTCGGTCCGAAATGTACCGGCACGGTCACAAGATTTTCACCGGCTTCATAAACTGCCGGCCGCTCTCTGCGCCCCGTTTCAGGCCACCAGAATTCCGGTGCCCTGCCACCTGCGCGGAAACCAATCTGCTCGGTACGCACATCGCCACGCTGATTGGAAAGGAAATATATATCCGTATCCCCGTCACGACGATGCGTCCACAGAACATCACTCGGGCAGGTGACGTCAGGCCCAATTCCAAGCTTGGCGAGGGCGGGTTTCAAGTCTGTGTGAGCCAGCACCTGTCCCTTGCCCCACAACTCAGAAGCCAGTCCGGCAACTTCCGCATCACAGGCTGGATAATTCTGCAAACTTGGCGACTTGGTCGGCATTGGACCAAGCACCGTGCCGCCGTCTTTCACCAGATCCCGTATTTTCTTCAACACTGCGGGCCGCATGCTCGTCTTTTCCGGTAACACCAGAAGACTGTATGACATACCGTCAGGCAAAACGAACCGGCCTTTACTGACCTTCAGACTCTTCTCAATCACTTCCGCGTTTATATAATCGAAGTTATACCCAACAGGCAGTTCCGGCCTGCGCGACCCGGCCATCTTCGGTGTATCCTCGCCGATGTAATACGCCACATCCGCAACATGCTTCCCGGCCTGTAGCATGACACTGCAGCGCCGCAGGTAATCAATCCAGGCCCCTGAATATTCAAACCAGGTATTGTGCCGGTTAAACTCCGTGCCGAAGCCGGCATCCACCCCGGGACGCTTGTCTTCCCATGGCTGGTGAACATAAACATGCAGAACAAACTGGTTAACACCTTCACAGAAAGACCAATCACCCCGCGCCTTCAACGACGCGGGTGTGCTCTCAAATGCAGGTCCGCCGGTGAAGGCCTCGGCAAACACCACCGGCTTGCCATAGGTATGCGCCGCCGACGAGGCATCCCTCAATTCAATACTGCCAAGATTGCCGTCAACCCAGAATTCGCCGCTGATCTCATCACAATTCCCGCCATATTGGAGGAACTCACCTGGGAACCCCCAGTGCCCGTAATTCTCTAACCACATTTTTAAGCCATTCTCGTGGCACAGATCACGCAATCCTCCGACATAATCACGGGAGATACGGTCAGCCACCATGCGCCGCAGATCCCAGAGAAAACGGTCTGACAGTTCCGCACTGCCGACGATGCGTCCCGTAAGCACGGGGAGATAAGGCAAGGGATCATAGCCATAACATTTCCTGAAATCGGCGGCCATTCCATCCGTCCAGTTCTGGGGTCCCGTCTCGTAGCTGTCCGCCACAACATGCTTCCACGCTTTGCGATCCGCTGCGGGCATCCTGTCCACCAATTTGCCGAGATATGCGTTGAAATGCGCCTTGAGCGCCTCGCGATTCATCTTGTCCACTTCCAATCCCGTCGCATCCGAAGGCGCAGGAGTATTTTTGGTGCCGGTCGGCATCAACACGGTACGCAGCACAATCCAGTCCCCCTGAGGCACATCCCAGCTCAACACCCCGTCTTTATTCATCTGCTTGCTGATATCGAGAACCGCCTCTGCTTGAATCATCAGATCTTTCGAGTCCGGTTCCGTCTGGGTTTTCCATGAGTAGAAATCTGCCGGCGGCAAAGGATCCTGGAACATCTTTGCCAACTGCTTCTCCGAATAACTTTCCAGCCGCGCGGCGCTGGAAAGAACCACATTACCCAGCTCGCATGGTCCGGAAAAAACCAGCTTGAAATACTTGGCAGACACCGCCGGGAAACTGATCGCAATCGGTGCCAGTGGCACGGGCCCCACTTGCACCGAAAGATTATGGCGATCAATGGCAAACTTCCTGAGCGGCTTGAACTGCTGTCCGTCATCTGATACCTGCAACTCGGCCTCCACACTAACCAGTTTAGAAGGATGAACCACCAGGCTCCTCGCCTCAAACGGTGCCGTAAATTCAAATGTCACCGCTTTCGGTTCACTTGTCATCTTCGCCCCTCGTGCAGCGGCATCATCCGCATCGTGCGCGGGCACCGGGAATGCAAGGACCGCCAAGTCCTGGAAATCACCGTTTGGCTGGGGCAGTTTTCCTTCGAAATGTTTGCCGCCGGCCACCCGCATTTCCTGCAGAGCCACGTAACGCATTGCCTGCCCAGGCTTGATCCATGGACCACCGGACTGGCTCCAGCCCGGGCAGTTAAACAGCCCGATATCAACCCCGATCCTGCCACCCTCTCTAACGGCATGTTCTATATATCCCCACCATTCATCGGACAACGACTTCAAATCCGGGTTTGGAGCCGAGCCGCTCTGCCCGTTGATGATGCCGATGTAACCCTCGCCGATACCAACGCGCTTCATCGCTTCCAAGTCGCGCGTAATACCTTCCTTTGAAATATGTCCGTCAAGCCAGTACCAGTAACACCGAGGCTTCGTGCCGTCCGGCGGATTGGCGAAGCGCTTCTCAAGCCCATCCTGCGCGAACGCTCCTGTAGCAAAAGCACAAAACATCAATATGCAAATCATCATTCGTTTCATAATTTTCTCCCTCTCTATTTCGCTCGCCCGTCTTCATATCTTTCAATGTTGCCAGGTATTTGTTGATTCATATTTGATCTAGCCTGCGGGCAACGGATTTCCCAGTTCATGGACCGGTCACTTAATCCCATCTGCGGCAAGCGACTGGATCACCACGGGGCCTAACAGTCCGGACGTGTACAACCCGGATCTTTCAGGAGGATTTACGGGATTGATCGGGCTGAAACCGATATTGCTTTGGGTGTAACGTTTTTCCTCGGGCAACGAGGCGTCGCCGATCCGGCGGTTCGGCCACAGGTTGATCACCTCGATTTCCAATTCGTTGGTGCCTGCCTTGAGTGCGCTGGTGATCTCGACGCGCCAGGGAGCCGTCCACACGATTCCCATATCTTTACCGTTGAGTTTAACCCGAGCGGTGTATTTCACGGATCCCAGCGAGAGGTAGAACGGAGCGCGATTGCCAGGTCCGCCCGCAAGGGTGAAGGTCTTGTGATAGACCGCCGTGCCGGAGTAGAGCTTGATGCCTTCCTCGGGCCGCCTGATCCAATCATCGAGCTTCTCGAATTTCACCTTGCCGGGGCCGCCCCATTTCGGGTCGAAGGTCACATCCCACGCGCCGGTGATTTCCTGGGCAGTGTTCAACACCGGGAAATTCTTGGCCGCTGCATTCTGGGGTTTGGCCACAGTCTTCTGTGTCTCTTTGTTGAACACAACAAACGCACTCTCAGACGGCGCGAATTCCAACGGAATTTCGGTCATGCCGTCTGCCAGGATCTTGCACTCCTTGAGTTCGCGCACCTGACCGGTCACCGGATTCCACAATTCCACACGTGCTCCGCTGGCGCGGAAAGTGCATGTCAGCGTCTCGGCGCGGTCCATCCGGTTGGCGACATAATAGATCTCGGCGCCCTTGTCGCTGCGGTGGATCCAGTCGATAAAGGTGTCGGGTTTGCCGCCGGCATGGCTGAAATCGGGATTGACCTTGGCTTGGGTCAGCAACTCGCGTGGCGTCGTTCCCCACACCACACGGCCTTTGCCAAAGGCGTGTTCCTTGACCGTCTTGCCATCGCAATCGCCCCACAATTCCTCGGCCAATGCCTTCACGGCCTGATCACAACGCGGATAGTCTGTTAGCCCAGGTGCCGCCACAGGCTTGGGTCCGACCAGGGTCATGCCGTCGCTCACCAGCTTCTTGAGTTTGCGCAGCACCTCGACGGTCATGGTCGTGCTTTCGGGCAGGACCAGCATGCGGTATCTCATGCCGTCGGGCAGCACGATCCTTCCGTTGCTAACACCGAGTCGTGTTAGAACAATCTCGGTATTGCAGACATCATAATCATAGCCAGCGCCGAGCCCAGGTTCGACATGCTTGGGCTGGACGAAATTGGGGCACTGATCGCCGTTATAGTACAATACATCGGCCGCGAACATTCCCTGGCGCAGCATGTGGCTGCAGCGCGCGATGTAATCATTGAAGCCGCGCACCTGGCTCCACCAGGTGACCTTGCGGTTGAAATAAGTCCCGGAGCAGAACTCCGTACCAGGATACCCTTCCTCACTACGCGTGGCACTGGAGAAGATGAAGAAGCTGTTAATTCCCTCGCAGAAGGCGCGGTCGGCGGTGGGCTTGAGCGAAGCCGGATACTCCTCCCAGTGGAAGTGTTGCAGGGCGGAAAATGCTTCGGCGGCGACGATGGGCTTGCCATAGAGGTGGCCCGCCGAAGAAGCCTGCTTGGTGGTCTTGTTCTGCTTGTCTTCGGTCCAAAGCCCACACTGCCAGAATTCGCCCATGGGAATAGCGGTGCGTCCGAGGTTCTTGAGGGCGTCCAGCGACATCCACTTCGGACAGCACTGGCCGCCAGCCTCGCTCTGCTGGATGATACCCTTGGCCTCGGCCAGCTTGGTGAGGCGGCCAAAATAATTCTCAGCCACGATATCGGCAATCGTCCTGCGGTAGTCATAGAGAAAACGGTCGGTTAACTCAGGACTGCCCAGTTCCCAGCCCGCCAGCGCCGGCAGGAATGGCACGGGATCATAGCCGCGGTATTTCTTGAAATCGTCGCGGAAACCCGCCGACCAGTTAGGCATCTTCCCTTCCCAGCTGTCAACCTGCACCGAACGGAAAACCTTGCCATTCAACGGGCCGGCTTCCTCGATAAGCGGCGCGCCAGCATTGGCGAACTGGAAATCCATGGCCGCCGCGTCCAAGGGGTCGGCTTCCAGCCCAGCCCCGGTCGGCGATGACCAGTTAGTCATCTCGCCCGTCATGGTGTAGCCGGTGCGCAGGATGGTCCACTTGCCTGCGGGCACATCCCACTCCAGAACGCCATCAGCGGTGCATTTTGCAGTTAGATCGATGATGGACTTTAGGGCCACGGTCGCACCCGGTTCCGCCGGTAGAAGCGGCTTCATCGGCTCGGCGCAGATTTCCTTGATAGGCGATTTGACTGCATCGCCGAAGGACTCCTGCACGATCTTATACGCCAGCTGCTTCTGCCGCTCCGGGCTGGATTTGATCGAGACATTGGGGAAGGCCTGAATGGCGATGTCGCGATAGAATTTCGGATCGCCCGGCTGGGTCAATTTCTCTTTGAAATGTATGGGGCCGGTGACGACCACTTCCGAACTGACCTGTTTCTTGCAGCCATGCTCGGGAGTGATCCAAGGGCCGCCGGCATTCCAGCCGCTACACAGGATGGCGCTGACGCCGAGGCCGAGCCGGTCGGCTTCCTTGACGGCGTGCTTGAACAGGGCCCGCCATTCCGGGCTCATATAATTGGGGCCTTTACCGTTCACCCCGGGACCGCTGATGCTGTATACCGTCACGCCGCCAATCCCCTGGGCCTTCATCGCTTCCAGGTCGGCGGTGATACTGGCGCGGTCCACCTTGTCACCCAGCCAGAACCACCACGTCCACATCCGCGCCGAATCCGGCGGCGCGGCAAATTCTTTTTTCAGATCGCCGGCCATCAGCCCCATGCTGCTCCAGCAAAATCCGATAACTGATGTTAGATACACTAATCTTTTCATGATGTTGTCTTTTCGTTGTTAAGTTCCAACCCGCGAGGCTTTATGGCTTTGTTGCGCCCTCACATTTCGCTTCGTTTTCAACGATCCATTGGACCGGTCCGATCAAGCCGCCGGGGAGCAAAGGAGCGTCTTTCTTGAAATAGTTATAGGTCACAAAGCACTTGCGGCCCTGCGACGGGCGCGGCTGGTTCTTCACAAACCAATCCGGATAGACTTTCAGACAGCGCCCGCCAAAGTCGCGGAACCCCTCCCATTCATCCCACTGGGAATCCTCGGGCTCTTGCTCGTCGCCGATCAGACGGTTGGCCCATGTATTGGTCACCTGGATCTCTAACTTATTTTCCCCGGCTTTCAGTGCCGCAGTGACATCCATGCGGAAGGGCGGATACCAGACCACGCCCATGGCACGGCCGTTGACTTTGATCGCAGCCATCTCATGCACGGTGCCCAGGTCCAGGATATAGCGTTGACCCGGGCGCGGCGTGTCGAGCCGTAGCGCTTTGGAATAGGTGGCGGTGCCGGAGAAATACTTGATGTTAGGATCAGCATTTTCGCTCCACGACCGCAGTTCCGGGAAAGTTGCTTTGGCGGGTGCGCCCACAACTGGTGCAAACGCAACCTGCCACGGCCCGGCCAGCGGGATCGGCGTAACGGCTTCAAGCGAGAAGGGGGAACGCTTGCCGGAGGCGAAAACGATTTCGCCACGACACGTTCCGGCGCTGCGCACGGCGACTTTGCCGTCCTCACCCACCCGGGTCGTGTATGCGGTCTTGTCGGCGGCGGCGATTTCAACAACGTGGTCGCTCGGTGCCGGTTTACGGAACACCACAAAGATCGACTCGTGCGCGTCGAGGTGCATCGGAAGGTCCGTGCGCCCGGCGGCGGTTTTCCACACCGCAGCAGCCCGTGACGTCCCGTCCAACGGCTGCCAGAATTCCGGTAATTTGTCGGTAACTCGGAAGGATCCGGTGAAATCGCGCGCCACATCGCTGGTATTCGCCAGGAAGAAAATATCCGTCTCGCCATCCTTTCTGGCCGTCGTGCGGATGTCGGCACCAGGGGTGGACACAGGTGGAGCGGGGTTCACGGCCTTGGTTAGAACCTTCGGGTTGCTCCAAAGTTCCTCGCCGAGTTTCCTGACCTCGGCATCCGCGTTCGGATAGCCGGATAGACTGGGCGAGCGCAGCGGCTTGGGGCCGGCGATGGCCCCGCCGGCGGCCACCAGCTTCTTGAGCGCGCGGGCGACCTCAGGAAGCATCACCTCCTTGGGCGGCAACTGGAGGTATGAGTAGCGCCGGCCACTGGGCAGCACGATCATGCCGTCCTTGACGCGCAGGTCACCGTTCAGCAGCGCGGCAACCGGGATGGAGTCGGAACCGGCGGGAGAGTGCTCAAGCGCCAGAAAATCGGCGACGCCCTCGCCGCGCTGGAGCAGGGTCTGCACCCGGCCGAGGTAGGTGAAATAGGCTTTGCCGGGTTCAAACCACGTTTGGTTACGGTTGAAATGCGTGCCCCACCAACCCATGCCGATGCCGGGCTTGTATTTCTCGTCGAACGGCTGATGGACCCAGTGGTGCAGAAACACGCGATTGACACCGCTGGCATAGGTTCCGTCGCTACAGGTTTTCAAGAAAGCCGGGGTCTCGCTCCACCGACTGAGCGGAGGCATGCCGGTGAATGATTCGGCAGCAATGATGCGGCGTCCGGCGGCGCGGCCTGCAGCCACGATGTTATAGTCAATGCCGCCTTGGCCACCGGTCCAGAATTCGCCCATCGGCACGTCAGCCAACGCAGAGCCGGCAATCATATCAAACCGGCCGCTGTAAGGTTCCCAGTTGAATTTCATGCCAGCCGCATGAATCGCTTGGGCACCTGTGCGGAAGCCCTCAAGAATCAGTGTTTTGGTCACATCAAGATAATCCCACTCGAAGCGCGCGGTCTGGTCCGCGTCGGCCACGATGCGAGCCTCTTCTTTGCGGCCGTCGGTGACGAGCTGGTTCATGGTCATCAGCCACGGCAGCGGATCGTATCCTTTCAACCGCTTGAATTCCTCACGAAATTGAGCATTCCAGTTCTGGTCGCCGGCTTCGTAACTGTCGACGAGGATGTGGCGCAAGCTCTTACCGACAAGAGGGCCCAGGTTCTGCTTGAGCGGTTCGAGCACCTGCTTCCAGTGATAAATATTTTGTTCGATCGACATCTTGTCCACCTCGAACGCCTTGTTGATCATATCGTCGGGGACCGGATTGCATTGATGTCCGCTGAACGCGTAGCCGAGACGATAGACATTCCACGCGCCCTCCGGGGCATCCCAGACGAGGTGGCCCTTCGCGTCCGACTTGGAAGTCAGGTCGATGATCTTATCCAGCGGGATGATGCCTTCGGCTGGCACCGCAAACACCCCGATGTCAACCAGTTGGCCGGGAAGGGACAGATCAATCGTGACCTGTTTGCCGCCTTGGACCTTCTCCATCTTGCGCACCAGCCGTTGCATACCGCGCTCAGGAGTGATCCACGGACCGCCGGTTGTCGAGTATCCCACGCAGTTATGCATGCCGAGTTCAAGCCCCAGGCGATTGGCCTCCGAAGCGGCGTGCTTCATCATCTCCCACCACTTCGGACTGCGGTAGGTGATTTCGGGCGTAGGACAATTGCCGGTCGCTTTGGCACCGACGGTCACCGCGGAGGTGAGATGGAAAATCGTCGCGCCGCCGATGCCTGATTCCTTCATGGCTTCAAGATCCTTGGTGATGCCCTCTTTGCTGATGTTGGATCCCATCCAATGCCACCACACGTAGGGCCGCGCCGTGACTGGCGGATTGCTGAAATCCGTTTCCATGGTAGCCGCGGTCGCAGCGCCTGCCAGAAGCAGCGACAAATAACAAATTTTTCTGATTAGCATAATTGTTTCCTTTAGTTTTCCACCAGAAGCGCCAGATCGATGTATTGGCCGCCAACAGCTTGGCGGGTGTGCACAGAGATGGTGTTAGATCCTTTTTTAAGCGCCTTTTTCAACGCGTCGTTCACGCTGTTCAATTGATAGTAGGTGATATATCCGCAAACACTCAGGATCTTCTTGCCGTTCACGTATACCTCGGTGTCCTCGTCATAGTTGATCACCACCGCGCCACGCTTCAGGGTGGTGCCGTCGTATTCAAACTTCTTCCTGAGGTAGATGTCCGGGGTGGTCCACTCCGTCCGCACATTCTGCGGACCATGGCCGAAGGGAGCACGGCCGGTCTTCCACGCGCGATCGTCGAAGGATTCCTCGGTCCAATTGTCAGCAGGTTTTTCCGTGGAATAGGCGTACGGGGTGCTCAGGTCTCCATCCTGCACGGCGCCGACCAGGACCTTCCAGACGGGTTTGTCCAGCGGGGCGACAGACTTGGCGATCGTCGGAATGTCACGCTCATAGGCCGCCTGACGTGAGGTGATCGCGTGGAGCTTGGCGATATCGAATTTCGGCTTACGGGTATCATAGAAATACAGGCCGTTCCGCTCCTGCTCGACGTCGGTTAGCTGCGTGTAGGTGAATCCGAACAAATGCGGGTTGTCGAGCATGGCGTCGATGGTGCCCTGATAGCGGGTGTAGAATTCCTCGAGTTTCTTCGGCTGTTCACCATACCCCCAACCGCCTTCGTTCGCCCAAGCGACGCCGCCGATTTCACTCACCATATACGGAATGATGCGCGATTGAGTGGGAGCTGGCGCGTTGCCATAGCGCGCTGGAGCGGGCAGGTCTTGTTGGGTGACGGATAGCCGATCCATCCACCGGTTGCGCAGAACACCCGGGCTGCCTTCATAATCGTGGGAATCCAGGACTTCAGGATTAGGCAACGTATGCGTCCAGCCGCTGGTTTCCAACGCGGGACGTGTCGGATCAACCGCCTTGGTGACGTTCCAAATCATCTGTGAAATCTCTTTCGCCCGCTTGTCCTCCTCGTTGAACGGGCACCAACCGACGATCGACGGATGGTTCCGATCGCGCAGCAGGATCTCGGTCCATTCATTGACGACCGCCGCGTAGCTCTCGGGGTGAAACTCATATCCCCAATCCGGATACTCGCCCCACACCATGTAGCCGAGTCTGTCGGCCCAATAGAGGAATCGCGGCTCGAAAACTTTCTGATGCAAGCGCGCGCCATTGAAGCCACAGGCCAGGCTCATTTCGATATCCTTCTTCAGCGCCTCATCGGACGGCGCCGTCCACAGACCCTCGGGATAGAATCCCTGGTCGAGGATCAGGCGTTGGAAAAACGGCTTGCCGTTGATCAATATTTTACGCCCGTCGATGGTGAGCTTGCGCAGGCCGAAATAACTTTTCAGCGTATCGATGATCGTATTGCCGCTGGAGAGTGTGACCTTCAAATCATACAGGAACGGCGCACCGGGTTCCCATAGTTTCTTCTCCGTTAGGTTCAGCACCAAGGTCTGCTGCCACGGACCGGTCGTGGTGTCGGAACCCACCAGCTTGCCGGCGGCGAAGGCTTCCACCTTAAGCTTAAGCGGCTCGCCGCCCACGCTGTTGATCTTGGCCGTGATCAGAACACGCGAGTGATCGGGGTCGGGAATCACCGACAGGTTCTCGACGAAGGATGCGCCGACGGCTTCCAGCCACACCGTCTGCCAGATGCCGGTGGTGCGGGTGTAGATGCAGCCATTGCTGTTATCGGGGGTCTGCTTGCCGCGTCCCTGCATGCCCGACCACATGTCGTCATGCACCTTCACCACCACTTCGTTGGTCCCGTCCTTGAGCAGTTGGGTGATGTCAAAATTAAACGAGGCACTTGCACCGACGTGGGTCCCAGCCAACTGGCCGTTGATGTAAACCCATGTCTGGTAATCGACACCGCCGAAATGGATGAGCACCCGCTTGCCTTTCATGGCAGGCGGCACCTCGAAGGTGCGGCGGTACCAAACGTCCTTGAGCTTCTCGCTATTGCCCAGGCCCAAGCCCGATAGTTTGCTCTCCGGACAAAAGGGAACGATGATCTTGCTGGCGAGATCCTTTCCTTTGGTAAGGCCCCGTGCTTCACCGTCGGCCGCCTTGTCGATCTCGAACTGCCACTCGCCGTTGAGTGTCAGCCAATTGTCACGCTGGAGATCCGGGCGGGGATGCTCGGGGCGCGGGATCGCCTCCGTCCCTTTGACAGCGGCGGACGCTGACGCAGCGGACAGCAGCATAATGGCAGACAACAACAGCCCCACAGGCCTTATGGATTTCATCAATTGCATATTATGTTAGATGTTTGTTTTTTAAGAATGAAATGATTGGAACCGCTTATTCCACAAGGAGGGCCAGGTCGATATACTGGCCGCCTGACGACTGGTGCGTATGCACGGCGATGGTGTTGGTGCCTTTCTTCAGCGCCTTCTTCAACAGCTCGGTCACTGAATACAACTGATACTGGGTGATGAACTTCTCGGCTCCGAATATCTTCTGCCCGTTGACATACACCTCCGTGTCCTCGTCATATAAGATGACGAGGGCGCCTTTTTTGATTTCCCCGCCATTATATTCAAAGGTCTTTCTGAAGAAGATGTCCCCGCTCGTCCACTTGGTCCCAATGGTCCACTCCCCGTCACTGCCAAACGGCGCTAAGCCGGTTTTCCATGAGGTATCATCAAACCCTTCCTTCATCCAGCCGTCGGCAGGCTTCTCGATCACATAGTGATAGGGCGTCCTCAGTTCACCGTCCTGCAAGGCACCGACCAGCACTTTCCACGCCGGCTCAGCCGCCTTTACGACTGGCTTGGTGGGATCAAAGCGCTCGTACGCAGCTTCGCGCGAGGTGATCTCGTGGAGCTTCTTCGCATCGAACTTCGGCTTGCGGTCATAGTAGTAAAGCCCGTTCTTTTCCTGTTCGATGTCAGTCAGCTGCGTATAACAAAAACCGAAGAGGTGCGGGTTGTCGAGCATGGCGTCGATGGTGCCCTTGTAGCGGACGTAGAATTCATCGAGCGTTTTCGGGCCTGTGCCGTAGCCCCAGCCGCCGCCGGTGGCCCAGCCGATACCGCCAATCTCGCTGACCATGAATGGCACGCCGCGGTCTTTGGCCAGCGACGCCTTGAGCGAGCCGTAGCGCGCGGGGATGGAGCGGGTCACCGAAGTGACCGACAAGTTCCCCAGCCAACGCTCACGCAGACTGACCCCGTTGCCGTCATAATCATGCATATCTAGCACTTCCGGGTTGGGCATCGTATGCGTCCAGCCACTGGTCTCGAATGCCGGGCGGGTGGGATCGACCGCCTTGGTGACATTCCACATCATTTGCTGCAAGTCGGCAACCACTTTCCCGTTGGTTTCGTTGAACGCGCTCCAACCGATGATCGATGGGTGGTTCCGGTCGCGCAGCAGGATCTCGGTCCACTCGTTGGTATAGGCGGCATAGCCCTCGGGCTTGAAATTGAAACCCCAGTTAGGTGACTCGCCCCAGACCATGTAGCCGAGCTTGTCAGCCCAATAGAGGAACCTCGGCTCGAAGACTTTCTGATGCAAACGCGCGCCGTTATAGCCACACGCCATGCTCAGCTCGATATCCTTCTTCAGCTCCTCGTCCGTTGGCGCAGTCCAGAGCCCGTCGGGATAAAACCCTTGATCAAGAATGAGCCTCTGGAAAACCGGCTTGCCGTTGATCAGGATGCGGCGTCCGTCGATGGCCACACTGCGCAGGCCGAAATAACTGCCCAGCTCGTCGATTTTCTCTTTGCCGCTGGTGAGCGTAAACTTGAGATCATACAGGTTCGGAGTGCCCGGTGCCCAGAGCTTCTTCGTCTTGAGATTCACCACCAGCGTGTTCTGCCACGGACCCGTGGTCGTGTCCGAGCCGACCGACTTGCCGTCGAGAAAAGCTTCGGCCTTGAGTGACAGATCCTTGTCCAACCCGTTGAGCTTTGCGGTGATGAACACGCGCGAGTTGTCAGGGTCCGGCACGATAGAGATATTTTCCACGAACGTGGAGCCTACCGCCTCCAGCCACACCGGTTGCCAGATGCCGGTGGTGCGGGTATAGGTGCACCCTTGGCTCTGATCGGGCGACTGCTTGCCGCTCGGTTGAAGGCCTGACCACATGTCGTCCAGAACCTTCACCACCACCTCGTTTGGCCCGTCCTTGAGCCATTGCGTGATCTCAAAGCTGAACGCGGAACTTTCGCCGACGTGTGTCCCGGCAAGCTGGCCGTTGATATAGACCCAGGTCTTGTAGTCCACGCCGCCGAAATGGATCCGCACCCGCTTGCCCATCATGGCGGGCGTCAACTCGAACGAGCGGCGATACCAGACATCCTTGAGCTTTACGGTATTACCCAGCCCGAGACCCGATAGCTTGCTTTCAGGACAGAACGGCACCACGATTTTCGAGGTGAGATCCTTGCCATGCGTCAATCCGCGGGCCTCACCGTCCGCAGCCTTGTCGATCTCGAACTGCCACTCGCCATTCAGTGGTTGCCAGTTCTCACGGCAAAGATCCGGCCTCGGATGCTCCGGGCGTGGCACTTCCGCCCGAGCGGTTAGAGCACCAGCCATCAGCCCCGCACACATCCATATCAGTCCCGATCTAAATTGATTCATAGCATTCTATTTCTTGTTCGTTTGTGCTCAACGGCCTGTGCCGATCTCCACTTCCGCAAACGTCAGCGCGGCGATTCCGTTAGCCCCGATGATCAGCTTGTCCTGGTTCCAATTGTTTTCATTGATATAGGCGATCTTCTTGGCAGTGGACGGTGCCTTGAGCTTGAGCGTCACCACATTTCCTGAAACCGAGCCGGAGGCAACCAGCCCCTTGGCCCCATCCAGATAGAACTCACTGATCAGCGAATCGTTCCAGACAACGGGTTGATCAAACACAAGCACGATGGTGTCTTTCGCACCGCCCGCGAAAGATGCCTGCTTGAGATTGGGCGCGGTGATGGATGCCGTGGGCGCTTTGCCATAATTGTCCCGCTCGATCAGCGGCAGCATCAACCTCGCGAATTCAGACCAGCCTGCCAGCGGATAATGGCAGGGTCCCGCCGGTTTGATTCCGAGGGTGGACATGCAATCCATGTTCGAAAACAACTGCGGCAGGGTCCGTTGTTTTTCGCGGATCATGTCGCCACCGCCGGTGCCACCGCCCATCATGCACGAGTTCGGCCAGATCTGGAAGATATAGTAGTGCTGGATGTTAGGAAAATCCTGTTTCCAGGCGGCCGACATCTCCAGGAAATAATCCTGATAGGACTTCCAGTCGAAGTCGCCGGTGGGCGAAGCGGACCCTTGGTTGTTCTCGCCCTGGTGCCAGAGTATGCCCCGGATGCCGTGGGTCAGTTTGGCCTGCTTCACCCGTAACAACATCCGGCCGTAAATCGTATTGAGGTCGTCATGATTGGCCTCATTGCGCTGGTGC
>CAIVKO010000116.1 GCA_903906515.1 Akkermansiaceae bacterium
GGCGGTCTTAACGTATCCAAGGCAGGGACCGACCTCCGGGCGGTCTTAACGTATCCAAGGCAGGGACCGACCTCCGGGCGGTCTTAACGTATCCAAGGCAGGGACCGACCTCCGGGCGGTCTTGACGTATCCAAGGCAGGGACCGACCTCCGGGCGGTCTTAACGTATCCAAGGCAGGGACCGACCTCCGGGCGGTCCAGCGTATGAGCGGAGAATGCGTTCGCGCATGGAAAGCTTGGAAATCTGAAAAATGTTCAATCATTCACTTTCCATTCTCGCGGACCGCCCGGAGGTCGGATCCCTGCCAGGTTAGATCGCAGCCAGGATTTCTTCCACTGGTGAGAGTCGGCCGATGCCTTCGTAGCCGCAGGCAAGATCTCCTTCTGCAGGGCCGACGAATCCGCAGCCATCCTGTTTGAGGCGTTCTACATTTCGCTGGGTGGCGGGATGCAGCCACATTTTGCCATTCATCGCCGGGGCGATGAGCACGCGGGTGGTGCGGGGCAGGGCAAGATAGATCGAGGCGAGGGGATCAGGCGCATTGCCGTTGGCGAAATTCGCGATCACATTGGCGGTGGCCGGAGCCACGAGGAATAAATCCGCCTGATCGGCCAGATCGATGTGGCTGGGTTTCCACGATTGTTTTTCATCCTCCAGTGAAACCACGACCGGGTTTCTCGTGAGTGTCTGCAACGTGAGCGGAGTGATGAATTCGGCGGCGCTGCGGGTCATCACTGCATGGACCGAGTGGCCCTGTTTGACGAGCTGCGAGGCGAGATCCGCAGCTTTGTATGCCGCGATGGAACCAGTGATGCCGAGGATGATGTTCATTGTGCGGAGTGCCGTATTTGGCACGGCGGGATGAGATTATCACCTTGATCTCGTTTTGTCACGATCAGGATGATTCTACCCAAACGGGGATGCAGGACAAAAAAGTCAGTCTCGCTATAGGAAGGCGAGTCATCACCGCTCCTTGTGCCATGAAATCAAACCGCTCACCCCTTAAATTGAAGCCAATTGGCAAACGGTCTAGGCTTCCCCGGCGCACACCTGAAATCCGTAAGGTTTTCATTCGATGCGCCGTATGTGCCGTGGGAACATTCACCCACGCTGCGATTATTTTTCAACCCCAGCAACATCCATCCGTCCACATGAGCACCACCATGACACTCCGAATTCCTATTAGAGCGATGATCCGGCTGACACTGGCTTTCGCCTGCCTGACAGGCGCGAAGGCAGTGGCTGACAGCGCGATCATCCTCACAGCCGATACACCGTGGATTGTGCCGAAAGACCAACCGGAAGCCGTGCAACGCGCGCTGGCCGATGTGGAGCGCGATTGGTACAAGGTTTTGGGGCACCGGCCGATCGTCTTGCAAACCGAGCCGGAAGGATGGACGCAGCCGCTGGTGCGTTTCGGCATTTCCGACAAACCGGGAGCACCGGAAACCTTTTCACTGAAAGTCGAGGGGAAAACCCTGGCTGCGACAGGTGCGGACAAACGTGGCGCGATCTACGCGGCCTATGCGCTTTCAGAGCAGATCCTCGGAGTCGATCCGTGGTATTTCTGGGTCGATCACGAACCGTCGCCACGGCAGCAGATCGAGGTCGCTGCGGATTTCAACAAGGACTCCGGATCACCGACCTTTGGTTATCGCGGATGGTTCATCAACGATGAGGATCTGCTGAACAGCTTTGCCCCGGATCCGCTGCGCGAGAATCCATATTCGTTGGAGATGTTAGACCGCATCTGCGAGACACTGCTGCGCATGCGCGGCAACATGATCGTGCCCGGCACCTTCAACTTTCCCGACGAGCGCTGCTGGGAACTCGCCTCACGCCGTGGACTCATCCTCAACATGCACCACATCCTCGTGGTCGGCCTGAACACCATGCGCTGGCCGGCCGATGTCCCGTTTTCCCATACGAAACATCCGGAAATCATGGAGAAATACTGGCGCGACTGCATCCAGGCGTTCAAGGGACGCGAGGTGGTTTGGTCGGTGGGCTATCGAGGCAAGGGCGATCAACCGTTCTGGACGAACGAGTCCGGACTCAACACTCCTGAAGAGCGCGGCGCGGTCATCACGAAGGCGATCGCAAAAGAAGTGGAATTGATCCATGAAGTGGATCCTGACGCGAAGATCATCGCCAACCTCTGGATGGAAGGCAGCGACATGATGCACGCAGGCCATCTGAAACTGCCTGAAAACGTCATCCAGGTCTGGCCGGACAACGGGTTCGGACGCATCCGGGACAACGGCCAGCTCAAAGCCGGGCAGGGGACCTACTATCACACCGCCATGCTCAACGGCGGCGCGAACCAACTCAGCGAGATGGTGCCGCCATCGCGCATCTATCACGAGCTCGGCCGATTCGCGCAGGCGGGTGCCACCAAGTTCCTGCTGATCAACGTGAGCGACATCAGGCCGGTGCCGATGACCACCGATTGCGCGATGCGCCTGGCCTGGGATGCCAAGCCTTACCTCGGCAAGGATGACCGCGGAAATATGGATCAGTTCCTATTGGATTGGAGCCGCCGCCAGTTCGGTGAAAGCGTCGCCACCGAGGTGGCGAAAATTTACACACGCTATTTCGACATCCCCTATCAGCAGGGCGACGACTGGCAGACCTGTCATGGCGACAATTTCCTGATCTGGCGGCTCCGCAACATGATGATCAAACAGGATTTGGAAAAAGCGCGCACGGGAGGATTGTTGGCTTCCGAAAACCGTCCCTACGTGGCGGCTTTGCTCGCGGACGCCGAGTCCCTGATGCAGAAGGTGCCCGCGGAGCGGCGTGGCTTTTACGAATCGCACGTCCTCACACCGATCCGGATCCATCTGCATTTGTTGGAAATCCTGGAAAATTATGCCGGAGCCATGATCCACCGCGACGCCAAGAAGGCCGAGCAGGCGCTTCGCGGCTATGACGCATTGTTCCTGGCACTGCGCCGCGCCGAAACCGGCAAGTGGCCCGCATGGTATTTCGGCGAATGCCTCGCAGGACTGGAAGAAAACCGCGACATCGTGCGCGTGCTCCTGGCCGAACTGCGCGGCGAACCCGCACCGCCCCAGCATGTGAAACGCGGATACGACGACATCTACCGCTATCAGGACTCATTCAAGGCCAATTTTCCTCGTCTCTATCCACATCCGGTCACGGCGAAGCCATGAATACGGGATGCCGCTGCATTGGCTTCACCTGTCATTTCCATGGACATCAGCGGACTCGTTCCGCTGCTCCTTGATCTGCCCACTCATAGGCTTTTGTTGGAATCCTCTCATAACTTGACGCGAATTTGAACCACTGGATTCTTCGAATGATGGATTTTATCCTGAGAGGACTCTTCATTCGAGTTTCTTCGCGTTCATTCGTGGTTGAAAAAATCCCTAGCTTGATTGCCCTGCCGAATGACGATTTTTTATTCCGTGACATTGGCGGATCTATCGGATTGAATCGCAGCCATTCAGAACTCATCCATTTTGGTTTTCGGACTCCCGCTCCGATCCGACCAAGGGCGGCAGCGTCCAGAAAGTAAAAGCTGAAAAAATGAAAAACTAAAATTCTGAAAAAATGTAGCGGCACTCTGCGAGCGGCGAGCCAATGAATCGCCAATCGTAGCTGGGAATTACAGTCCCTGTCCCTCTCCAAGGGACATCCTGTCCCTTGACTTCTTCATCTCCGCCAAGCCGCATTCAGACAGCCTCTTAGAGCCTGTCTTAAAAATGGCAGGGACCGTTCTCCGTAACGGTCCGGCGAATGGAACGATGACGTGAGCGACCATGGAAATGCTTAAAAATCAACTCATGGACTATCGTTCATACCCCATTCTCTCGGACCGCCCGGAGGTCGCGTCCCTGCCAGTGGCAATATTCAGACAGCCTCTTAGACCACGCAGCGTCTTTCTCTCTTCCCAATGACCCAATCTCAAGAATGAAGCTGATTTTCAATCGATTATAGAAGGCGTCAGACAAAATGTTCAAAAGAACACTTTTTTATTGACGTTAGGGTTAGATTGATTAAATTGTTGGTGATGACTGCAACAATCACACGCAAAACACGCTGGTGTTGGAGGAAGGATCTGGCGGAATTCCGGGGGCTGACGGATCGGGAACGTGAAGGATTTCTGCTGGTTTTGGAATGGTTTGAGAATTTCCGTCTGCGGCATGAGATGCCTGCGGGAAGAGAGGCTGCGAAGGCGTTTTGGAAGTCGGAGGTGACGCGGGAGGATCGGATCAGAGAGGCCTGGCAATTGGAGCAGTGGGGAGATGCGATCCAGTGGTATTTGAATTGGTTGAGTGCCTGTGCGGAGGCGGGGGCGGATCATCGAAGTTTGCCGGAACGCTTGAGATCGGCGGTGCATTCGGCAGGTGCCAGGCGGGGATTGGCGCTGCGGACCAAACAGTGTTACGGAGCCTGGGCGGCGCGCTATGCGGTGTTTGCCGGAGACGAGCGCGAGGTGATGAGGGTCGGCACCGCAACGCGGTTTTTGACATCGGTGGTCGATGACGAGGACTGCGCCTATTCGACGCAGAAGCAGGCGCTCAATGCGTTGGCGTTCTTTTTCAAGTATGTGCTGGAGGTGGAGGATCCGGTTTTCGCTGTGAAACTTCGGGATACTGGGACTCGCGTGCCGGTGGTGCTATCGAAGCCGGAGACGCAGAAGTTGTTCAACGAACTCAAAGTGCAGGAGGCGAAAGCAATGCCGGCCAAAGAGAAGGATCAGGAGAAATCGCACGGTCGCTATGAGTTGGCGGCGCGACTGCAGTATGGTGCGGGATTGCGGCTCACGGAGTTGGTACGTCTGCGGATCAAGGATGTGGACCTGGAGCGCGGGATGGTAACCGTGCGTTGCGGCAAGGGTGACAAGGATCGGGTCACAGTGCTGCCGCAGAGTCTGCTGGGCGAGCTGGCAAAGCAGATCGAGCGGGCGCGTGAGGTGTGGAAAGGTGACAGGGAGGCGAAGCTTGCCGGGGTGTGGCTTCCGGGGGCGATGGCGCGGAAATTCAGACGAGCGGCGGAAACATTCGAGTGGTTTTGGTTGTTCCCGGCTCGCCAGATATCGGTAGATCCCGAATCCGGAATCCGTCGGCGCCATCACATGCACAGCAAGGTTTACAATGAGGCGATCAAGCGCGCGGCGGGACTAGCAGGGATTGAAAAGCGGGTGACGAGTCATGCGTTGCGCCACTCGTTTGCCACCCACTTGCTAGAGGGAGGCACGGACTTGCGGTCGATCCAGGATCTACTGGGGCATGAGGATATTTCGACCACTGAGATTTATCTGCACGTGGCTACAGGCGCGAATGGTCTTGGTGTGGTGAGTCCGCTGGATCGGATGTGAGGCCTAAAAGTCGGTAGGGCGTGACCCGCCGTGGTCCGCCCACTTGTCGCCATCGGCATGGAATGCGGAAGAAAAGTCTAAAGTCGGTAGGGCGTGCACCGCCGGGGCCGCCCACTTGACGCCACCGGCGTGTAGAAGATCGGTAGGGCGTGCACCGCCGGGGCCGCCCACTTGACGCCGGCGCCTCCTCTTCCTCTTCCCGCTGACCGTTGACCGCTGACCGTTGACCGTTGACCGCTGACTATTGACCCTTTTCTTCCTCTTCCCCAATATCAAATATCCAATAACCAATATTTTTTCTTCCGCTTCCCCTTGATATCTGCTAGATCATCCCCCCGAAAAACCGAAGACGATCCGGTCCTGATATACGAACGACTCCCAAAAATTTCCTTGTCAAATCAAGGATTCCTGCCAATCCTCCCTCTAAGGATCATTTTGGATATCACTCCACGACATCCTACGAATAAATACTGTTCTGCAAGAAATGAAGAAAATACTCCTCATACACCTGATGCTGTGTATAGCCACAGGAGTAATATTTATTTCACTGGGTAAGATCGATAAGGGACGTCTCGATAAGGCATCACTATCTCACAAGCCCGAACTACTTTTTTCCCATGACAAGATGCTAGTAAAAGATGGCGGGAGCATATATTGGGATTCGCTGATTTATAGGGCCGAAGAAAGAAGGGCTACACGATCATGGCTCGAAGACAGAGAGAATGAGATTTCTAAGGGTTTCCAAGGGGTGACATGGACGTGGAAGTTTCATAACCTCATATGGATTTTCCTCGTCATTGGAGGCTCTACATTAGGATCAATGGTTACCCGTCACAAGACAAAGAAGCAGAACAAGTCATGCGAGGCAACCGGCGATAACGTCGCTAGTTGAATCGGAGATTGATCCGCCGGTGCCTCCACATCAAACGTTAGCCGAAATCAAAGAAACCTACATGCCATTCATACGGTCATTAAAGTTTACCGCGCCGAAAGCCGATCCCAATCTGGTGTGGCCTATCGACGGGCTGTCGTATGTGATCGCATTCTTGGGGCCGTTGTCCGCGGGTCCAATCATCGGTAGCATCACTAGGGATTGGCGCGCCGTAGCAGTTGGGTTCCTTTCCGGGGTTGTGATTGTGTTCCTCAATGCGTGGTTGTCCGACAAGTTCGTCGACTCATGGATTGCCCGCTTCCAAGGACGGCTACAGAAGGGAGCGCCAAGGATACTAGCCAATATTGTTGCCTTTGCTTGGGCAATTATCCTGTGCGCACTTTCGATGTTTGCGCCAGTCGCCGTTCTGGGTAGCTCGCTACTCACGAAGTGACTACGCTTCCCCACACCAAAAATGAAGAAGGCTAACAAGTCATGGATGTCAACCGCCCATAAGCATCTCAATTTCCTTCTCATTCACACCGCAATGACGCGGTGACATCACATCAAACGTTCGTGTAAGAATACCTTGTGCATTGGGTTCATGAATGGCTCGGTGCTTCGTCACGTTTGGGAAGTTTGCTGCGATTTTAGTTCGGAGATCATTCCGCGAGAGATACGTCGTGCCTTTTGAAGTTTGATCGATCATTCCGCGAGAGCGGTATCGGGTCTCGTGGTTTGCGAGTCTTTTCGGCGAGAGCGTCCGGTGTCTTTCCCGCGAGACGAGACCGGAGTCAGTGAGCGAGACGATGTGGAGTTTCTCCGTGGTTTGCAAGTCGAGCAGACACTTCCCGATTCGGAGTCCACCCCCCGAGAATTCCCAACACGAACAAGTCATGGCGCTCAACCGGCCATAATCCTTTCAATTTCATTTCATTTTCCTTTCAATCGCGCCGGTGAGCGCATATCTAACGTTGTGCAAGAAAATGAAACCTGAACACGCGAGAAGATTGATAGGCGGAATAGCTATGCTTCTTGGCCTCTGGTGGACTTGGAATACAGTCGTTTCACCATTCCGCAAGATA
>CAIVKO010000117.1 GCA_903906515.1 Akkermansiaceae bacterium
CCTTTCCAGATGAAACTCAGCCGCATCGACAAGGGTTCGCCTGCGGAGGCCAGCGGCAAGCTCAAGGTGGGACAGATGATCGAATCGATCAACGGCCAGACCCTCAAGGATATCGACCCGCGCGTCATCCTCGGCGGCATCATCACCAAGGCCGAAGCCACCGATGGGTTGGTGAAATTCATGGTCAAGGAGAAGCCGGACGCCAAGGCCGAGGAAGTCATCGTGAAAATCCCCGTGCTCGGCGCCTACAGCAAGACCTGGCCATTGAATTGCCCGAAGTCCGACAAGATCGTCCGCAACCAAGCGGATTTCCTCGCCCGCAGTGGCAGTTATGCCACCGGTATTGAGGGACTGGGACTGCTTTACATGCTCTCCACCGGCGAGGAGAAGGATCTCGATGTCGCTCGTCGATGGGTCAAGGAGCTGGTGGAGAAAAATAAGAACGCTACAAAAATAGAAACCGCCCCATGGTATGCCGGTTATGGCGGCATCGCACTCTGCGAATATTACCTGCGCACCGGCGACGCGTCGATCATCCCCTTGATCGAAATGAATGCCGACTACCTCAGGCGCAACATGTACAACGGCGGATGGAACCAAAGGGGCGGAGTAAATTTCGGATACGGCCACCTGAATGCGGCTGGTGTCCCCTCCACAACCTTCCTGCTCCTCGCGCGTGAATGCGGCGCGAAAATCGATGAATTCACAATGCAGACTTCGTTTAAGCACTTCTTCCGCTTCGCCGGTCACGGCAACGTGGCCTACGGCGATGCCTTGCCCGAAACCGGCTTCGTGGACAACGGCAAGACCGGCACGCTCGCGTTCCAGATGGCGGCGGCGGCGGCGCTTACGCCCGAGGGCGAAAAGTCGGTCTATGCCAAGGCGCGGGACGTCAGTGCCGTGAAAAGTTTCTATTCCACCTCGTGGATGTTGCACGGCCACACCGGCGGCGGCATCGGGGAAATCTGGCGCAGCGGAGCCATGGGACTCATGCATGACAAGAAGCCGTTGCAATACCGCGAGTTCATGGACAACCGCCAATGGTTCTACGAATTGTCGCGGCGCTTCGACGGCTCGATGGGCATTGTCAGTGCCAACTTCGGCAACGGCCAAGGATACGACAACCCCAAAAGCTGGGGCATCGGACTGGCCTTGAGCTATACCATTCCCCGCAAGACACTGCGCATCACCGGTGCTCCCGCAACAAAGTTTTCCAAACCCTATCAGTTGCCGAAAAGACCCTGGGGCACGGAAGCCGACGAGGCCTTCTACTCGCTCGCTTCCACCGCCGGCCCGGACGGCAAGGTTCCTGACTGGAACAATGAAAAACTGGCAACGGACGCTTCCTGGCCGATCATACGACGCCTCGATGCGGCCGATGTCACCGACGAGGTGTTGCTGAAATACGCGCGTCATCCGGATCTAGGTGTGCGACAGATCGCGGCGAATGCCATCGGCAAGAAATCCGGCGACGGGCTGATCCTTCAACTGCTCAAGGATAGCGATCCACGCGTGCGCAACGCTGGATCCATGGCCATCGCCGCACGGACCGCTCCCAAGGCCAAGGACGAACCACCGCAGGCCGCACTCCTAACAGATGAAATGACCAAACTGCTGATCGGGATGGTCAACGATCCGAACGAATCGTGGTGGGTGGTCGAAGGCGCGTTGACAAACCTCGGTCTTGCCAAGCCGGATTTGTTAGCTCCACACGTGGACCGACTCGTCCATTGGATCGAGCACGAGGACTGGTGGTTGCGCAAGGCCGCATTGACCGCCGCAGCCGGACTGGCCTGCGACGAGCGATTCTATCAGAAACTATTGCCGCTCATCGGCAAGGTGGCCGCCGAAAACCGGAGCAACGTCACGTCCTTCAAGCTGGCGGAGATCGGCAACAAGCTGTCCACAGCATCCCCTGCGGTGCAGGCCTTGGCCGCAAAATCATTCGCGCAAAGTTACGAGAGTTTCCCGGCCAAGCTGGAGGCTCCCGGTGGTCTGGACCTCACGAATGCCGAAGAGTTCCTGGTGGATATCCTCGCTTCCACCCTGGCCAAGCAGCCGGATGGCCTCGACCAACTGCTCACGCTTGCCGCAAAACGTTATCCCGACAAGTCCCTTCCGCACAAGGAGCTCTTCTTGAATGCCGATCCTACCAAATTCGGACCGGATTTGAAAAAGAAGGTCTTCGCGATTGTCCGCGAGCAGTTGATTCCCGAATATATCGCTAACAACTTCGCCCCGCTGTTGGGCGAAGTCCGGCCCGACCCGGTGGTGGCGGATCCCAAGCAGCAGGCCAAGGTGGAGGAGATGGTCACCCTCTACGACAAGATGGAGGTGAAAGATTACGATTGGCAGGCCTTCGGCCCGGCCTGGGATGGCATGCGCTGGGACTACTTCAGTTTTGATCCACCTGAAACCATGCCGTGGGATCCCGGTGCAACGCGCTACCGCAAGGTGACCTATCCGGCCGGCATGGAAAACTGGTTCGCCACCGACTTCGATGCGAAGAAGGCCGGCTGGCAGAATGGCCTGCAACCCTTCGGCCAGGAAAATGGCAAGCTGCGCACGGAACCAAAACCCTACATCGACCAGTTGCATGGCCGCTCACCCGTCCACCTAACCCCCTGCACCTTCACCTACTGCCGCTGCTGCGAGCCGATGAAGACGTTCTGGGACAAGGAAGTCCTGATGATCCGCGGCACCTTCGACGTTCCGCCGCTCAAACAAGGCCACCGCTACCGACTCGTGATTGGCGGCCTCTCGCACATGAACAATGGCGACGGCGTGCGGGTCTATGTCAATGGCAAGCAGGTGATCGAACGCGAGCGCGAGTTCAAGAAACGGGAAGGCGGATATCCCATCTGCTACTACATCGATCAGAATCGTCTGGCGGAGTTCCAAAACGGCAAGGTGACGATCGCCGCCACCGGTTTCATGCACATCCATTTGCGCACCAAGAACAAAGCCAACTTCATGGGCCTCTGGTTCGAGGAAATGAAGATGCCGCCATTGGATGACGCCATGATGAAAAAAGCCCTCGCAGCAAAATCACTGGTCTCCGCAGAATGGCAGGCCGTGCAGGATCCGGGCCGCAACAGCGAGGATCCCGAAGCCGGAAAATTCAAGTGGGACGGCAAATCGGTCGCCAACCCGGCCGTGCTGGGCGCATGGACGGTGATCGCCGTTGTTCCTTCGATCGATGCCTTTGATCCCGCCAAACCCGTGGACGCGGGCCGCGCGACGCTCAAGAAAATCACGTTCCTCAACGACGGCAAGACCGGCGATACAAGCCGCTTCTGGACCGGCAACACGCTGATCGATATGGAGAAGCTGCAGGCACTGAAGATAACAACAAAGGACGATCTCCTCTTCATCGAGGCCGGCGGATTCAACGAGAAGAATCCAGTCGGTTGGAAATCACCGATCATCGTGATGAAGAAGGCAGCGAAATAGCAATGGACCATGATGAACCACACCAAACCCAAATAACAAAACATGCATAAACAAAAACCCAACTTCTCCGGAACCCATGCCGACTTTCGCAAGATATTGGGAATGCTTGCCCTGTTTGCGGGTTGTTCCAGCCTCGTTGCCGCAACGGAGAATACAAAGGAAGCCGCAGATGCATCTTCCAAAAATGGGTTCGCTTGGCCGTCCGAAATTCCCGCCGATTGCCCGTTTCCGCGCTCGCCAACACTGACAGGCGTTTACTTCACCGGAAAGCACAGCGACTATCATTGCGGCGACACATTCTATCCTTCATGGGCCAGTGACGGCAATATGTATTCGCCGTGGACGGATGGAACCACCGATGGTGCAAAATGTTATTCCGGAGACTTGCCAAAACACGGTGCGAAAACCGGTCATGCCGTCATGATCGGGGATGATCCCCTCAAGTTGGAGATCAAGAACACTTCCCCGCCCAAAGAGGCATGGGCCAAGCCTTACCGTGGCCGCTACCCGGGCGGCTCGCTCGTTCACAACGGCATCTGGTATTACGGCACCTATTGTCTCGGGCCGAAGGCAACCTACAAACACAATGGTTTTGATTGGAATTGGCCGAACCTCGGGCCGATGCCCGGTTTCCAGATCTCGCGCGATCTCGGCAAAACATGGGAGGCGTCGCCGCTCACGCCAGAAAAACCATTGTTTCCCGAGCCTGAGAAACATCTCGGCCCGGTCAAGATGGGTGCACCGCATTTCGTGGATTTTGGAAAAAACATGGAGCACTCGCCCGATGGCAAGGCTTATTTGTTAGGGATGGGCGCGGAGGAAAACGACCCACATCCTCGTCCCTGCATCAAGCCGGGACAACCCGGCGAGCCCTTTATAACGGATCCGGAGTGCAAAGACTCCTTTGCCCATGCCAACCTGAGCTGGATTACAGCCGACCAGGTGTATCTGTCCCGCTTCACTCCATCTCCGGATACCATCAACGATCTAAAAGCCTACGAGTTC
Source organism: Akkermansiaceae bacterium (assembly GCA_903906515.1). Taxonomy (GTDB): domain Bacteria; phylum Verrucomicrobiota; class Verrucomicrobiia; order Verrucomicrobiales; family Akkermansiaceae; genus Luteolibacter. The sequence goes on from CAIVKO010000117.1 coordinate 4,459, forward strand.
TTCGCCGGAAACGATTCTAACGGTAAGCCTGTCTGGACTGCGGATTTTTCGAAAATCAAACCGCTGATCGAGTGGAACAACCACATGGGCTGCGTCACCGCCACCTATGTGCCGGGCCTCAAGAAATACCTGATGTGCGTCACCGACGGCTGGCCGACCGTTGCCAAAATGAACTCCTACATCCTTGAGGCGGACGCGATCACAGGCCCTTGGCGGATGGTGACCTATATGAAGGGCTTTGGCGAACAGGCGTATTTCCTGAACTTTCCGAGCAAGTTCATCAGTCCGGATGGCAAAAGCCTGTGGTTGTGCTACTCCGCCAATTTCAGCTCCGGTTGGAACGGCTTGGACTTGAAGTTCAATCCGCCCGGCGGGCGTTATGGCATCTGCCTTCACGAGATCAAACTTCGCTAACTCATACCATGCTGACCTATTCATCGCAAAGAAGAGCCATCACTGCGGCCTTGCTGCTATTACCCTTCGCATCATTGGCCGCCCAGGAGAAGCCCGCGGCCGCACCCGCGCCAGCCATCGAGCTTGGTTCGCCATTTCGCGACAATGCGATTCTGCAACGTGAGAAAGATGTTCCCGTATGGGGCTGGAGCAAACCGGGAACTTCGGTCACGGTGGAATTCGCCGCGCAAAAGGAAAGCGCGAAGGCCGGAGCCGATGGCAAATGGATGCTCAAACTCAAGCCGCTCAAGGCCAGCGCCGAGCCCGGAGAGATGATCGTCAGCGACAGCGATGGTAAAAAAGTTTCTATCAAGAATATCCTCGTCGGCGAGGTCTGGATGGCCTCCGGCCAATCCAACATGGAGTGGTTTGCCGGAAAGTCGAATTGCTCGGCCATTGCGCAGGAGATGACCAAGGCCAAGGACGAGGTGCCGATCCGTGAGCTGAGAACCGATACCGTGTCCGCCCTCTATCCACAGGAAAAGGTGGCATCGCTGGCGGGATGGAAAACCAGCCGCGCGGCGGGCGATTTCTCGGCATTGGCCCTTGCCTTCGCCTATGAACTCCACAAGGAACTTAAAGTGCCGGTCGGGATTCTTCTAACATCCCACAGCAACACGCGGATCGAAGCATTCACTGAACGCAAGGCGATCGAGGCCCATCCAGGGCTCAAGGTGGACACCGATATGATGCATGACGGCGACGTCACCCTGGAACAGGGCCGCGCCGCGTTCGGGAAATACTATCAGGATTTGGCGGCCTGGCAGAAGGCATCGGCGGAACTGGGTTTCCCCGTGGAAAGACCGCTGAAGCGACCGAACCTGCCCGGAATCGCCGGCGAGTGGCGCGGGCCCTCGCAGTTTTTCAACGGCAAGATCGCACCGGTCGCGCCCTACCCCATCCGCGGATCGCTCTGGTGCCAGGGTGAATCGAATAACGGCGATGGCAAATTGTATGCAGCCCGGATGGAATCGCTCGTCCGCGGGTGGCGCGGCGCCTGGGGCATGCCGGACATGCCGTTCTACTTCACCCAAATGCAAGCTTATGGCTCAACGGACCCGGATGAAATCGGCATGGCCGATGTTAGACAGGCCCAGCACCTTTTCTTCATGAATAACCGCGACCATGTCGGGATGGTCGTCCAAACAGACCTCAACCCAGCCGCCACGGGAGCCATCCACTATCAGAACAAGCTGCATCCCGGCATGCGTCTGGCACGTTGGGCGCTGGCCATGGATTACGGACGCGACATCGCCTACACTGGGCCTATCTATCAGAAATATACCATCGAAGGAAACAAGGCGGTCATCTCATTCGACAAGGAAAGCCTCTTTGGCGGACTGATGGTCGGCAGCAAGGGGATGGAAAAAGACAACAAGGAACCTGGGAAATTTGTTGAACCCGCTGCGCCTACGCCCGGCGAGAAACTCAATCTCTTCCGCTTGTGCGGCAAGGACCGGAAGTGGCATGCCGCGATGGCCGAAATCGTAGGCAACACCGTGGTGGTGACGTCCAAGGACGTGCCCGAACCGGTCGGCGTGCAATACTCCCACTGCGCTGCACCGATGAATGCGAACCTCTACAACGCGGCCGGACTTCCCGCGACGCCCTTCGCCGCAGTCGATGGCAAGCTGGTCTTTGAAGAGGACGACTTGGAAAAAGCGGCGGCGAAGAAAGCGAGGCAATCCGCATCCGGCGATCCGGATCATCCCGTCTTCGAATTGACGGCGTTCTACCGCGATGGAGCCATCATCCAGCGCGATCAACCGATCCCAGTGTGGGGCTACGCCAACAAGGGCGTGGAGGTGACCGTCACGCTCGGCGGTTTCAGTAAAACCGGCGTGGCAAACGACCGTCAACAGTGGTCGGTCTCTTTGCCAGCGATGAAAGCGTCCACGCAGCCGATCACTCTGGAAGTGAAAACCAGCCATGGCCACGGCAAAACCGTTAGCAATATCCTTGTCGGCGATGTCTGGTTCCTAACAGGAAACACGCTCCTGACCACCGAACCGTCGTATGACAAGCGCGATCCGAAGGTCACCGTTCCCGAGGCCATGCCGCTCGTCCGCGAGTTCCGGCGCAGGACCGCGGCCAGCACCAGTGCTACTCCAAGAAAGCGCGGATTCGAAACGGGTGGCGACCGCAAATACCGGTGCCTCTGGCAGACTGCGGATTTCAAATCACCTGACGACTGTGTGGGCATGTTTGCCTATCAGTTTGCCAAGGCGCTCAACCGACCCGATGTTCCGCAAGGATTTGTGAGCATGTCGTCCGGCGGTAAGGACTCGATGGCCTCGCCGCTGTCGTGGACATCCTATGCCGGGGTCAAGGACGCGAAGAATCCCGCGTTCCGCACCCGTCTCGATGCCCTGCTCCTCCAGGATCCCAACTCCGAGGTCTCCAAGAAGGCCATCGCGGAATATCTGAAGTCCGTGAAAGCGGAGGTGGCGAAGGTTGTCGCCATGGACGGAAATAACTCTAACATGATCGCTGCGCCGTTGCAGTTTCCCGCGTTTCCCGAACCCGGCCGTGACAGTGCGGTCAAGCCCGACACCGTTCCCACCTTTGCCTACAACTGGTGTGTGAGCCCGCTCACACCGATGGCTGTGGCAGGCGTGATCTGGGTGCCAGGTCAGTTCAACCTTGGCTACACGCCTGCGGATTACTCACCCGAACTGGAAATCTACGCCAGCAGTCTGTCGTCCACTTATGGTCAGAAAAAGGTGCCCTTCTTCTATGCCCAACCCTCCGCCAAGCTGGTCCCGGGCATCACCCAGCCAAAGATTGAAAACGCAAAGGCTGCGGAATTCGATCAATGGCCCAAGAGCCTCCGTGAGCTTGCCACCCAGCTCGGCACCGCTATAAAAGATACGAAATAATCACCGTCTAACTCCAGTAAAACACACTCACACTCGCGAAAATTCATGAAACCGTTCATTCTTACCATCTCGATCGCTGGAGCACTCCTCTCCGGCCTCCATTCCGAAACCATACCGCTCCATTTACCCCGCCCTGACGACAAGCCAGGCAACCCCGCCAAGCCGGTCAAGGTTTACATCCTTGCAGGCCAGTCTAACATGGTTGGCATGGGGGACATTTCCGGCGCGCAGCCTGAATACCCATCCGTTTATCTATCATCGGACCCATCCATCATTGCCGGCGAAATGCCAATCGGCGCGAGTCGCATCAAGTCCGCGTGCAAGTGGGAATGGAGAGGCGTTCCTGCCCTGCGGACCCATGGGGTCTATCAATCTGCCGATGCGTCGGCGAAAGCCGGAGCCGTGGTAGCCGTCCACAAGGGAGCCCATGATCCGAAAGCGGACTATTCGAAGTTGACCCCTGCCAAAACATCGACCATGTCGCTCGGCACGCTCGCGGCGACAGTTCCCACGATTGATGGTCCCTGCACTCCGGTGGCCAGCGCATACATCGATGTTCCAGCAACAGGTAACTATTTGGTTCATGTGGGTTTTGACGAGAGCACGCATGCGCTCGCCCTCTTGGATGGCAAGGAAATCTATCGCAAGGATCCCGGCGGCAAACCGACACTCACCAAAGTCACCCTTGAGACAGGAAAACGCTATCCGCTTCAAATCACTTACTTCAAGGGTGGTTCCGCAGCGTTCTGGCTGGAGCAAGTCGATCTTGGCGGCAAGGGCGACCTCGTCACCTTGACCAGGAAGGACAAGAAGTTTCCCTACCTCATCGACGATCAGGGCAATTGGACGGTGCGCAATGATGTGTATTACCAAGAGGCTCGGCTCGTCGAAGGCGGCAAGGGCGCTCCAATGAGCGCGGAGTCGAACAAAAAGTGCCTAACGAAGTGCAATTCCATCGGGCCAGAAGTCGGCTTCGGATACGTCATGGGCACCTTTCATGACGAACAGGTGCTTTTGATCAAGACCGCGCAAGGCAACCGCTCGCTGCGATACGACTTCCGCCCGCCTTCCAGTGGAAAGATTACCGACAACGAATACGATAGCTTTGAATACCGCGCCATGATCAAGGGTGTGCATGAGACCCTTAACAACATCGACAAGGTGGTGCCTGGCTATAAGGGACAAGGTTACGAGATCGCTGGCTTCGGCTGGTTCCAAGGCCACAAGGACAGCGGTTCCACCAAGGAGGATTATGAAAAGTGCCTGGTCGATCTGATCAACGATCTGCGCAAGGAGTTCAAAGCCCCGAAGATGAAGGCCGTGGTGGCCACGGTCGGATTCCACGGCTACCGCCTGATGCAGGGCCCGTGGAAGGGCGTGTGGGAGGCACAGATGGCGGTGGGTGATCCGAAACAACATCCCGAATTCGCAGGATCGGTAGCTTCAATCGACACGCGCGACTTCTGGCGCGAAGTGGGGGAATCGCCGCGCAGTCAGGACTACCACTACAACCGCAACCCGGAAACATATTTATTAGTCGGCGAGGCGATGGGACGCGCGATGGTGCGCCTGCTGGGTGGCGAGGCCGAGGAAATTCCCAAGTCGGATCGTGAGGCCAAGACGCTTGCCGCGATGACCGCTGAAGCAGCAAAACCGGCTCCGACCCAGGAGCAGATCGCGGCATCGCACGCCGCCGTGAAACCAATGATCATTGATGGCCTGCTGGCAGGATTTGTGGCCGATCCGCGCAATCAACCTGTCTTGCAAGGGCTTCTCAAACAACCCCAGGCAAAGCCAGCCAAAAGGCCCGACTATCTCGACGATGCGCTTGATGACGCAGTGGCGATTTTTAGAGCGGCCGGCATCAACGACTACGATTGGAAGCCGGTCCTGGCGGACATGAAGACCGCGACTTGGGATTATACCGGTTTTGACATTCCTAACAGTCCTTACAAAAATAAATCCACGGCGGCTCCTGTCGCCGAGGGCACGGAAGGCGCGGACAACGAGGGTACCGCTGCTCAAAAACCCAAGGTGGCAAAAAAAACCGCACCATTTGAAGTGACCATACCCGCAGGCATGGACAACTGGTTCTCTCCTGCATTCGACACGAAAAAGGCGGGTTGGAAAAGCGGGCAGGCACCTTTCGGCATGAAGCTGGATGAAAAGATTCCCGATGACGTGGCGTGGATCACCAAATACCCGCTTTACCCACCGAAGCGACCCATGCCGACCACTGTCATTGGCAACGACGTCTTGCTGATGCGTGGAACATTCGAACTCCCGCCGGTCAAAGAGGGTCACCGCTACCGGATCCGGTTAGATGGAAGCATCCACGACAATTCGGGAGAGGGATACGCCCTGTATCTTAACGGAAAACTACTAACCGAAGTGAAAAATGGAGTCTATGCATGGCGCAAACAAGGGCTGCGTGGCAGCCATGTGTGGCAGGAATACCTTGATAATTTCAAAGGAGGCAAGGTAACCATCGCCGTCGCCAACTTCCCGATGAACAACTTTGAGCCGGAATACTACATCCCCGCGATCGGCCCCTTGAGCGTGTGGGTGGAAGAACAGAAACTCCCGCCTGTCGCACCGTGAATGCGCGATTTCAAACCCACGACTTTTATCCTAAATTCCAACCATCCATGAAAATTCCAAGCACTGCTTTTCTATGCGCATGCCTCACCGGCATGCTGGCCTTGACATCCATCGCCCAAGCCGCCGACCGCAAACCCAACTTCATCTTCGTCATTGCCGACGACCACCGCTGGGATGCGATGGGCGTCGTCCAAAAAGAACACGGAGACAAAGCGCGCTACCCGTGGATTGAAACGCCGAGCATGGACCGCCTCGCCGCCGAAGGCGTGCGTTTCCGCAACGCATTCATCACCCACTCGATCTGTTCGCCCGGGCGCGCCGGTTTCCTCAGTGGCCAATACACCCATGTGAACGGCATCATGGACAATGACACCAGTTTTCCGGAAAACACCCCCACCCATGCCAGCCTGCTGCGCGATGCGGGATACAAGACGGCATATTTCGGCAAGTGGCACATGGGCAAGCAGACGGAACGCCCCGGATTCCAACACTACGCCAGCTTCATCAATCAGGGAATCTATCAAAATTGTCCGTTCAGTATCAATGGCACGGTGACCCCAACCACCGGCTGGGTCGATGATGTCAGCACCGATTTCGCCATCGACTGGATCAAACAAAACGCTAGCGCACCATTCTCCCTGGTGCTTGGTTTCAAAAGCCCGCACAACAAACGCGGCGGTGACAACCTTCCTGAGCGACTGCGCAACCTCTACGAGGGCAAAACCACCAAGAAGACACCTAATTGCGACAACATTGCTGTTTACATGAAGCCTCTCGTCGAGTCCGGTAAGACTCTTGAGGTCGCCTACGCCGCCAACACCGTCCACCTCGACTACCTGCGCCACATCAAAGGCGTCGATGAAAATCTCGGACGCTTGTTAGACACTCTCGACCAACTCAAACTCGCCGAAGACACCGTCGTCGTTTATACCAGTGACAACGGCTTCTACCTCGGCGAGCATGGACTCGGCGACAAGCGCGCCCTCTACGAAGAAGGCCTCCGGATTCCCTTCATCATCCGCTACCCCCGCCACTTCCCGAAAGGCAAGCTTGTCGATGAAATGATCATCAACCAGGACCTCGCTCCCACCTTCCTCGACCTCGCCGGACTTCCCGCGAACCCGGGCATGCAAGGCGTGAGCTTCAAACCGCTCGCCCTCGGCAACAAACCCGCGAATTGGCGCACTTCCTTCCTTGCCTACTATCGCAAGGAACTCGGAGATACCCCCACCTGCCGCGGCGTCCGCACCGAAAATGCCAAACTGATCGTCTATCCGAACAAGCCGGAGTGGACCGAGGTCTATGACCTGAAAAACGATCCCTACGAACTGAACAGCCTCCCTGCCGACGGACCTCTCGCCAAACAACTTGCAATCGAGCTGGAAAAACAAATGAAAGCGGTGGATTTCAAACAGTGATGCCGTGGTGAATGAATCGGTAATGATTTTCTAACACTCAATTGATCATGAATCAAAAAATCATCCTCATCCTCTGGTTGTCCGCACTCGCCATCCCGATGAATGGGCACGCCGGCGAGATTGGCGATCTCCAACCCTTCGGCACGATGGGCAAAGGGGAACGCGTCCTCGGTGGCGGAAAAGAAGCCCTGCTTTTCGAGCACAAGGGCACGGGATGCCTCTCACACTTCTGGTTCGGTGGAAACTTCAAGGGCGTCGAAAACACCCGTATCCGATATTATGTGGACGGTGAGGAGACCCCCTCCATCGACATGAATCTCTACATGGGACACGGCATCGGATTCAACGACAACCAGGCACCATGGGCGACGAAACACATCGGCAAGGTCGGAAAGCAAAACGGTATCTACAACAACTACCGGATTCCATTCGGAAAAAGCATCCGGGTGACCGCCCAGCGCGACAAGGATGCAGAAGAAAACCCCCAAGTCTGGTGGATCATCCGCGGCATTGAGAACGGCCGCGTCCGCCTCGGCGGGGTGGAATTGCCGGAAAACGCCAGACTGAAGCTGATTCGTCTTGAGAACCATGATGCCGCACCGCTTGAAGAATTTGATTTGTGCAAGCTGGCTGGAAAAGGAGCGATCTATCAGGTTGCGATCGCCGCAAAGGGCGACAGCCTGACCTACCTGGAAGCCTGTATGCGCGCCTATCTATCAGGAAAAAAGGAACCATTGATGCTCTCGTCGGGGCTTGAGGATTACTTTCTGGGCACTTACTATTTCAATACGGGGAAATTCCATGCCGACATCGCGGGCCTCACCCATTTCGACAAGAAGGAAAATAGCTTCTCCGCATACCGATTTCACGACGATGATCCAGTCATTTTCCAGGACGGACTAAGGCTCACTTGCCGTTGCGGAGAGACCGAGCATGGCCAACCCGAAGAAAAAAAGGGATATCTCAGCCCGCCCATAACCCGCTACACCACCTATACCTGGGTATACCAATGGTGAACCGAAAGTCAGATAAACACCTGACACTTCACCACCCACCCCACATGCGACTACCGCCGCACCGCGGAACCGCAAGGACCGCTTGCACTGCAACGGGACGGGATTAAAAAGTCAGTTAGAAACCTGTGGCTGCGGAGTATTGTCGCCAACGGACCCCATCGCTTTTTTCGTTGTTGATCGAGTTCTCTCCTGACCCCGGCATCCGCATGTTGCAGCCGGGCGTTGCGTTAGTGAGAACGGAAGCTGCAAGGTTTGCAGGAATGCTGCTAAATTTACAGGATTCCACACTCATGCAAGTTTCGTTTGTTGATGAAATTTCACTAATTATTAGGACATTACATCGATTTAAATCATCTGGCATGGCCATTGCTCGTCATAACTACTCATCAGACGTTGGCATGGCCAATTCGGAGAATCCATCATGCGGGCGAATCTTCATACTGTTGCTTTTACGATCCTGTGGCTTTCGGCTGCGAATTTCGGATTTAGTGGCACGGTGAATCAAATCGGCAGCTACACAAACTGGGCCACGACGTGGCAAACGCTCCCGAGCGGGATTGGAGTTGAGGCCCATGATGCTGGAATGGCTGAGGAATTGGATTTTGTCGGGGATACAACCAATCCGGGGCTTTATTGGGCGAACAGTAACGATTACATTTTTTTCCGCATGAGGGTGGATGCGGACACCTTTACGACCGCTTCCGGGGCACATCTTCTGTTGATCGATATTGTTGGCGTAGGTAATACAGGAATTGATTACGGGTTTGCTTGGGACAGCAAGTCCAATGATCCTACGAAGCACGGAATGGAAATGACCATTCCTGGCACAAATGGGCCAACTTGGGGCGCATCCAGGATGAATGATATTGATAAAGACCCAAGCACAAAGGGTGTGAATGACATCAACGGCAACTCACGCACAACGGATGGTTACGTTCGCTCGATTGATGGGCAAAGCACTACAAATTTTGGCAACACGACCTTCATCGATTTTGCGGTGAGCTGGGACTACTTGACTACACGTACAGCCGATCCAATTGCAGGCCGTATAGGTCTAGCAAAAAACCAAGAGTGGAAAATCGCCGTGGCGAGCATCCACAACGCGACGGACCAGAATACCTTCAATGCGGATATCGGTGCTGGTGCGAGTCTGACCGATTCCATTACGACCACCGGATGGAGCGGCCCAATCTCGGTGCCGGAGCCAAGCAGCGCCCTCATGGTCGCCTTGGGTGGGCTTCTTGGCGCGTTCCGGCGGCGTGTCTCACTTCACCAATAGCGTGCCCTCGGTGACTCCGAGTTTTTCCAGGGCTTCGACGCGGTTGAGCAGGCCGTTGGCGGTTTCCGTGCCTGCCAGCAATTCCTGATAGGCGCGGATGGTCATGGCGCTTGTGGCGGCATCCTCATCCAGCAACTCGATTCGGAAGAGCGACAAGCCGGCCTCGCGGAGATTCTGATAGTAGCGCGCGCCGGTTTGGGCTTTGCCATTGAAGAGGGTGTTGCGGCAACCGACATCCGCCTGGAGGCGGTGGAGTTGTCCTACCCTGTCGCGCAGGTGGACGACGTGTTTTTCACAGGGACGTCCGCAGTCGAGATGCGTGGTCCCCTCGCTGAGGAAGACGCAATACACGCAGTGCTCCATGTGAAACATCGGCATGTGCTGGTGCAGGGTGAGTTCGAACCATTCCGGAGGAGCCGCTCTCAACAAGTCGAGCACCTGGGCAATGTTGAGATCGTAGGAAACCGTCAGGTGTTGCAGCGCGGCATTCTCCATGAGCAGGCGAGCGGTCACGGGGTTGGCCACGTTGAGGGAGAAATCTCCGGTCTTCAATAAATCGCTACGGTCTTTGTAGTAGTAAAGCGCGGCGGGATTGCGCAACAACAGTCCGTCGGGCCCGGCGCTTTCGATGAGCTTGAGGTATCCGGTCTCGCCGGGCTTCAGGATGCGCGGAGTGGCGAGGTGGATTTTGGATTTTGGATTTGAAATTCGAGATCTGAAAATCGAGACCGCTTCCTTGTAGCGGCGCGGGTCTTCAAAGTCGCAATAGATCGTCTCCACACCGCATTCGATGGCGGTTTCGAGTTGTGGGAAATCACGGCAGAGAACCGAGAGCCTTGGAACATCGAACGTTGAACGTTCAACATCGAACATCGAAGGAAGGAGGTCGCGGTAGGTGGTGGTGATGACAGGGGCGGGGCTTGGCGCTTGAAATGCGCCGCCACGGTCGAGTTGCGTCACCAGGTCGCGGCGGAGCTGATTGAGTGCGGAGAGCGGGAAGTGGCAGTCGCCAGCGAGCTCGTTTGTTAGAGAAGCGAGTTCGTAGGGTGTCTCGCCGAGGCGACCGAGTTGAGCAGTGAGGGTTTCGGTATCGAGCGGGCGTTTGGCGGCGGGCTGGAGCGGGATTTCCGATGTTACTGTAGCGGCGGTTTGTGATGACTGACCGCTGTCGTGGGGAATCGTGCGACGGTCATAGACCGCCGCTACAGCTACGGAGGACAAGTAGACCGCCGCTACAGTCAATGGTTCGCCGGGTTTTCCGGTGACGGTGAGATGAATTGGAATTTTCTTTTCCGCGGGGCGGGTGTTTTGCCAGAATCGGCGGAGTTCGGATTCCAGTTTGGGGTCGGAGGTCTTGTAAACCGTGTTGCCCGGTTGGATGCGGTCGAAGTTGATGCCGCTGAAAGTCTTGTGGAAGATAATGCGGCCGTTCTCGATTTTCCAGATGCGCGCGCCTTGTTCGAGATCACGGTTTTCTCCGGCGTCGAAGACCACGCCGTCGCCCGGAGCGATCTGCACGCCGGTGGTTTTCCCCAGTTTGATCCAACCCGGTCCGCAATCGGTGATCTCTCCTAACAAGGGTCCGCGTTTCTTGCCGAAACGGCCGTGTGTCAGATACGGGTGATCCGTGCCCGCCAGCCAGCCGGTAGAGAGGCCGCGTGAAAAGGTCATTTCCAAGGCATAACGATCATCCGGAGTGACGGGTGATTCCGCTTGCGCGATGGCAGCGTCCAGCGCCTTGCGGTAAACCCGGGTGACCGCGGTGACGTATTCGGGCGATTTGAGGCGGCCTTCGATCTTGAACGACTTCACGCCTGCCCTAACAAGATCTGGAATCAGATCCACGGCGGCGAGGTCCTGCGGGCTGAGCAGGTAGCGGACTTCGCCGAGGTCGCGGGTTTCGCCATCGACCACGATTTCATAGGGCATGCGGCAGGCCTGGGCGCATTCGCCGCGGTTCGCGCTGCGCTGGCCGAGCGATTCGCTGGTGAGGCATTGGCCGGAGTAGGCGACGCAAAGCGCGCCGTGGACAAAGACCTCCAGTGGGGTTTGCGGTTTGATGGAGGAGGATTGGAATCGTTCTATTTCTCTAACGGAAAGCTCGCGGGCGAGCACCACCCGCTCCAATGGGAACAGCGATTCAAGGAACGCAAGCCCCTCCGGAGACGTGATGGTCATCTGGGTGGAGGCATGGAGTTCCACGTTTGGCGCCACCGTGCGGGCGAGTTTGGCGAGGCCGAGATCCTGGATGATCAGCGCGTCCACATTGGCCGCGGCCAGTTTGCGGAGTTGGGCTTCCGCCGCCGCGAACTCGCTGGGAAAAATGAGCGTGTTCATCGTGACAAACCCTTTCACGCCGTGGCGGTGGAGGAATTCCATGAGCTCCTCGAGATCGGCATCGATGAAATTGTCCGCGCGGAGCCTCGCGTTGAAACGTGGCAGTCCGAAATAGATCGCATCCGCTCCTGCCGCCACCGCCGCGCGGGCACAATCCCAGTTTCCTGCGGGAGAAAGCAGTTCGGGACGTTGGTCGGTGTCGGGGGCGGTCACGGGCGGAATCAACCACGTTCCACCCGGAAACAGAAGATCAAAACCTGGATCGTGCCTGGGAAGTAGGGATTGCGCGGAGATTCCCGGGAGCGTCATGCGTCTGGGGGGTGAGAATATACCTCTCTTGCGGCGAAATTCTTCCTCTTCGTTTCGAATTTCTTGCTTCGTATTTAGTGCTTTCCTCCTTACGGGGGGATCAGACTGTCACTGCGCCGCGGTCCCGGCACTGGACAAGCGGAGGTGAAGATGTTCCGGCAACCTTTTGGTTACGCCTCTTCCTCAGGATAAGAACCGTAAGCTTCCAGCCTGCCGACCTCCAACATGAATTCGCCTCCGTTGGAATCCGGCTCTCTGAACACAAGACATCCATGGTCGTCGTCGATTCCCATCTTGGTGTCGTCGGGCATGCCGGAGATTAATGCCCTGAGTGTTGCTAGTGTGATCATGGCTTCACGCAGTGTATGGTCCAAGAAATCTTTGACCGTTAAAGTGGATCATGTGGTCAGGCGCATCGGCGATCCAAACTTCGGTTTCCCATGCGATGGATTCCGCGAAGCGGGTGAAAATGTGACAATTTGCAAAGGCGGAGAAAAAGACCAAATTCTTTCCGATATTGTTGAAATGAGCGACCATTCGCTCGCGACGGGGTTCGTTCATATGACGGCCACAAGTTACGGCGTCAAAGATAAAAAGCCAATCCCTCTCTAGGTCATGAATAACTATGTCAGGAACGCTCATCGGAGCAACTAGGGGAACTCCTAGTTCGACAAGAGCCTCACGATCAAATTTCCGTCTAGGAAGGAAAAAGCGAGGACGATGGACGTGACGCGGTGCGAATTCTGCCACAATTAGGTGGATAAGATGGTTGTGGGAGAGTGACATAGGATGTTCCTTTCAGGAACAATGTTCTTTATAAGAACCCTAAACGCAAGAGAAATAGTTACTTTGAAAAAAGTGAAACTTCCTAACGCTAAGGAAATGAGGAATAGAAACATCATCGGGGAGCGAATGCGCCGCGCCCGACTGACGTTTGATCCGCCGTTAACACAAGATCAGCTCTCTGGGCGTTTGGCGGCAAAAGGAATTACACTTGATCGGGTTGCGATCACGAAGATCGAAAACGGAATGCGTTGCGTGTTTGACTATGAGATTCCGGGGATTGCGGACGTGTTAAAAGTCGATGTCCGTTGGCTGCTCACTGGTAAGAAATAACTTCTGACTACACCAATGGCGAGCAAACCAAAAAAAACGATTACGGGTGTTCCATTGATCATTTTGGAGATTCTTCAAAAACATCCAGAAGGGCTGAATATTGAGCAGATCCGAGAAATCGGTAAATTTGAGGGACAACAGCATCTAGACCGCCGCGTGAGGGATCTCGATCCACATTTTATCATAGAACGAACTCGTTCAGGGACTCACACCATTTATAGACTAAACGGCGAACGTCCGGAAGGTGACTATGATTATGACGTTATTTCTAAAAATCTTCGTGCGAAGATACTTACCAGAGACGGGCGAAGATGCCGCATGTGTGGGAAAACTATTGATGAAGACTTTGTCAAACTGCACATCGATCATAAAATTCCACGGGAGTGGGGCGGACTGACAGTTGAAGAAAACCTATGGTCACTTTGTAGTGGCTGTAATGAGGGTAAGAAGAATTACTTCGCCAGCTTTGATCCCGAACTGATGAATTCGGTTCTTGGTCACGCTTCTGTTCATCGACGAATCGCGGAAATTTTGCGCCTAAAACTCGGGAAATGGGTTGATTGTGACCTGATTGAATTCGTCGCAAATTTCGATGACTACCAAGCAGATTGGAACAAGCGTTTACGCGAACTTCGATACTTCGATTTTCAAATCGAATCCAAAAATCAAAAAATCGGCAAAAGAACTCTCAGTTATTATCGCCTGAACAACTGGCCAGAAAACCAACCTGCTGATCTTACAGCTGCCGCTAGAGCATTTGAAAGGAAGAGAGCATCCACTAACAAATTGAAAAACATCCCAGGAGCCTGAGCTATCCGGCCGCAACCGAGGATTTTTTCGTGGATGTGATAGCATCCCGGATTTTCATTGCGACAGCATAGGCTACAGGAGGAGGGAAGGCATTTCCGATCTGTCGGTATGCCGCTGTCTTGCCTCCACAGAACTCCCAATCATCCGGAAAGCCTTGGATACGCGCTGCCATTCGTAGTGTGAGTCTTGGTATTTCTTTGAAGCCTTTAGGTGGGGCTTCTTCAGCGAGGGATATCCCATTCACACCCAGACTAGCCCAGGCTTTCCGGGCACGAGTGGGACCGAGGTCCGCTCCCCCGTGTTTTTTGGACCCCCCAACGAGCGTGGGGGCTATCTCATTGGCATTTGCGGCCCATTTGAAGGCTCCATCCCAGCCATTTGCGGCCATGAGATCGACGAGGGTTTCTCCGACGGTCTTGGTGTAAACGCCGTCGGTCAACGGCATGGGTGGGTAGAAGTTTGAGACGAGGTCCTTGCGGACAGCGACGACGACGACGCGTGGGCGTAGTTGTGGAACTCCGAAGTCAGAGGCGTTGAGCAGATGCCAACTGGCTTCGTAGTCCATTGCCTTAAGTTCCTTCTTTAGGCTTATCCGGTAATCAGTGAACACAGCGTCAAGAAAGCCACGGACGTTCTCCAGCATGACGGCTTTCGGACGGCATTCCTCCACTATTCGAAGGGCTTCGGGAAAGAGGTCACGTTCGTCTTCCGAGCCGAGTTGTTTTCCGGCCTTGGAAAACGGGGGGCAGGGAACGCCACCAGCAACCAAGTCCACGCCTTTGAATTCCTTGGCGGAAAAGTTCCGCACATCTCCTTCTACAACATTCCAGTTGGGACGATTCAGACGGAGGGTCGCGCAAGCATGGCGATCATACTCGACGTGAGCCAAGGCTTCAAAACCTGCTCGTTCCAAGCCAATTGCCTGCCCACCTGCTCCCGAGCAGATTTCGATGCAAGTCAGGCCGGAGAGGAATTTGCCGATTGAGCGTTGCTTCTTCATGGGTTCAGTTGAACAGTTTTTAGTCGCGTTGTCAAAATGAAATTGGGGGCATATAAAATTTATTGGCAGGCTTCGTATGTTTCTCTTTAAAGCATGGGGTATCAAGATGAAGCGCGGCGGTCATAAACGCGCCGCCACAACCGGTCTGTGTTTCGGTAAAAAATCTCCAATCCACGCCGAGTGTTGGCGGAGGCTGGAGATTTCACTGCGGTTTTCATCTACCGGAGCGTAGTTTTTCTGGCTGCTTTGCCAAGATTTTAGTTGATGGCTGCCTTAGGTGGAGACGCGAGATTCCGCAGACGCAGGTCGGAGAACCGGATCAGTCCAGCGACAGCTTCTGGATCCAGGTGTTGCGGAATTTCACCGGATTGTGGTGGCCTTGGAATTTGATGGGGCCCTGTTCCGGGCCCTCGGTGCTTCCCGCATCGGTTTTTTCTAGGGGCAGGCATCAGCAGGTCATCGGCGTAGACTTCCCATTGTTTGTCATCGAGGCATTCGATCAGGCTGTCACCGCGCCGCGGTCGTCGTTGAGGCCGCTCTTTTCGAGGAAATAGTCGTATCCGCCGGTGTAGCGGGTGACGATGCCGTCATTGATGTGCAGCGTGGTTTCCGCGAGGGTGCGGATGAAGTGGACATCGTGGGAGATGAAGACGAGCGTGCCTTCGTAGCCTTTGAGCGCGTTGACCAACGAGTCGATCGAGAGGATGTCGAGGTGGGTGGTCGGTTCGTCCATCAGCAGGAGGTTCGGCGGATCGACGAGGAATTTCACCAGGTTGAGGCGAGATTTCTCGCCACCTGATAGAATGCCACAACGTTTTTCCACATCGGTGCGGCGGAAGAGGAAGGTGCCGAGGATCGAGCGGGCGTCCTCATCGCGAAGGGTCGAGCAGCATCCCATGACTTCTTCAAGCACGGTGTTGTTTTCATTGAGAGACTCGATCCGGTGCTGCGAGTAATAGCCGAGCTTGGTGGCATAGCCGGGCTCGCGCTTGCCGGCGTCGATCGGGATGAGGCCGGCGAGGATCTTGAGTAGCGTGGATTTTCCGGATCCGTTAGGGCCGACGAGCACGATGCGGTCGCCGCGCTCGATGGTGAGATCGAGATCCTTGTAAATGCGTTTTTCGCCATAGGATTGGCCGACTTTGGAAAGTTCCATGACCTTCTGGTTCGAGCGCGGCGGCTGCGGGAAGGTGAAGCGGAACGGTTTGCGCGGTGCGCGCGGTTTTTCGATGCGTTCGAGTTTTTCGAGGAACTTGATGCGCGACTGGACCTGCGCGGCCTTCGATCCAATCTGGCGGAAGCGGTCGATGAATTCCTGGTGGCCTTCGATTTCCTTGTTCTGATTTCGATAGGCCTGTGTCTGTTGTTCGAAGCGGGCGTCGCGTTGTGCGAGGAAGGCGCTGTAGTTTCCGGTGTAGGAAATGAGTTTCGCGGCATCCGGATCGATTTCAACGACGGTTTCGATGATCGTGTCCATGAAATCCCGGTCGTGGGAAATCATCAGGATGGCACCGGAGTAGTTCAGCAGATAGCGCTGGAGCCAAAGCAACGAGAGCAGGTCGAGGTGGTTGGTCGGCTCGTCGAGCATCAGCAGGTCCGGCTCCATGACCAGCAATTGGGCGAGGTGGGCGCGCATCACCCAGCCGCCGGAAAACGTGCGTGCGGGTTTGTGGAAGTCGTCCTGTTTGAAACCGAGACCAGCGAGGATCTTCTTGGCCTTGGGTTCAAGTTGGTAGCCGTTGAGGTGGTTGAACTGGTCCTGGGCTTTGGCGAAATCCGGGTGCGAGTGGTCGTTTTTCGCCTCGTATTCGCGCATCGTGCGCAGGATGCCGATCATTTCCGGGGTGATGCCCATGGCGATCTCGATGACGGTTTCGTCGGTCGGTTCGCCGGCTTCCTGCGGTAGGTAGCCCGTGATCGCGTAGTCGTCGCGCTCGATGGTGCCTTCGTCTGGGCTGTCTTCGTCGAGAATCATGCGGAAGAGCGTGGACTTGCCGGCGCCATTCGGTCCGACGAGAGCGACGCGCTCGCCCCAGTTAATGGACATTTCCGCCTCGCGGAGCAAAGTGCGGCCGCCGAGGGTCTTGGTAAGCTTTTTGATCGTGAGCACGCCGGGGGTTTAGAGGAGGAGTGCCGGAGGTGCAAGAAAATCACCCGACAGAAATTC
>CAIVKO010000118.1 GCA_903906515.1 Akkermansiaceae bacterium
GACCCCATCCGTGTGAAGGATGTGCTCTACCACTGAGCTAAGCGCGCTTTCCGGTGCCGACCGGGAGGTTTCCGGTGGCGGGGCGGGAGAGTTAGTGGGAATTTCCCCAGATTGCAAGCAAATCGACTGGAGCGGGTGAAATTTTTGCTTTGCGGGTTGTCCGCTGGCGGGTGGCGGGTATGCTGAACGGCGCAGCAGCAGCCGTGGCCCAGATTCCCAAGGAAAGCATTGAACAGGTCCTCAGTTCGACGGATATCGTCGATCTGATCCAATCGTATGTGCCCTTGAAGCGGGCGGGCTCGCAGTTCCGGGCGAATTGTCCTTTTCACAATGAGAAAACCCCGTCGTTTTATGTGAATCCGGCCCGGCAGTCGTTCCATTGTTTCGGTTGTGGCAAGGGCGGGGATGCGATCGCGTTCGTGCGGGAGTATGAAAACCTGCCGTTCATGGAAGCGGTGCGGAAACTAGCCGGCCGGGCAGGTGTGCAAATCCGCGAGGAGGAGGCAGATCCTAACGAAATCCTGCGCCAGAGAAGCCGCGGGCGCCTGCTCGACCTCCACCGCGAGGCGGCGGCATTTTTCCACGAACTTCTGCTCAAGGACCCGGCGGCGGCCCATGCGCGGGAGTATTTGAAAGGACGCGGATTCGGCAAGGAAATGGCGGTGAACTGGACGGTCGGCTGGATGCCGGAAAACGGGAGAATCTTCCTCGATTGGGCGCGCTCGCGGAAATTCACGGGCCGCGAGTTAAAGGACTCTGGCATTTGCAATCTGCGCGACGAGACCAATCCGAACTCGGGCTTGTATGTGAGATTCCGCGACCGGTTGATGTTCTGTGTGCGGAACGAGATCGGCGATGTGATCGGTTTCAGCGGCAGGCAGCTCAAAGCCGACCCTAACAGCGGAAAATACGTCAACTCGCCGGAGACCGCGATTTTCAAAAAATCAAAGGTGTTGTTCGCGTTGGACCGGGCGAAAAAAGCGGTTTTACGCGAAAAGACCGCGCTGTTGTGCGAGGGTCAGCTCGATGTGATCTCGTGCCATGAAGAAGGCGTGGATCATGCCATCGCGCCGCTGGGCACCGCATTCACTCGCGAGCACGCGAGGTTATTGCGGCGATACACGAACCACGTGCTGGCTTGTTATGATTCCGACAAAGCGGGCGTGGCGGCATCCGAGCGCCTGTTCCGCGAACTCGCGCCAGAGGGGATTTCGATGCGGGTGGTTTGCATGCCTGCGGGTGATGATCCGGATACTTATATCAAAGCCCACGGGGTCGATGCCTTCCGCGGGTTGCTGGCCGAAGCCAAGGAATTTTTTGATTTCAAACTGGAACATGCACGTGCCCAGGGAGTCTTGAATTCGGCGGCGGGGCGGACCGCCGCACTCACCGAGTGCGCCGAGGTCCTATCGCTGATGGGCGATGTGGCATCCCGAGAAAACCAGATCAATTCGGTGGTGACGCACTTGCAAACGTCATCGACGGCCTTGCGTCAGGAAATTGCCAGGCTCAAAGCCAAACCTCAACGTGCGGCGCGCGAGCAGAGCGGCGCGTCGGAGGAAAACCAAGCACCCACCGTTCCCACACCGATGCACCGGATCGTGGCGTTCCTGAGTCATTTGGCTCTAACATCGGCGGCGGCGCAGCATTTGTTAGCCGAGCAATTCGAGACTCTGCACGAGGCGTCCCGCTGGCTTGAAGGTATTCCTCTGTTAGAGTCGATCCTGGTGGCCGCGCCGGATCCCACGTCCAATGCCTCGGTGAACATGTTTCTCAGCGGTTTACCGGAGAGCGACCGACTGGCTTTGAATCGCGAGGCATTGCTGGAAGGCGCGCCGGAAGATGGGATGCAGGCGGCGGAACACGCGCTGGCCCTGCTTTCCGGCACGGTTTTGCAGCGCCGGGACGCGGCGGTGAAGGCGGCGCTTCGGGAGCCGGGGATTTCCATGGAACGCACCAAGATTTTGTTAGAGGAGGCCAAGGAAATCAGCGGCCTCCTGCGCGGGATCGGCCAACGATCCGAATTCGACGATGAATTGCCGGCCTCCACCTGGAAACCCAAAGTGCCGGAGTGGAAAAAACGTTTTGACCCTAAAAGCCGCAGTTGAAAGTTATTTGTTATTAGTTATCAGCACCAGAACCCGGGCCCCGGGCTGCACCTGGTATGGAGTGCGGATTAAGCACGAAAACCGAAGTTTCATTCCGAATTCCAGCATTTGGAACCACTGAAGCACTGAGAACCACTGAGGGAACTGATTTTTCTTACTCTCAGTGGAATCAGTGGTGCTCAGTGTTTCAGTGGTAAAACTGACTCGAATTCACAAAAGGACGCCAATTAACTGTCAAAGTCTTACAATGCTTGATCGGGGTTTCGACTCATCAAGCAGGCTGCTGTTGGGAAATGCAGTGCAAGGTGCCGCCCTCCTCGACGAGATCGAGGCAATCAATTCCGACCACCTCGCGGTCTGAGAACAATTCCCGGATCATTCCGAGCGCGCGGTCGTCGTTTCGTTTCTGGCGGAAGGTGGGAACCAGGACGCCGCCATTGACGATGAGGAAATTCACGTAAGACGCCGGAAGGACAGGAAGCCGCCAACCCGGGACCTCGCAGGCTTCCGGCAACGGGATTTCCAACACCTCAAACGGCCGACCACCGAGACCATGGAAGTTCCGTAACCTCGACAAATTGTCCTCAAGCACCCGTCGGTCAGCCGAATCAGCGGTCGGAGCCACGCAGGCCAGGATGGTTTGCGGGTCGATGAAACGCGCCAGATCATCGATGTGCCCATCCGTGTCATCGCCCTCGATACCTTGTTTGAGCCAGAGGATTTCGCGCACCCCGAGACTGTCGCGGAGGAGTTGTTCGATTTCCGGCCGGGAAAGGTGGGGGTTCCGGTTGGGATTGAGCAGCACAGCCTCGGTGGTGAGGAGGTGTCCGGCACCGTTGACCTCGATCGCCCCGCCTTCCAAAATCATGCCGCCTTTAAAAACCTGTTTGCCAAGGGTGGCGGCGATCCGGCCCGGAATGGCATCGTCCAAGTCCCATGGCGGGAATTTGCCTCCCCAAGCATTGAAACCCCAGTCGGTAACCGCCACCTCGCCAGTCTCGCGGTGCTTGACGAAAATCGGGCCGTGATCACGGCACCACACATCGTTGTGCGGGTGATCGAAAAGCTGAATGCGTTCGGGGACGGCTTTTGCCCGGTTGCAGGCGGCTCGAATCGACTCGTGATCGCAGCCGGGAGCATTGATCCTCACAAGCTCGAAACAACTGATTGAAGCGGCTATTTCAGCGAATTTCAACCCGATGAGGTCGGATTTAGCGCCGCCCCAATGACGGGGATCGGCCACTGGCCATGATAGCCACACCGCCTCCTGCTCCGCCCACTCTGGCGGCATAAAACAATCAATTGAAACCATTGTTTAATTTTAACTTCAACAAATTCAAAACAAGTAAGTTATCACTATTGATTAAGAATTTTAGGAACGCGAGGGGCTCGCAACCTGTGAGGTTCCGGAAGGTTGAAACCGAGCAAGGGTCGGCAATAATTCAGGAAATCCTGAGTCACTCCATTGCCGTCGTAGTTGATGAAATGGTCTGACATGTGACGGGTTTTCCCGGCGACCAGCGAGATAGGGACGAGGTCGTATTCCACGCTGTAATCGAGTACCGGACGGCGGATGACCACAGAGCCATCGACATTATCAAACATGGCATAGTGCACGGCTTTTTCGCCGACCTCGCGAGCTTCCTTGGCGTCGCGATCCGAGTAGCAGCCCATGAAGCAACGCTGCAAATAGCCGAAGGTATCGGAGCGAACCCTTTTGATGCCGAGGCCTTTTTTGATCGTTTGTGAGAGTAGATCGCCGAGAGCGCCGGTGCCGGAAAGTTGGACATTGCCGTGGGCATCCCGCTCCTCGATGCCACCCATGAGTTTGCTGATCATCGGAGTGCCGTCGATGTCGGAAATGCCTTCGGAAACGGCGATGGTGCATTCGCCGTATTTGGAGTGGATGCGGTCCACATCAGCCAGAAAGCGGTCGGTATCGAACGCGCGTTCCGGCAAATAAACGAGGTGCGGGCCGTCGTCTGGATATTTTTGAGCCAGCGCCGAAGCTGCGGTGAGGAATCCGGCGTGGCGTCCCATGACCACGCCGATATAGACGCCTTTGAGCGCACGGTTGTCGAGATTCACGCCAGCAAAGGCCTGTGCGACAAACTTGGCGGCGGAGCCGAATCCCGGGCAGTGGTCGTTTTCGACCAGGTCGTTATCGATGGTTTTCGGGATATGGATGGCGCGCAGTTCGTAGTTCGCCTGTTTCGCCTGTTCATTGACGATGCGGACGGTATCCGACGAGTCATTGCCACCCACGTAGAAGAAGTAACGGATATCATGGGCCTGCATCACCTTGAACATCCGGGCGCAGTATTCCTCGTCCGGTTTATCGCGAGTGGATAGCAGGCCGGACGACGGGGTTCCGGCGACTTGTTCGAGATTGTGGGTGGTTTCGCGGGTCAGATCGATGAAGTTTTCCTCAACGATGCCCCTGACGCCATGGACAGCTCCATAAATCGAGGTGACCTGGCTGAATTTATTGGCCGCCAGGGCAACACCCACCACGCTTTGATTGATCACCGGGGTTGGGCCGCCACCTTGTGCGACAAGAACTTTTCCTTCTAAACGGCTCATACGCGGCGAACCATTGATGATCTCCCCGGAGATGCAAGTCTTGAAATGATCACTCCATAAAACTTTCCCGAATATACGCACAACCGATCTGCAAGTCGGGGGTTTAAACGCGAGTAGAGAAACAGACTCGCACAACTTATGAAAAATCCCTGGATATTTCCCGCCGCAACATTGGTTTTAGGTGCCGCCGCAGGTTTCATGACCGGCAAAAACACGAATCCTGGCGAGGAAAAATCCTCCGTCGAAGAGACCACTCGTAAAACCCGTTCTTCGAACCGTCCCGATCCGTCGTCTTCACCGCAAGGGCACTCCGGAAAAAAGGCCAACCGCCCCGATAGCATCGAGTCCATCGCCCGCCTCCCGGGCAACAGCACCCGGATTCAGGCACTGATGGACTTTTATAGCGGGCTCTCGGCCAGCCAACTGGCGGATGAGGCAGCCAAGCTGGAAAACCTGCCCATGAACGAGCGGATGATGGCGGGTTTTCTTCTTTTCGGGCGCTGGGCGGAGGTGGATGCGACGGCCGCGATGAGTTTTTCCAATACCATGGGATTCGCCGGCAATTTAGTGAGGCCTACAATCCTGCAAAGTTGGGCGAGCGTGGACCCGGCAGGGGCCGCCAAATACATGACGGATAATCCCCGTGAATTCGCCATGATGGGCATGATGGGTGGTGGCCGCGGTGGCATGGGCGGGCAGAGTGCTTCCTCGATCATCGCCAGTGAATGGGCACGCCAGGATCCTGCGGCGGCGATGGCTTGGGCCAACACACTGACCACCGAAAAGGAGCAGGCGATGACCTCCGTGGTTTCCGAGGTTTCCAAGACCGATCCCAAGAAAGCCGCTGAAATGCTGGCATCCATGAGCGGAGACAAGAGTAGCGCTTACCGATCGATCGCCTCGAATTACGGCGC
>CAIVKO010000119.1 GCA_903906515.1 Akkermansiaceae bacterium
GAATCAACGGAACCCGCCGCCGGTACGCGGCTTTCAGGAAGTGGGGCAGGTCGAATTGAGCGGCGGCTTCTGGGGGCCACGAATCAAGACCACGCATGAAGTCACCATTCCGCACGCGCTCGATGAACTTGAAAAAGACGGCCACGTCACCAACTTCGACAAGGCGGCGGGTAAGTTCGACGGACCTCTGAAGGGCCACCATGCTTTCGACTCGGATCTATACAAGACGCTGGAGGGAGCCATGGATTCGCTGGAGCAATTTGACGACCCGGCGCTAAAGAAACGGGTGGACGGTATCATTGATCGCATCCTCGCCGCCCAGCAGAAGGATGGATTTCTCATCACCTGGTTCATTGTAAACGGACTCGACAAACGCTGGGAAGATCTCCGGTTGGAGCACCAGATGTACAATGCCGGCCACTTCTTCGAGATGGCGGTGGAGCACCAGCATCTGACCGGTGAGTCGAAGGTGATCGATTCCGCCAAACGCTTCGCCGATCACATCGACGGAATCTTCGGTCCTAACAAGCGGTATGACGTGGACGGGCACCAGGAGGTCGAACTGGCCCTCATCAAATTGTATCGCGGCACCGGGGAGCGCCGTTATCTGGACCTCGCCAAGTTCTTCCTGGATGAGCGCGGATATGCCCATGGCACCGAAAGAAAGCCGTTCGATCCCAAGACGCAGGTTCTTCCGACAGCATCCGCGGTTAAACTGACCCCGGAACAAAAACGGGAGTTCTGGCATGCGCGTTTGAGGCTGCGCAATGGACGGATGCAGGATCACAAACCCGTGGTGGACCAACATGAAGCGGTCGGCCATTCGGTTAGGGCCGGTTACATGTATTCGGCCATGGCCGACATGCTCCGCTTTACGGAAGCACCCGGTTACGAGAACGCTCTGGATCACCTCTGGAACGATGTGGTGGGACGGAAAATGTATATCACAGGCGGCCTTGGGACGGGGCAATATGACGATGAGGGTTTTGGTGATGCCTATCTCCTACCCAATGAGTCTGCCTATAACGAGTCCTGCGCGGCGATCGCCCATGTGTTCTGGCAACACCGGATGAACCTGCTCAAAGGTCAGTCCAAATATGCCGATATGATGGAATTGGCACTCTATAACGGGGTGCTCTCGGGGGTTTCAATCTCCGGCGACCATTTCTTCTATCAAAATCCGCTGGCCAGCGAACATGGCGGCCCGCGCGATTCGTGGATCGGATTGTCATGCTGCCCGACCAATCTCGCGCGAATCTTTCCGCAGATCGGCGGTCTGGTTTATGCCCAAAGCAAGAAGCAGGTTCTTGTCAACTTGTATGCCGCCGGCACAGCGAAGCTGCAGATGGACGATGGATCCACCCTCAAGCTGACCCAGCAGACGGAGTATCCCTGGGATGGCAAAGTCCGCTTGACGGTCGATCCTGCGCAACCGGCTGACTTCTCCCTCAATTTGCGAATTCCCGGTTGGGCGATCGCTCGGCCCGTTCCCAGCGACTTATACCGCCCCACTGATGCGAAGGCTTCTCCGATCGTTCTAACGGTCAACGGCGAGAAGACCGATGCCGCGCCAGGCGAGGACGGTTATGTGCATCTGCAGCGGACTTGGAAGGGAGGCGATGTGGTGGAACTGGACCTGCCAATGCCGATCCGGCGCATCCTGGCAAACGAAAAAGTCGAGGCTGACCGCGGCAAGGTCACCTTGATGCGCGGCCCCATGGTTTATTGCTTGGAAGCCGCCGATCAACCGGACGTGAAGCTCCCCCGCTTGATCCTGCCACGAGCTGCGGAAATGACGGCCAAGCATCGCAGCGACCTCTTGAGTGGAGTCACTGTTCTCGAAGGTGAAGCTCTCGCTGACGGCAGGAATCCTGTCAAAGTGACAGCCATTCCTTACTACGCCTGGCAGAACCGGAGCAAGGGCGCGATGACCGTCTGGATTCAGGAAAAATAAAAAATGAACACCAAAGAAAACCAAATCGTCCCGAACCGTCCAGTGCTAACAAACGATTGTTCGTCCTTCTTCAAAAACCGTTCCTGTTGGCTCGTGAGTCTTGCGGCTGTGTTGCTGGCGTTATGTGCTCCTGCTGGAACAGCGAAAGCCGCCGAGAAAGAACAGGCAGAACTGGATTCGCTGTTGGCGAAGGTGGACAAGCAGCTTTTAGCCGACTGCCAGCAAGACTTTCGTAGTTGGCTGGATGCTGGACTCACCAATCGAACCGGCCCGTTCGTTCCTCTTCGCGTTGGCCCCAATGAATGGGGTTATCTCAAACGATCGAACGATGGCCGATTCGATGTCAACTTGCAGTGGAGCATGGCCGCCGGAGCAGCTTTTCCCTACTTCGATGGCACGTTGGTCTTAGGCGACTCCAAGTACCGTAAGGCCGCCCTGGAGATAGCTGATTTTTTCCTGACCATCCAGGAGAAGGAGGGATTCTGGGGATGCAAATATCTGGTTGCACCTGTTCGCGGAAGCGAAGGAGAGCGGTGGGAAATCATCAATCAAAGAAATTATCAGGAAAAGGACAAGGGCGAGATGTGTCGCTTCCAGGATTATTTTCAGATGGGGCCGTTCTACCTGATGTTGGCCGCTTACAAGCAAACGTCTGACGAGAAGTATCGCGCGGCTGCGATCCGGGCGGCGGATTATCTCCTGTTGGTCCAGAATGACAATGGTACATGGCCTGATTATTGGACACAGGGTTACAAGCGAACCGGAAAGACGGTCACGTCAACATCGGGAACGTTGGAGGGCTACTCTTACAATGACGGTGCCACCAGTGCTTCGATGCGCATTCTTCTCTGCGCCTACCGTCTGACCAAAGATCAGAAATATCTGGCCAAGTTCCCCCAACTGGGACAGTGGCTGTTTGATTCCCAATGGGGCAAAGGCAAGGTCCGGGGGTGGTGTCAGCAGTACGGCGTGGACGGCAAGCCCACGACTGCGCGCAACTTTGAGATGCCTCTGATTGAAGGTCGCGTTTTCAACCGCTTCATTAGCCAGATGGCCGGTTGGTTCTATATGGCCACGGGTGAAGAACGCTACATC
>CAIVKO010000120.1 GCA_903906515.1 Akkermansiaceae bacterium
GTTGATGGCCCTGCGGCGGCGGCTTAAACTCGAACTCGCCAAACCCCAGTGGGCCGGCCACCCGCTCAATCAAGGGGAGTCCACCATCGAGGAAAAGGCGTTCCGCCTGCGTGACTTCGCGGCGGAGGGCGATGCCCTGGCGGTTAGCATTTTCAAACAACAGGGTTTTATTCTCGGGTTCGCCATCGCGGATCTGGTGCGGGTGTTCGACCCCGGCTTGGTGGTGATCGGCGGCGGATTGGCGGAAACGTCGTTCCGCGACCAATACATGGCGTGGATCGAGGAAGGATTCGCCGACCGCGCCTGGCCGGTTTACCGCTACAGTCCGCTGGACCCGACCAAGCAAACCACCCGCTTCGAATGGGCGCTCGGCGGCGACGCCGCCGCGGCCATCGGCATGGCCTACGCCGCGCGAGAGTTGTTCCAGTGAAGTGGGCGTCGTGGCTGGCGCATCTTGCGCCAGGCCGTCTACGGGGCGTCTCGCCCCGTGAATTCTTCCCGATCACCCCGCGTCCGCCGCAGGACGGTCGTTGGGTCATGAGTTCACCGCTTGACTGGTCACTGGTGATGAGCGAGCCTTGGCTGATACCAAAAATGGCGTCGTCACGAATCAATCACACCGGCATCCAATGAAACCACCATCCCGAGGAACCGGATGCGTTGATCAGGGGAGGCGTCGTCCGGCCTGCGGGCGGGCGGCCCTATCCCGGAAGCCAAGAAACCCGACGCTCCCAAGACCATGAAAACCCAACTTCAAAAACTTCAAATTTTGGTTCTGTTCTTTCTTTGGATTGCTTTGGACCGTAACGCCCAAGCGCAATCACTGGATGCATTTCTCGACAACTCCACGGTCAAGGTGGGCGTCAACAGCGGTACTTACGGCGGCGCCATTGTGTGGCTTTCCGGCAGCATCGGCGCAAACCTCGTAAACGTTCATGATAAAGGTCGGGAAATCCAACAGTCTTACTACGCCGGAAAGAGCATTACGGCTGCCAATCAATCGAATTCGTGGACGCCCTGGTCATGGAACCCGATTATGGTCGGTGACTACGCCGGCAATGTCTCCCCAGTGCTTGTCCTGAATAAAACTTCCGGGCAAATCTACGTCAAGACGCAACCCATGCTTTGGGATCGTAACAACCAGGCTTCGCAGTCCTATATGGAACAATGGATAGCACTCCATCCAACCCTGAACAATGTGGTCGCGGTGGATTGTCGGCTTTCCTGTTTTCGCGATCATAATGATGCGTGGGGAGGCCCGGTTCTGCACGATCAGGAACTGCCCGCAGTGTATTTTGTGTCCGCGATGAACACCATCAAGGCCTACACGGGCGGATCTCCCTGGACAGGGGGCACCTTGGCCACCATTCCGAATTCTCCCTCAAGCGGCACCTTTCCCTGGTCTCGTTATACGCCTACGGAACCATGGACCGCCTGTGTGGATTCCACCAATTCCGGAGCCGGGGTCTATACTCCAATCGCCACCTCTTTTTTGGCGGGAAAATCCGGCTCGGCAATCACCACGAGCCCGACTGATGCGTCAACGATGTATGTAGCACCCATCGCCAAGTATTCATTGGATTATAATACCATCCTCTCCTACCGGTTTTACTTGATTGTCGGATCCCTTGCAACGATTCGGGATTCCGTCTATACCTTGAGATCCCAAGTCGCCACTCTGCCACCGCCTCCGACCGGTCTGGCGGCAAATCCCGGTTCCAAGCAGATCGGCACCCGAAGGCACACAAGTCGCATTTATTCAAGGCAGAGGCGGATCGGTTTCACAAATGCTCTTCGGCTTTAACCCCGGTGCCAGTTATCGGGTAACCTTTTCCGCCGCGCAGCGCTTTGGTTATACCGGACAGACATGGGACACCACCATCAACGGGAGCGTCATTGGAAGCTTCGCACCGCCGCAATCGGCGACGAGCTACAGCGACTTCTCCGCCACCTTTTCGGCTTCATCGGGAAGCCATCTTCTGACGTTTGTCGGGACCAACCTGAACGGCGGAGACAATACCGTGTTTATCGACAATGTGCGGGTCACGGCGCTTGCCGAAGCGCCAACAATCTCCGTCGTGGCTGCCGATGCCAGCGCCACCAGGCCGGGCACCAGCACGGACGCGGGATCGGATACCGGCACGTTTACGGTCACGCGCAGCGGCACGACCACCGGAACAACGACGGCGCATCTGTCGCTCGGCGGGAGCGCGATCATTGGCACTGACTATTCAGTGATCGGCAATTCCGTGACGTTTGCGCCGGGCGAGACCAGCAAGACGATTACGGTCACGCCGCTTGGTGGCGTGCAGGCCGCGGGCGGCACGACCGTCATCGTCACGGTTGCGCCCGGCACCGATTACACGGTCGGTTCGCCTTCAAACGGCACGGTAACCATCGCCGACTCCCCCTATGTTGTATGGCTCCGCGGGTTCAACTTCGCACCGGGAGCGGATCAGACGCCAACCGGCAATCCCGTGGCGGACGGCATTCCCAACCTGTGCAAATACGCACTTGGGCTCAATCCGCTGGTGCCTGCGGCCAGCCCCTTTCAGCCTAGCCGGGTTACCGTGGGCGCGAATGCCTTTCTGCAACTCAGCGTTCCCCGCAACCCGTTGGCAACCCATGTGCTCATCGAGGGACTGAGCGCCGCCACCCTGAACGACCCCGGCGCATGGAGCACCAGCACTACCGTGATCGAAGAAAACACCCCCAACCTGTTTCGCGTTCGCGACACCCTGCCCATCGAGACTAACAAGATGCGATTCCTGAAACTGCGCTTCACCTTGCGGCCATGAAAACCGCAGTCCCTGATCCCATCAACCCGTCAACCGCCGCGTCCCCATCGGCAATTCGCGGAATCGCTGTTCCAGCATGTCGGCACCTGTAACCAGGCCGCCGGTTGGTGCCAGGAGCATCACCTTCATCTGGTCAGAGTTTCGCGACTAGAGGAGATGGAACGGTCGCGGGATGTGGCGATCTCGCGCCTGGAGCGGTACCGAGCGCGGTATTTTTCGGACGAGGCGGTGCAACTTTTCAAGAATTCTTCTGGACAGGGTGAAACGGAAAATATCTCCTCTCGTTTGAGGAGCTTTCCCAGGATTCTGATGACAACCCCCAATTTCCGCCATGATCCCGCCGGACCGCCGCCCCGGTCGGCTCTGGCGTCGCTTGGTTTCTCTTGTTTTAACTTTGCAGGGTTTCAGATTTCGCCGGTGGCCAAGCCGGCCAGCGCTACGAGGCAATTGACCCACCAACCAAGTAATCACCAGCCTCTATGAAAACGTCCTTCCTATCCACCATCGTTGCCGCACTATGCCTCATCGGGTTGGCGGCATCCGCCGCCGAACCGTCCTCAGAGAGCCGGCTGACCGTGAAGGGCGGGCGTTTTCTAACGTTGAATACGGTGATCCGGGTGAATCAGATCGAAGCGGCACGCAACATGAACGAAGGCACGGACGAGGCGGCCGTCCATACACCTGAAACCGTAGCCGCGTTTCGCGATGCGGTATCAAAGGGTTTCCCAGGCGCCAAGGTGACTTGGGCCTTTTCATGGCTTGCCTTGCAGGATCAACGACCGAATTATGACGCCATCCGCAAGCAGGTCGTCGGCTATCACAAAACCTATGGCGATGAGATCACCTTGATCCCGGGTGGCTTTTTTGCGCCCATGTATAGCTCCAGGGCACAAGTCAACCTTGACATCAAAGAGGCGCTGCTGAAGGTACGCGACATGGTTGGAGACGGCTACAAACCAAACCGCCGCCTCGGGGTGGGGCCGATCGAATCATATCGCAATCTCGGCGTGGAAAAGGGCATGGCCGAAGTGATGGCGGTCACGGCGAATCACTTTGACGACGGCTTCACCCGCAACGGCTTCGGATGGGTGGCCAATTGTTGGGAGATCAGCTTGGTCAAAGGCCTGCCACCAGCAGTTTTGCCCTGCCTCACCCAGTGGCTCCAGAACGTGCGGCAACGCTGGCCCGACGCCAAGCTCGTCACCCAAGGCGAATTCGGCGAGGCCTGGCGGCGCGAGCATCCGGATAACACCGGACTGGATTACCGGTTTGTGCAGCGCGGCACCGGCATCGGAGGTTCGGAGCCGAATTTGGAGATCCGCTGGTTCATGAATACCGATTTCCGGTTGGCACTTCTGCGCGACTGGCAGAAAGATGATCCCGGCAAGGTCATCGACTTCACGCGATATGATCTGCCCGCCCGCGAACCCGCCGACCCATCGGCTGGCAACCCGTCACGGAACTGGAGTCTGATCAACCGCATCAACCAGAAAAACCGTCGCCCTGAAGATGCCCCGGTTCCATTGAAGGATCTCACCGAAGAAGAGCAGTCGCTGATCAAAAAACGCTATCCCAACCTATACTAATATGTTAAAGAAAACAATCATGGCGCTGGTTCCATGTTCGCTCGGTATCGGTCTATTGGCTGCGGGTGAAATGGAAAACAATTTCATCAATCCGCCGGACTCCGCCCGACCGGGAGTGTATTGGTATTTCATGGACGGCAATCTCAATGGCAAGGAGATGACCGCCGATCTGGAATCCATGAAGGCGGCCGGCCTCGGCAACCTGGTATTTCTTGAGGTGGATATCGGCGAGCCGCCAGGCGGCCCGGTGGCGTTCATGAGCGCCAAGTGGCAGGAGCTTTTCGTGCAAGCCGTCCGCGACGCGGAACGCCTGGGGATCGACATCACCCTCGGCATCGGGCCGGGTTGGTGTGGCAGCGGCGGCCCCTGGGTCAAGCCAGAGCAAGCCATGCAGCACCTGGTTTTCAGTTCGGTCGAACTCAAAGGGCCACAGAACTATGCGGCGGTTCTGCCCATGCCAAAGCAACGCTCGACCGAGTGGCACACGATGGCCAGCCCGTATTACGAGGATGTGGCGCTCTGGGCCTTCCCCAGCCGCAAACCGCTCATTGCCGACATCGACGAGAAAGCGCTTTTCCGTAGGGATCCATATTCTATCAGAAAAGAGGTCAAGCCCCATTTGCCGGCACCGGCACAGTACGAGGAACCAGGGCTATCGGGCGTCATCCAGCCGAACGAGATCGTGGATCTAACGAAGCAGCTCAAGCCCGACGGAACCCTCAACTGGAAGGTCCCGGCGGGGGATTGGACAATTGTCCGCATGGGACGGCGGGTCACGGGCGCGAGCAGCCGTCCCGCACCATCCACTGCGATAGGCTTGGAGTGCGACAAGTTCGACGCGA
>CAIVKO010000121.1 GCA_903906515.1 Akkermansiaceae bacterium
GAATGAAAAGATCTACCGAACCACGCATTCTCCCTTCATTCACGCTCCATGCACTGGACCGCTCGGAGAGACGGTCCCTGCCATTCAGAGTGTGATCCACGAGCGATAGGCAGGGACCCGCCCTCCGGGCGGTCCTGCGCATGGGAGGCGAATGTTTGGCGAATGAAAAGATCTGCCGAACTATGCATTCTCCCTTCATTCACGCTCCATGCTCAGGACCGCCCGGAGGTCGGATCCCTGCCTTGCTGACCGCTCGGAATGCCTTGGTCTTCTCGCACTGCTCCGCCGCCGCTAATACTTCGGCAAAGTTAGCCTTCCATATTGACGCCTCTTTTGTATTTGATAGATCGTTCTCCGTGCTTCCAGATGAACATTGCCACCGCCACACAAGAGGCGTTTCCCACATTCCCCCCGAATGGATTTCAACGGACGCGGTCTTCTTCATTACCATCAATTGCAAACCTCGGGGGATGAACCACCTCACCTCTGGTGACACCCCTGCCAGATTGTTCGATTCTATCACTTTCCTTCACGATCACAGGGCGTGGTTTCCCGAAATGATCCTACTTATGCCAGACCACCTTCACGCCCTGATCTCGTTTTCTTGGGAAAAAGCCCATGGGATGAATCGCGTGCTGAGTGACTGGAAACGTTATGTCGCGACCCAGTTCGGGATTTCTTGGCAACGTGATTACTTCGACCACCGAATCCGGTCCGATGTGGATCATCAATCCACCTGGTTCTACATCCGCGAAAATCCGTGTCGTGCCGGCCTCGTTGAAACCTTCGACCAATGGCCACACGTCTGGCTCCCAAGTGGTATAGGCTGGGCTCATGATCGGGGCCGAAATTCAAGCAGCGTGGAGAATGAACCGGAATGAAAGGCAAAGATCCGGAAAGGCAGGGATCCGACCTCCGGGCGGTCCTGCGCATGAGGAGCGAATGCATCCGCACATAGGCAGGGACCCGACCTCCGGGCGGTCCAGAGCATGGGGAGAAAATGCTCGACGAATGAAAAGATCTCGCGAGCCATGGCATTCGCCCTATCATTCTCACCTCATGCACGCGGACCGCTCGGAGAACGGTCCCTGCCTTGCGGACCGCTCGGAGAACGGTCCCTGCCTTGCGGACCGCTCGGAGAACGGTCCCTGCCTTGGTTTACTGTTCGCGCCGGGTCTTCACCTCAGCCGATGACTTCCGGCCAGTCGGTGTGGAACATCTCGCCGCGCGGTTTATCGGTGCGCTCGTAGGTGTGGGCACCGAAGAAATCGCGCTGGGCCTGGAGCAGGTTGGCGGGCAGGAACTCGCTACGATAACTATCATAGTAACCAAGCGACGCGCTGAAGGCGGGCACCGGGATACCTGCCAGTGTGGCGATGGAAACCACCTCGCGCCAGTTTTCCTGGAACTCGTTGAGCAGCTTGGTGAAGAACGGCGCGAGCATTAGGTTGCTGAGTTGCGGGTCCTTCCGATAGGCCTCGGTGATATCGTTGAGGAAACGGGCGCGGATGATGCAACCACCGCGCCAGATGGCGGCGATTTTTGATAGATCGAGGTTCCATCCTTTTTCCGCGCTCATCGTGGTGATGAGGTCGAGCCCTTGGGCGTAGGAGATGATTTTCGAGGCGTAGAGCGCGTCGTGGACTTTCTTGACGAGTTTTTTCTTCTTCTCATCGATTTCCGGCTTCGGTCCTTCGAGGATCTTGCTGGCGGCGACGCGTTTGTCTTTCATCGAGGAAAGGATGCGTGCTTCCACGGCAGCGTTGATGGTGGAGATAACCACGGTGTTTTCCACCGCGTTCATGATCGTCCACTTGCCGGTGCCTTTTTGGCCGGCGGTGTCGAGGATCATATCGACGAGCGCATTCTTGGTTTCCGGGTCCTTCTGTTTGAAGATCTCCGCGGTGATCTGGATGAGGTAGCTTTCGAGATCACCTTCATACCACTCGCTGAAAACCTTGCCGAGTTCCTTGGCGGTGAAACCGGCGGCTTTGAAGATGTTATAAGCCTCGCAGATGAGCTGCATGTCGCCATATTCGATGCCATTATGGATCATCTTCACATAGTGGCCGGCACCGCCGGGTCCGATGTGGACGACGCAGGGTTCGCCATCGACCTTGGCGGCGATGGATTCGAAGATCGGCTTCATCACGTCCCAGGTGGAGGCCGGGCCGCCGGGCATGATGGCAGGGCCTTTGCGGGCACCTTCCTCACCGCCGGAAACGCCGGCACCGATGAAGCGGAAACCGAGATCGCCCAGCCATTTGTCACGGCGCTCGGTATCAGTGTAGAGCGAGTTGCCGCCATCGATGATGATGTCGCCCTTGTCGAGCAGCGGGATGAGTTGCTCGATCACGGCATCCACTGGTCCGCCGGCCTTGACCATGATCATCACCTTGCGCGGGGAGGCGAGGGATTGCACGAATTCTTCGAGCGACTTCGAGCCAACGAGTTTCTTGTCGGGATGGGCGGCGACGAATTCGTCGGTCACCGAGGTAGTGCGATTGTAAACCGAGACCTTAAAGCCGCGGGATTCCACATTGAGAACAAGATTCTGGCCCATCACGGCCAGACCAATGAGTCCGAAGTCGCTGTTTTTCATAAAAGTATGCCTGATCAGGCGGGGTGTTTCTAAAACGAATTCATGATTGCTGCAACCCCTTGTTGCCTTTGGTGGTGATATTTGCACACTGCGGGCGTGAACCTTCCCAATGCCATCACTCTGTCACGTCTGGTTTTGACGGCTGTGTTCGTTGCCGGCACCGCATTCTGCAGCGCCACCGGGCACTGGATCGCGCTGATCTCCTTCGTGATCGCGGCCATCAGCGATTTTCTGGATGGCTACTTGGCACGCAAGTTGGGCCTCGTGACTCCCTTGGGCAAACTGCTTGATCCGGTGGCGGACAAGGTGCTGGTTTGTTCCGCGTATGTCTATCTGAGCACCGAGAATCTCTGCCCGGTGTGGGTCACGGTGTTGATTTTAGCTCGGGAGTTTCTTGTCACCGGGCTCCGCCAGATCGCGGTGGAAGCCGGACATGTCATTGCCGCCGACGGTCTCGGGAAATGGAAAACCGGATTGCAGCTCACGTTTTGCATCACCTGTTTGGTGTGGTTTGCCTTCGGCCCTCTGAAAGCGGACAACGGGTTCGTCACGCTGATCCAGTATCTATCACGACCCGAAGGCTGGCTCGTCTGCGGGTCGCTGTGGTTGGCGCTTGGGCTGACGTTGCTCTCTGGCTGGAATTACATGTGGAGCAGCCGGAACCTGCTGCGGGGGAGATAGCTTGTAGCGTCGCTCTGTGAGCGTCGATGCCTATGAAATGCGCGAAGCTCTTCTTTGTCTTTACGTAAACACCCCGCCATCGAGGGTAATTAGCGGCGGTCATAGACACGCCGCTACAGGTGCATCACCGGCATTTTTTCCTGACACTTTCAAGCAGCGCCGGATTCGCCTCCAATGCGTCCGCCACGGCACGGATGACATCGAGGGTCGGGCGGGAAACATGATGCTCCATACCCTCGACATCGTGGTAAATCGTATCCTCATCGAGACCGAACAGGCGCAGAAAGCGGGTGAGCGTTTCGTGGCGCTCGATGATGGCACCGGCAATCCGGCGACCGTCCTCAGTGAGGATGGTGCCGCGGTATTTCTCGTGTTTCACCAACCCCTCGGCATCGAGCCGCTGGAGCATGTTGGTCACGCTGGCCTGGGAAATACCGAGATTTTTCGAGATATCCACCGCGCGGGCGTAGCCCTTGGCCTGGATCAGATGCAGGATCTGCTCAAGGTAGTCGTCCATCGCGGTCGAGCCGCTGGTGCGCCGGGGTGGTGGGGTCATCGCCGGAAGACTCTAGCGAACGGAATCGGGAAGGGAAAGACACTTTTCCGGTGGAGTTCCCACGGCGATCAAGCTAGGGAGGAAGCTTAGCGATTCAATGGGTTTTAAACCGCGAATGGACGCCAATTGACACAAATTTGAACCACTGGATTCTTCGAATGATGGATTTTATCCTGAGAGGACTCTTCATTCGCGTTCATTCGCGGTTGTGAAAATCCCTAGCTTGATTGCCCTGGTGGAGTTCCTGTGTGCGGAACAAAGATCAAGTTACCGCTCATGCGGCAGACTTCGCTGGTCGCTCGTAGGCTCGCCGTTGTTGCAAACCGAATCGGATTTACTCTCGTTTGGGACCGCAGGTCCACCTCGGGCGGCTCTCCTGTTGCTCGTCTCAGGATGGCTCAGACTTTCACTGGTTGATTTGATGTATGCGCGTTCGCACGAGCGGCGAACACATTTCGCCGCTGCTCCTTGTCTCAGAGTGCGGTCAACCGATAAACGCGGCGGGCATTGAGGTGGTCGAGCTTTGCGCGGTCGGTCGGATCGACGGAAGCCAGGATTTCATCAAGGATTTCGTTCCATGCCCGGAGGCTGGCCGTGAGATTGCAGACCGGCCAATCGCCGCCGAATACCAGACGATCCCAACCAAAACACTCGATGGTGTGCTCGATAAACGGTCGCAGGGCGGCTGTGGTCGCGTTCGCAGGATCGGCATTGGCGATGATTCCGGAAATTTTACAGACGACATTCGGTCGCAACGAAAGTTCCCGCAGATCCGGGCACCAGGGGTCGAGTTGTCCGGCGGCAACGTCAGGACCGCCGCAGTGGTCGAGGATGAATTGGGTGTCCGGGCAAGCGTCGATGAGTTCCGTGACGATAGGAAGTTGTCTGGCCAGCGCACAGATATCGAAAGTCAGGCCCAGGCCACCGAGGCTACCGACATTTTCACGGAAGGTGGTGCTGCGGGAAAGCTCGTCCGGTTGGGTGTGGAGAATCCGGCGCAGCCCGACGAGACGCGGGTGGAGTAGGGTCTCCAGGTGCTCGGCAAATCTCGGGTTTTCGGGCCTACCCGAGGCGATCACCCCAAGAATCCGGTTGGCCGGATCTTCTGCGAGTTTGCAGATGAACGCCGCCTCGGTCGAAGCATGCTCTGGCTTCACGTCCACCTCCATGAACAAGCTGCCGGTGATGCCGCACCCTTCCGCCGCCTTCTGATAGTCTTCCACGGTGAAGGCACGTCCCGCCAGCGCCGGAGTATCGGCCGCCCAGGCATACATGAAGCGTTCCGGATAGATCAGGTGTTGGTGGGTGTCGATGCGGCTCATGGAGGCGGGGATGATGGGTTGGATAGCAAAGGCAGAGGCCGTCTCTCCGAGCGGTCCGTGCGAAAGAAATGTGAATGAATGAGTCGGCTCGGCTGTTCTATTCTCTTTCCATGCACACGGACCGCTCGGAGAGGCGATCCCTGCCTACCGCTCAAAGATATTTATCAGTCACCGCGCCCTCGCTGGCGGTGGAAACGAGTTTGGCGTATTTGGCGAGCACGCCTCGGGTGTAGCGCGGCGCGGGTTGCACCCAGGCGGCCTTGCGTGCGGCGATCTCATCTTGTGTTAGAGCGACGTCGATGCGGTTGTTCACGGCATCGATGGTAATTTCGTCGCCATCCCGGAGAATGCCAATGGCACCGCCGGTGAATGCTTCCGGAGTGATGTGACCGACCACGAAACCATGACTGCCGCCGGAGAACCGTCCGTCGGTGATGAGTGCCACGTCCTTACCGAGACCGAGACCCATGATGGCGCTGGTAGGCCCTAACATTTCACGCATACCAGGGCCGCCCTTCGGCCCCTCCATGCGGATCACGATGACGTCGCCTTTTTGGATTTCCTTGGCGAGGATGGCCTTCATACCCTGATCCTCGGAGTCGAACACGCGGGCCTTGCCGGTGAAAGTCATGCCTTCCTTGCCGGAAATTTTCGCAACCGCACCGCCTTCCGCAAGGTTCCCGTAGAGGATGCGCAAGTGGCTGTCTTTCTTGATGGGATCGGAGACGGGGCGGATGATCTGTTGGCCTGCAGGATAGGGTTTGGCGAGTTTCTCGAGGTTTTCGCGCATCGTGCGCCCGGTGACCGTCATGCATTCTCCGTGCAAGAGGCCGGCATCGAGCAGCATCTTCATCAGTGGCACCGTGCCACCGATTTTCACCAAATCCGCCATGACGTATTTCCCGGAAGGTTTCAAATCGGCTAGAACCGGCACACGCCTACCGATACGTTCGAAGTCATCGAGCGTGATATCGACGCCAGCCGACCATGCCATCGCGGGAATGTGCAGCGCGGCGTTGGTGGATCCACCGAGCGCGATGAGCACGGTGATGGCATTTTCAAATGCCTCCTTGGTGAGGATGTCGCGCGGCTTGATGCCGAGTTGGATCAGGTTGAGCACCGCGGCTCCGGCATCGAAACAATCACGCATCTTGTCGTCCGAGATAGCGGCCTGCGCAGAGCTGTTAGGGAGTGACATACCGAGCGCCTCGATCGCGCTGGCCATGGTGTTGGCGGTGTACATGCCGCCACAAGCACCGGCACCGGGGATGGCGCATGACTCCACGGTTTCCAGTTCGGCGTCCGAGTATTCGCCATTGGCGTGTTTGCCCACGGCCTCGAAAACCGAGACGATATCGAGGTCCTTTTCCTCGCCCTTGATCGTGGCGCAGCCGGGAAGGATGGTGCCGCCATAAACAAAAACCGCCGGGCGGTTCATACGAGCCATCGCCATCAGGCAACCCGGCATGTTCTTGTCGCAGCCGCCGATGGCGACAAACCCGTCCATGCCCTCGCATCCGACCACGGTTTCGATCGAGTCCGCGATGACCTCGCGAGAGACGAGCGAATATTTCATGCCCTCGGTGCCCATCGAAATGCCGTCGGAAATGGTGATGGTGTTGAAAATGACGCCTTTGCCACCGGCGGCGTCTACGCCATTGCGCGACTCAAGGGCGAGCTTGTCGATGTGGACATTGCATGGCGTCACCTCGCTCCAGGTCGAGGCGATGCCGATGTGCGGCTTCGAAAAATCCTCCTTATTGAAACCGACAGCATAAAGCATGGCGCGGCTGGGTGCGCGGTCGGGGCCATCAAGCATCGGGCTGGAAAACGGGCGTGTGGTATCGGACATTGTGTGGCGAACATTTCCCGGATCCGGTGGTGGCGTCAAGAATCCGTGTAAATTTCAAGGATTATGCGCTTGCCCGATGAGCTTCGCCCCCGGATTCTCGCCCCGTGATTTCTCCTTGGGATGTCGTACAATCCGTGCTGCCGGTCTATCTGCTGATCGTGGCGGGAGCGGTCATGCGTTGGACGGGTGTCATGCGCAGGGAACACGATGAGGGGGTGATGCGGGTGGTTTATACGATCATGCTGCCCTGTTACATGCTCGATAAAATCCTCGGCAGCGCCGTGCTCAAAAGCGGCACAGTGGTGGTCAGTTCGATTGGAGTGGGCTTCGGCATGATTCTGGTGGGGATCGCCATCGGGGCGGTGATAGGGCGCATCATCGGGCTCGAACGAGGGACTGGCATGCGCACGTTCGCACTGGCATCCGGCAGCCAAAATTTTGGTTTTACCGCCGCGCCTGTGGTGGAAATCCTCTGGAGCACGGGCACCTTGGCCCTGCTTTTTGTGCACAATATCGGCGTCGAACTGGCGCTGTGGTCGGTGGGAGTGATGATCATGAGCGGCGAACGCGGGATCCGCTGGCGCAAAATCGTCAACGGCCCGGTCATCGCGGTGGCATGCGGGCTTCTGCTCGTCTCGCTCGGGTGGGACGCGCACGTCACAGGCCCGGCACGCAAGGCGATGTCGATGATCGGAGTGGGGGCATTCCCCCTCGCGATATTCATCACCGGCTGCACGATCATGGATCTGGTCATGGCGGAAAAGCCGACGTTTAAAATCATCATGGGTTCGTCGGTCGTTCGACTCGTGTTGGCTCCCCTCGCCTTTCTGACGGCGGCCAAATACCTACCGATCGCCAGGGAATTGCGCGAGGTTCTTGTGGTCCAGGCGGCGATGCCTGCCGCAATGACGCCCATCATGTTGGCGCGCCTCTACGGCGGTCGACCCGCCATCGCCGTGCAAATCGTGGTATTCACCACCGCGCTGAGCCTACTCAGCCTGCCGTGGATCATCACCCTAGGCTGCGAGTGGATCGGCCTGAAACCGCTGCTGCATTGAACAATCCGCACCTGTAGCGGCGGTCTGCGACCGTCGCTGATTACTCTCCGAGGGCGGAGCATCCAAGAAGAGCTTCGCACATCCCGTCGGCATCGACGCTCATAGAGCGACGCTACAAGCGAGTCACAAGCGGCTTGAATCGGGCGAATTTCCGATTTTCGGCAAAATTTTGGTTTTGCGGGCTGGCTTTGCCTGTCAATACTGCTGCGGAGATTGCCGCATGATCACATACACCAAGCCCCCACATCCCCGCGAATACCGACTCACTTTCAAGAATGTGGACCGGCAAGACTGGGACCCGTCGATCGGGTGTTATCTGGGCGATGGCGGGTATGAGGATTTGAAAAAAGCCCTCACCATGCAGCCGAAGGAAATCACCGAGGAGGTGAAAAAATCCGGCCTGCGTGGGCGTGGCGGCGCGGGATTCCCGACCGGGATGAAATGGACCTTCATTCCACCCAACAACACCAAGCCGGTCTATCTGATCTGCAACGGCGATGAATCCGAACCCGGCACTTTCAAGGACCGCTACATTCTTCATCAGGATCCCCACCAACTCATCGAGGGTATGGTCATCTCCGCCTTCGCGGTGGGCGCTCACGTGGCCTACATCTATCTGCGCGAAGAATTCCCCCAAGCGGCCTTGCTGGTCGAAAAAGCCATCGAAGAAGCCCGCGCCCACAACTTCGTCGGCACAAACGTACTCGGCTCCGGGTTCGATGTGGATATTTATGTGCACCGCGGCGCCGGTGCCTACATCTGCGGCGAAGAAACCGGCCTGATCGAATCGCTCGAAGGAAAACGCCCGTATCCACGCATCAAGCCACCGTATTTTCCGGCGGCGCTCGGCCTCTACATGTGCCCAACGATCGTCAACAACGTCGAGTCGCTCTGCCACGTCAAACACATCATCCACATGGGCGGCGATGAGTATGCCAAACTCGGCGTGCCCCGCAACACCGGCACTCGCATCGTCGGCGTCTCGGGCGATGTGAAAAATCCCGGCTATTTCGAAATCGAGGTCGGCAAGCTCACCATGCGCGAGTTGCTCTACGACGTCTGCGGCGGCCCCAAGGACGGACGCGCATTCAAGGCCGTGATCCCCGGCGGATCGTCATCCAAGATCCTGCGTTGTGACGAGGTGTTCAAAATCAAGAACCCCGACGGCAGCGAGCGCGAGTTGGCATTCCTGGATATTCCGCTGGATTTCGACACCATGGCCGCCTGCGGATCCATGGCCGGTTCCGGCGGCGTGATCGTCATCGATGACTCCCGCAAAATGTCGTGGGTGCTCAACAACCTGAATGCCTTCTACGCCCACGAATCGTGCGGCCAGTGCACACCATGCCGCGAGGGCTCCACCTGGATGAAAAAAATCTCGGACCGCATCGTTTCCGGCGATGCCAGTCCGAAGGATATCGAGACCCTCGAAAGCGTGGCCTATCAGATCGACGGCAAGACCGTCTGCGCCTTCGGCGAGGCTTCGTCATGGCCGGTGGAGGCGATCATCGCCAAGTTCCGCGACGAATTGTTAGCCGAAACCAAACCGGAGAACGAAAGCAAGACCCACAACGCCGAAGCCGAAGCCCAACGCCGGTTCATGGCCGTGTAAGCGCGGTCTGTGACCGTCGCTGAATCATTTTCTCTGATGACGCCAAAAACCCACATGCAGGTAAGCGCGCCCGTCATCCGCATCGCACTCGGGCTTTGGTTTGTTTACAGCGGTGCGGAAAAAATCTTCGTCTCCGGGTTGGACCGCTTCACTTATGATATTTCCAACTACAAGATCGTCGCGCCGCCGCTGGATGCCATCGCCGCCTACACCGTGCCGTGGTTCGAGGTGGTCGCCGGACTTTGCCTGGCGATCGGCATTTTCCGCAAAGGTGCGATTCTAACAATTTTCGGTCTAGTCTGTGTGTTCGCCGTGTGCATCGGCTGGGCGTGGTTTCACCAACTCAACATCTCCTGCGGTTGCCATGGCGATGGCGCACCGATCCAATACTGGAGTAAGGTCGCGGAATTCGCAGGGTATTTCATAGCACTTGCATGGCTCTGGTGGGTAGAGGTGCGCTGGCTTAAGAGATTTTGACCGGATTCCGAAGTTGCATCCCTCAATTCGGGGAAAGAAACCACTGAAATACTGAGACACTGAGCACCACTGAGAGAACTGATTTTTCTGAATCTCAGTGTCCTCAGTGGTGCTCAGCGTAATCAGTGGTAAATTTAGCCGACACCACTTTTTTCATTTTCCTTTTTAAGATCCGAGCACCTCCGCGCCGAAATACGGCACGAGGGCGGTGGGGATGCGGATGGAACCGTCGGGCTGCTGGCACTGTTCTAACAACGCGACATAAAGCCGTGGCAGAGCGGTGCCGGAGCCGTTGAGGGTGTGAGGGAAGCGGTTTTTTCCATCGGAATCCTTGAAGCGGAGCTTCATGCGGCGCGCCTGATAGTCGG
The DNA here is from genome assembly GCA_903906515.1 of Akkermansiaceae bacterium. Taxonomy (GTDB): domain Bacteria; phylum Verrucomicrobiota; class Verrucomicrobiia; order Verrucomicrobiales; family Akkermansiaceae; genus Luteolibacter. Next base: position 10,529 of record CAIVKO010000121.1, read on the forward strand.
TAAAACACGAGCAGCTAGAAACTTCGAGATACTTGCCGTGGCCGGGTGCCCAGACTTCGATGTCATAGGTCTTGGCGGATGAAAACCCGATGTCGCCGGTGCAAAGCTCGATCGTCCGGTAATGCAGGCCGAGTTTTTGCAAGATGGATTCCGCATGACCGGTGAGTTGCTCGAGCACCTCGAAGCCATGATCCGGATGGACGATCTGGACGAGCTCAACTTTGTCGAACTGATGCATGCGGATGATGCCCTTGTTGTCGCGACCTGCGGAACCGGCCTCACGACGGAAACAAGGGGTGTAGGCGACCATTTTGATGGGCAGATCGGCTTCCGCCAGAAGGGTATCGCGATAGAGATTGGTGACCGGCACCTCGGCGGTGGGAGCAAGGAACAGACTGTTGACGCCATTCTCATCGGCGTCGGTGCCATACATGTCATCCTCGAATTTAGGGAGCTGGCCGGTGCCTTCCATGCACTCGCGTTTCACGAGGTGCGGAACATTGACCTCCTCGTAACCATTGGCCGTCTGGGTATCCAATAGAAAATTGATCAGCGCACGTTCAAGACGCGCACCCTTGCCGCGATAGACGACGAATCCGGATCCGGCGACACGGATGCCGTCATCCCAGTCGATCAACGCGTGTTGCTGGGCAAGCTCGACGTGGTCTTTGGGTGCGGCGATATCAGGTTTGCTCCCCCACTCGCGGACGACGGGATTCGATGTTTCATCGGACCCGACCGGGCAGGCTTCGTGGGTGAGGTTCGGGATATTGAGCAGCAGGTCGGTCTGTTTGGCAGAGGCGGCCTCCGCCTGCACGTCAAGAGCGGTGATTTGTTCGTTGATGGCGCGAACCTGGACCTCGATGGGTGAAGTGTCCTCGCCCTTGGCCTTGAGCATGCCGATTTCCTTGGAAATGGTTTTGCGGGAGCTTTGAAGTTGTTGCTTGTCCGTTTCGGCCTTGCGGCGGATTTCGTCGCAGGCGAGCACCTCATCAACGAGTTTCCAGTGTTCTCCACCCCGCAATCTGGTGCGGTCTTGGACGGCGGCGGGATTTTCTCGGATGACGCGGATATCAAGCATGGCGGCGGGATAGTCACGGGTAAACGGCCCGCGAATCAACGTGAATTTTCACCAGAAGGCGAAGATTTCACGAAATCAGCGAGATGAAAGCATCCTCCATCGAGGGGTCTTCGTTCTCCGGGGTGGCCGCCATGGCCTTGAGTTCGTCCGGCGTGCCGTTGGCGATGAGTTTGCCGTGGAAAACCAGACCGATGCGATCACAGTATTCCGCCTCGTCCATGAAATGAGTGGTGACCATCACCGTGACGCCGCGTTCGACAAGACCATTGATATGGGTCCAGAACTCGCGGCGCGTCACCGGATCGACTCCGGAAGTCGGCTCGTCGAGAAACAGGATGTCCGGCTCGTGCATCACCGCGCAGGCGAGGGCCAACCGTTGTTTGTAACCGAGCGAGAGCGAGTCGGTCTTGGCGGATAGAAACGGTTCGAGATGGAAAATCTCGGCCATTTTTCCCGTTTTGCGCATCTGTTTCGCCCCGGAGAGCCCGTAGATGCCGGAAAAGAAGTCGAGATTTTGCCGGACACTCAGGTTTCCATAGAGCGAGAATTTCTGGGCCATGTAACCGAGTTTCTGGCGGGCCTTTCCCGCGCTGTGGCGGAGGTCCAGACCGACGACCACTGCGGTTCCGGACGTTGGCTTGAGCAGGCCGCACATCATCTTGAAGGTGGTGGACTTGCCGGCACCGTTGGGGCCTAACAATCCGTAGATTTCGCCGCGGCGGACTTGGAAGGTGACGTGATCAGTCGCCGTGAAATCGCCGAACTTCTTGGTGAGTTGATTCGCCTCGATGACGACGCTTCCATCCGCCGGGATCTCGCGCACGTGGCGTGCGAGCACGGATTCGCCGCCGGGGCCGCCGCCCATGCGGTCGATGAACGCATCTTCAAACCGCGGTTTGACGGGTGCCCATTCCGTCGCGGGCGGCGCGCCGATTTCCTCCGGCGGAAAGACCGGCGAACCCGCGCGGAAGGTCAGGCGCAGGTGATGGCCCTGGATGGTACCATCACTCACCTCCGGGCGTGAGAGCGCGCGAGTGAGCAGGCGGCGCTTGTTGCCCTCCGGGTTTTTCAATTGCCAGCACCTGTCAACCAGAGGGGCTGTCATCTCATCGGGAGCGCCGGAAAAGATCAACTTCCCCTCGTTGAGGACCAGCGTGGTCGCGCACAACTCCGCCTCATCGAGATAGGCGGTACTCCAGACCACCGCGATGCCGTCGTCCACCAGGCGGCCGACCATGGCCCACAGTTCCTTGCGCGAAACCGGGTCCACACCCACGCCCGGCTCATCTAACAAAAGAAGCCGGGGATCCCCCAACAACGCGCAGGCGAGGCCGAGTTTCTGCTTCATGCCGCCGGAGAGTTTCCCGGCGTAGCGTTTGGTGAAGCTCTTGAGATCGGTGAAAGTCAACAGCCTGTCGAACGTTTCCTCTCGCTCTCTTCCAGTCACGTTCCGCAGGTCGGCGTGGAGCGTTAGATTTTCAAGAACTGTTAGATCTTCATACAAACCGAACTTCTGCGGCATGTAGCCGAGTTCACCGTGGATTGCGGCGGCGTCGGTCACCGGGTCCCTGCCGAGCGTGGTGAGTTTTCCCGCGCCGGGCACAAGCAATCCCGCGATCAAGCGGAGCAGTGTTGTTTTTCCCGCACCGTCCGGGCCGACTAATCCGGTGACCCGACCCGCGCGGATCTCGCCGTCCAGTACATCGAGCGCGGGGTTTTCCATGCCCGGGAAGGACTTGGTCAAACCGCTGAAACTGACGACGACTTCAGACACGTCACTCGGGGCTTGGATCCAGCGAAACGGTGACGGGCATGCCCTGGCGAAGCGAACCATCCGCGTCAGCCACCACAATCCTCAGCCGATAGACCAGCGAGGTTCTCAACTCCGGCGTCTCCACGGATTTCGGAGTGAATTCCGCCCGCGGTGAAACAAAGCCGACCTTACCATGGAACGGCCGGTCCGGCCTGCCATCGGTGACGAGTAACACCTTGGTGCCTGGCGGAAATTTGCCGAGATCCGGCTCGTGGACATAGGCGCGCACCCACACCGGATGCTCCAACGACAACGACATCACAGTAGCTCCGGGTTGCACGATAGCACCCGGTTCGAGTGTGCGGGTGAGCACGATTCCGTCGGAAGGAGACTCGAGCGAAGTGTCTTGCAAACGCAGCGCGGCGGCATCGCACGCGGCCTTGGCTTGGGCGGCCTTGGCAGTGGCGGCGGCGATTTCTTCGATGCGGAATCCGGATTCTAACTGTTTCAATCTTGCTGCGGCAACTTTCATCTGTTGCTTGGCCTCCTCGAGGGTGGCATCTGCGGCTTCCAGATTCTGTTGGGATGTCCCACCGCCACCCATCAAGCCTGCCTGACGTTCACGCACTTTCTCGGCATTTTTTTCGACGATCCGGGCGGCCTCCAACTGGGCGCGGGCTTGATCTATTTCCTCGCTGCGGTATCCGGATTTTTTCAGGTCCAGATCCGCCTGTGCTGCTGCCAATTCCGCTTTGGCGCGGGCGAGTTCGTGTTCGTATGGCAGACGATCGATTTTGGCCAGCAGCTCTCCAGCCTTCACGGCGTCGCCCTCGTCCTTGAGCACTTCAAGCAACCGTCCGCCGACGCGAAACCCGAGGTCTACGCCCCGTATATCGACATTGCCAAAAAGGCGCAATCCTTCGTCGGACTTACGGAATTTTCCGCGGAACTGCCATCCGACCGCAGCGGCAACCGCCAACAGAAGGACGACGAAGAAAAGTTTTTTCATGGATGGGCGGATTGGGAGATACCGGAAGTTATCAGTCTTATCCACCGCAGGCAATCACCACGTGCGTGGGTGCAAAATAATTCGCCAGGCGTTTGAAACAGCGGTCATTCAGCGCGTTCCAGTGTGGCTAGGACTTGCAGTCCCAGTCCGTCGTAGGGACATCCTGTCCCGACTCTTCCCCGGCGTAAGCGCCCTACCCGCGCGCCGTCCTTCTGAATAGGGTGTAGCGGCGTGTCTATGACCGCCGGACTTTTCCCCGAACGACCCCGGCACTTCGCCATCGCATGAAAATCAGCGACGCTCATAGAGACGCCGCTACAGTCCCAACCCGTCGTCGCGACGTTCAGCCGGCTCACTCCACGCGCCAGCGCTGGCTTGAGGATGTTCGCCGCATCGATGCTGCCGCTCGCCGACCCAAGGCATCCGGCAATTTCCCATCCGCCTCATTCCTTTCAGCATTTCAGAATCTCAGCGTTTCAGCTTTTACCAGTAAATCCCAGTCTTCCCCACGTCCGAATCGCCCACAAGAATCAGATTGTTATTCCGACTTTGCAGCAGGATCTGGGTGATTTTCAGCATCTCCACCCGCCGACCGATCAATGGCGGCAAGGATCCTTCCGCATCGAGGTCCACTTCAACCTCGGCATTGCGCCATTCTCGAGTTTTCTGATTTTTAGGAAATTCTTGGGCTTGGATAGGATGAGCAAACCGTGTGTAGTACAGAAATGCCGAACCCGCACCAAATCAATTTTGCAGAAGCCGCCCAGCTCGACGCGGTCCAAATGGAGGGAACCACTCTAAAATGAGGAGAATCAACCGCTGCATCACCAAGGTCTGAAAATGCCGGTAGTATATCCACTGTGGGTTGATTTTCGATGCGTGAATCCATCCAATCTCGTCAGCAATTCTTTGAATGCGGAGCGGTTCTCTTAGCTTTTTGCATAATTCGACAAACTGTTTGTCGGATGCCCAAATTCCGGTCAACTCATCCGCCGAGAAGTCAGGGACGATTCTCTCGGCCTGTACGTTTTTAAAAAAATCGATACGCGGCACAATATTCCTCGTGTTGTGCTGTTCCAAAGCACCTAGAATTTCTGACGAAGGTTGCCAGCTTGTGCTGGCAATTTCTGGATTAAAAATCATTTCACCGCAGGTGACGGATTCCACGGGTTTCCCAGTTTCACTTTCCCGTTTGAGAAGTGTTCCAATATGAATTCGCCGGAAAGAATGGAAGCACTTTAATTCTTTCGCCCGTTTCTCGGGTGTTGTGTCGAAAACTTCGTAGCAAAACGCCGTCGGCACAACGAGAGTATAAACGTTAGCAAGTCGAGACAGTGTTCTCGAATTACTGTTAGCATAGCTCTTGTCGATCACGAGCAGAGGTTTCATGTAGTCTTTGCGGTTAGGTTTCTCATTCCAATATTTTGAGATTGAGAAGAGAGCGTTCGAAAAGCGCAGCGGACATAGCCGGAGGCAAATCAGTGAGCAGAAAAGAGGGTGATGGGGCGACGTTTTGGGAAGAAATTGAATGTGGGCGAGACGGCGGAGGCACTGCGGATTTCCAATGCGTTAGTCATGAGATCCACCTTGTTTTGGCGATTCGGGAGGAATGTCGCCAGCCAACTCGGCTTCGATTTCCTCGATGGTGGGCAGACTGCCGCGCAGTTCCTCTGGGAGGGATTCGGTGAGTTGGGTTTGCCATGCGGCGACGGCAATGGATTGGTCCAAGCCGCGCAGGGCATATTCGGCGACGAGCCTGTTCTTTTTTCGACAGAGTAGCAGGCCTATGGTAGGTTGGTCGTCGGGGTGACGCAGGAGGTCGTCCACTGCGGAAAGGTAGAGATTGAGCTGGCCCACATCACCTGGAGTGAAGGCGCGGGCTTTCAGTTCGATGACGACATAGCGGCGGAGCTTGAGGTGATAGAATAGGAGGTCGAGGGGATAATCTTCACCGCCGACTTCGAGCCGAACTTGCCGCCCGACGAAGGCGAAGCCAGTCCCGAGTTCGATGAGGAATTTTTGGATGTGATCGACGAGAGCCTGCTCCACCTCGGCCTCGCGGCGGGGATCGGCAGTACCAATGAAGTCGAAGAGGTAGGGGTCTTTGAAAAGTTGGGCGGCCATGTCCGAGTCTGCCGGTGGCATAGTGAGGGCGAAGTTGTTCTGGGCTTTGCCCACGCGGAGGTGGAGTTGGTTTTGAATTTGAATTTCCAAGATGGCGCGGCTCCAACCGTGGGTGATCGTCTCGCGGATATAAAAATCGCGGGTAGCGGGGGCTTTGACCATTTGGATGAGCCGGATAATCTGGCCCCAAGGCAATTGCGAAACAGGTTGTTTCGCAATTGGGCCTTCCGGGAAAGCATCGGCAAAGAGCTTCATGGAAAGAAGGTTGCGGGACGACAGTCCTCCCATGTCAGGGAAGGCTTCCTGAAGGTCGGCGGCAAGGCGGTCGATGACTTTGGCTCCCCAAGCGGCTTCCTGTTGGCGGGCGAGAATGATTTTCCCGGTGTGCCAATACGCTTCGATCACAATGGGGTTGGCCGCGAGAATGGCACGGATGCGGGCGTTGCGGAGGTGGGTCTTGATCTCCTGAAGAGTGGATGCGTAGGTCTCTGGTAACGCCGAGGCAGGCGGTGCCACCGGAAAAATCGCCTCGGGCCGGGTGCGACCTCGGGAGATGCGTGGCTCTTCTGCTAGTTGCGTACTGGGCTTACGTGGTTTAGATGCCATTATTGCGTGAGTTTGGAACTTGGGGAGCGGTCTTCGTTTGGCATTTCGCTAACTTTAGTTTGACCACTTTGATGGAGGCAATATGAAGGTTTTAGTCAGATTAAGCCAGTATTTTCCGGGCATCTGTGGGATTTGATATTGGTTTTCTTCTTCCGATCTTTCTTGGCACGGGGAAATTAGCCGCTTATGCATTCCGCATGATGTCGCGAGTTTTCCGGGGATTGTTATGGCTGGCCGTGTCCGCACTCGGGGCGCTGGCCGTGGGCGTGGCCGCGTTTCAGCGGGACGAACCGGTGAATGCCATCTGGCTGGTGATTGCAGGCGTTTGCACCTTCGCGGTTTCCTACCGATTTTACAGCGCATGGCTGGTGGCCAAGGTGCTCACCATCGACACCACCCGCGCTCCGGCAGCGGTGACGCGGTCGGACGGCAAGGACTTCGTGCCTACTCCAAAATGGATTGTTTTCGGCCACCATTTTGCGGCGATCGCGGGGCCCGGCCCCTTGGTGGGACCGGTGCTGGCAGCGCAGTTCGGCTACCTGCCGGGCACCTTGTGGATTCTGGTGGGTGCCACGCTCGGTGGTGGCGTGCATGACGCGGTGGTGCTCTTCGCCAGCATGAGACGCGATGGCAAATCACTCGGGCAAATGCTCAAGGAAGAGGTGCATCCGTTCATCGGCATCGTAGCCATGGTTTCACTACTGGCGATCATGACGATTCTGTTAGCTGTACTGGGACTGGTCGTCGTCAAGGCCCTGGCAGAAAGCCCGTGGGGGTTGTTCACTATCGCAGCCACCATTCCGCTGGCGATGATGATGGGTATTCTTCTCAAATCCGGAACCATGCGGGTGACCGGAGTCTCGGTGCTCGGAGTGGTGGGTTTGTTACTGGCGGTGGTGGCGGGCAAGTATCTACCGGAGTCGTGGAACCACGTGCTGCGCATGGAAGCCAAGGACTTGGCCTGGGTGATCATGATTTATGGATTCGCCGCTTCAGTGCTGCCGGTGTGGCTACTGCTCGCCCCACGCGACTACCTGAGCACGTTCATGAAACTCGGCACCGTCGCAGTGCTTGGGGTGTTCATCGTGATCGCCATGCCACCGCTCCACATGCCGGCGATCACGCCGTTCATCGACGGCAGCGGCTTTGTGGTCCCCGGACCGGTCTTTCCATTCGTCTGCATCACCATCGCTTGCGGCGCGGTGAGCGGATTCCACGCGCTAATTTCCTCCGGAACCACACCAAAACTGCTGGGACGAGAGAGCGACATACGTCTGGTCGGCTACGGTGCGATGGTGACCGAAATGCTGGTCGCGCTGATGGCCATCATCGCTGCCAGCGCACTGCCGCCCGGCCAGTATTTCGCCATCAACTCACCGATCAACCCGCGCGACCCGGTGGCGGTGGAAAGCCAGATTGCCAAAATCAACACCTACGGACCGGTCTATCAAGTGAGCCTTGCTGAAATGAAAACGCTGGCAGCAGACCTCCAGGAACCCACCCTCATCGGCCGCACCGGCGGGGCCCCCACCTTTGCCGTCGGCATGGCATCGATGTTCTCCAAGGTCCTTCCCGGCAAGGGGACCCTCTCGTTGTGGTACCACTTCGCCATCATGTTCGAGGCGCTCTTCATCCTCACCACCCTGGATGCGGGGACACGTGTCGGCAGGTTCATTCTCCAGGATTTGTTAGGACATGTCTGGAAACCACTCGGTGACACCCGCAACTGGCTGGGCAACATCACCGCCACCGGCCTGCTCGTCTCCGCATGGGGGTTCTTCCTCTATCAGGGGGCAATCGATCCCGAGGGCATCGCCAAGAGCCTGTGGCCGATCTTCGGCATTTCCAACCAACTGCTCGCCGTGATCGCCTTCTGCCTCGGGACCACGCTGCTCATCAAGTCCGGCAAGGCGCGTTATTGCTGGGTCACGCTGGTCCCCCTGGTGTTTCTAACCACCGTCACCTTCATGGCGGGGTGGATGAAAATCTTTTCCCCGAAAGCCGCAGGATTCCTGCCCGCGGTGCGCAAACTGGAGGCACGGCTTGCCGCCGGAGTTCCTACGGAGCAGTTGAAATCCGTGGAAACCGCCTTATTCAACGCCCGTCTGGACATCATCGTGGTCACGGTGTTTCTCACCTTCGTCGCGGTGATCACCCTCGGCTGTGCCTGGCAGTGGTGGAAAATCCTTAGCGGTGCCAAAAAACCGATGATCCACGAGTCGCCCTATGTTGCCCTCACCCGGAAGTGATGATCCTAGAAAGGAAGATGTTAACCACTGATTTCACTGATTGAACTGATTTTGAAGAGGTAGAAAGGAATACGCTTTCTCTAAGAGCCTGTCTTAAAAATGGCAGGGACTCGACCTCCGGGCGGTCCGGTGAATGGAAGGAGAACGCGCGTGATCATGAAAATGCTTGATAATCGACTCATGGCTGAACGTTCATGATCTATTCTCGCGGACCGCGGACCTCGGCACGGTGCCGAGGTCCGCCGCATGGCCGAAGGCAAATCGGTCCCTGCCATTTTTAAGACAGCCTCTGAGAGAAACTCGCCATGGCAGTTCGGATTATTCCAAGCGGATCGCGGTCGACCGGCCGTGGGCATCGAGCCCCTCGATGCGGGCGAACTCCTGCACCACCGCGAGTGAGGCCCTGACGGACTTCTTGTCGAGGCGAACGATGCTAGTCCGGCGCTGGAATTGATCGGCGCGGAGGCCTGAGAACGAACGACCCGCGCCACCGGTGGGCAGGGTGTGGCTGGGGCCGGCGAGGAAATCGCCGACGGCGACCGGTGAATCCGATCCCAAATAAATCGCGCCAGCGGTGCGGATTTGCGGCAGCCAGCGTTTTTCTTCCGCCGTGATGAGGGAAAGATGCTCGGGACAGAATGCGTTGGAGATGGCCACCGCGTCCTCGAAGGACTTCACGTGTAAGAGAAAGGTTCCGGTTTTGAGCACCTCGCGGATGATTTTCCCGCGTGACAGTGCGGGCAGTTGTTTGTGGATGGACTTCAGGGTTTTGGCGATCAAGGTTTTTGAATCGCTGGCGAATCCGACCACGCTATCCCCGCCGTGTTCCGCCTGGGCCAGAATGTCCGCAGCGATGTAGTCGGGATTTCCGGTCTTGTCGGAAATGATTAGAATCTCGCTGGGCCCCGGCAATAGATCGATGGAAACCGCTCCAACGAGTTGGCGTTTTGCTTCGACCACAAAGCGGTTGCCTGGGCCGAAAATCCGGTCCACCGGGCGGATCGACTTGGTGCCGAGCGCGAGTGCGGCGATGGCTTGTGCCCCACCCACTTTGATCACCTCGGTGACACCGGCGGCTTTCAAGGCATATAGCAGCGCCGGATTGACCGAGCCATCCGGGCCGCAGGGTGTGGCGGCGATGATTTCCGGGACGCCGGCGGCTTGAGCGAAGCCTGCCGTCATCAAGGCGGTGGAAACCAGAGGGGCCTTGCCACCAGGAACATAGACGCCCACCCGGTCAAACGGCGTGAAACGCTCGCCGACCGTGGCACCTTCCGCGTTTTTGGCAGACCAATTTTTCCGCAATCCACGTTTTGCGAACGCATGGATGTTTTTCAAACTGCGGGAAACCGCCATGCGCGTGGCAGGGGTGACGGCTTTTCTAGCAGCTGCAAACTCCGCATCCGTGACAAACAAAGTCTTGGGTGTGAGCACGGCGCTATCGAAACGTTTGGTGAAAGTGACCAATGCCTCGTCTCCCTTGGCGGCGACCTGCGCGATGATTTCCGCGACAAGATCCCGCACCCCAGCCTCTGGCAGGGCACGACGGTTGAGGCGACTGATAAACGACGCGTATCCGGGATCACGATGGCTGAGAATCTTCATAAGCGTTTGTGGCGCCGCAACTTGACCGGGCGCGACCGATTAGCCAAGCATGAACCTGCGTGATTTTTTCAACGTGGTGGCTGGCATCCGGCATCAGCGCACTTCGCCGCCGACCAGGGTTTTCCACACGGAGAAATCATTGTTGAGAATGACGATGTCCGCGAAAAAGCCGGGTTCGAGTTTGCCGAACCCTTGGAGGCCGAGTGATTGCGCTTGATTCCATGAGGTGGCCTTGACGATTTGGTGGAGCGGCAATCCGGTGAGTTCCACCACGTTTTTCAGCCCCTCGTTGTAGAGTAGGGCTGATCCCGCGAGAGCTCCTCCTTCTTTCAACACCGCCTTGCCGTCCTTCACGATCACGGCAAGTCCGCCGAGATCGACCTCACCCTGGCCGATCCATGAGGCGGCCATCGAATCGGTGATCATGAGCAGACGTTCGATGGGAACGAGCTTGAAAACCAGCTTCAACATGTCCGGGCAGAGGTGGATCTTGTCGCAGATGAGTTCGAGTTTCAGCGAGTCATCGATCAAGCCCGCGCCGACCACGCCGATTTCGCGGTGGTGAACGGGAGTCATCGCATTGCAGAAATGAGTGAGATGTTTGAGCCCCGCTTTCTTCGCCTCGAAAATCTGTGCTGCAGTGGATGACGTGTGGGCGGCGGAGCTGGTGATGCCAATTTCCGCACCCTTGCGGATGACTTCGTTCGCTCCCTCGATGTCCGGCGCGAGCGAAACGATCAATGCCGGGGCGATGTCGTGGATGCGCTTGAGTTCACCGAAATCCGGCGGACGCACGAACTCCGGGTTTTGAGCACCCGCATTCTTTTTATTGATGAATGGTCCTTCGACATGCAGGCCCGGTGCCCGGCAGAATTCGGGGTTTGCCATGTATTGTGCGCATTTTCCGGCGATTTCCTCTAACTTGTCCTGCGGTTGGGTCAGGGTGGTTGGCAGCCATGTCGTCACTCCTTCCTGGAGCTTGCGCCTCGCGATGTGGCGGATTGCTTCTAGTGAATTGTCGCAAACATCGTTGCCGTCGGCACCGTGGCAGTGAATGTCGAAAAATCCGGGCATCACCAGGCGTCCTCCGGCATCGATCACCTCGTCCGCATCAGGTGTGGCCTCGCCTGCTCCAATCACTGAAAGGATACGGCCGTCTTCCATCAACAACGAGGCACCCTCGATTTCGACATCCGGAGAGACAATATAGGCATTCTTGATCAAAGTTTTCATAGGAAGAACGGACAAAAGCTACGTCACGAGTATTTGGCACACAATCGCTGCTGACAAGCCGCTTGATTCATGATATGCGATTTTTCCGTGAATCCGATTGATGAATCCGCCGCTCAAGCCACCCGTGATCGTCTAACGGATGGATGCGCCGTGATGAAGCGGCTCCTGACCGGTCTGCTCGACTCCAAAGGCAGGGTGGCCGAGGAGGTCCACTCGATCCGCAAGCTTGGAAAATCCCTACGTGGCGGACTCACGTTGTTTCGCTTGGAAAAATCGGCAGCTCTTGAAATCCAAGCGATCGGCCGCCTTTTGTCAGGTCCGCGGGACGCCGTTTCCCGGATCAATACGTGGCACAAACTCGCATGGGATGGCAATCCTGCCACCATGGCAGCCATCATCGGCCTGCTCGATATTCAAACCCACTCCGCCGCCCGCCGCCCGACTCCGGATGTCATTGCATGGTGCTTGCAGCGTGTCGATGCCGCCACTAACGAATTGCTCGCCCTGCCACAGGTAGAACTCGCCGACAGATTGTCGAAGGGGTTGAAAAGACTCAAACAAAAGGCCTGCAAATGCTGCCAGAAACTCGATCACCGCGAGGTCGAGCATTTTCATGAAACCCGCAAGGCGCTCAAGGCATGGCTCGGAGCCATGGACTATCTCCCGGCGGAAACCGTGGACGTCGATCCGGAATACGTCGCCATGGTCGAGTTGTTGGGGGATGAAAACGACCTCGCCACGCTTTCCCATTGGATGGAAGGCCACGGGTTCACCCGCCGATTCGCACCGGATCTCTGGGAAACGCTCGAAATTTCCCGCCGCAACATCCAGCGGCAGGCCATCGAAAGCGTTGCGTACATCCCGTGTAAGTGACGCGGCATCGCAGGGGATGCGGCGGTGTAAATCGTGCGGCAAGCTCGTAGGCCACCCAGTCGTTGAATACAACAGGCCGCAAGCCTCGCCGTCTATGTTGCCGGAAATTTCCCCTTGCCGCACGCCCGTTTGATCCGTTAGCTTCCCATCCACTCGGGTCACAGCCCATTTGCGTCCACCTGCCGCCACTTCAGACCATGGCTCTTCACCCCGAATTCCCCACCTCGCCATATGCCCCGCTCATTCCGGAGCAGCGCTGGTTTCCCGCTGATGAAACCCTCCGCAGCACCGCATATGAAAAACTGCTTCCGCCGCTGGTTTCAAAAATTCGCGAAGAAGTCAGTGCATGGCGCAACACAGGTTATCGTGGTGCTTCTCAAACATCCGTCGCCCTGCTCCAATGGTGGTTTGAAACCGAGCATCTTCTTGAAACAGCTGACGGATCGCTTTCTCCATTCCATTACTACTATGCGCAGCGCGAGGCCGTGGAGACTGTCATCTGGCTTCACGACGTCCGCAGAGCCCGCGACAAATTCGATCTTCTTCGGTTTGATGCATCCGGCTCCGTTTCTCACGGCATGTTTCCAGAAGACTGGCCGCGGTACGTTTTGAAAATGGCGACTGGCGCTGGGAAAACCAAAGTCATCTCCCTGCTCATCGCCTGGAGCTTCTTCCACAAGCTTTACGAAGCAGACTCCACTCTTTCCCGGAATTTCCTCGTCATTGCCCCCAATATCATCGTTCTCGACCGCCTCCGCGCCGACTTCGATGGACTCAAAATCTTTTTCAATGACCCCATCCTTCCCGATAACGGCCACCAAGGTCAAAACTGGCGCGATGATTTCCAGCTCACGCTTCACATCCAGGACGATGTTCGCGTCCTTCGGGAAACCGGAAACATCTTCCTCACCAATATCCACCGCGTCTTCCTTGGTGATGTCACCGAGCCATCGTTGGATGATGACGACCTTCGCGATTATTTCCTCTCGGATGCTTTTGGTGCCAAGCCCTCTGGAAAAACTACGGACAGCAAGACCGACCTCGGAGAAATCGTTCGGGAAATCGAGGAACTCGCTGTCTTCAACGACGAGGCGCACCACATCCACAATCCCAAGATGGCATGGTTCAAATCCATTCAGGACATCCACCACAAGATGCTTCAAAAGGATTGCCGGCTTACCCTCCAAATTGATGTCACCGCCACGCCGCGCCATGACAATGGGGCCATTTTCGTGCAAACCGTTTCCGACTACCCACTTGTAGAGGCCATCTATCAAAATGTCGTCAAACACCCTGTCCTCCCGGATGCCGCCAGCCGTGCCAAGCTTCACGAGAAAAAAACCGCCATTTTTTCCGAAAAATATGCTGACTACCTCGCGCTCGGCATCGAGGAATGGCGCAAGAGCTATGCCGAACACGAAGCCTTGGGTAAAAAGGCGGTCCTCTTCGTCATGGTGGACGACACCAAGAACTGCGACGAGGTCGGCGAATATCTCCAGAAAATCTGCCCGGAGTTGCAAGATGCCGTCCTGACGATTCACACCAAGAACAACGGTGAAATTTCCGAAGCTTCCACTGGCAAAAACAAGGAAGAGCTTGAAATCCTCCGTAAGCAGTCCAACGAGATCGATTCCTGGAAATCCCCCTTCAAGGCCATCGTCTCTGTTCTCATGCTCAAAGAAGGTTGGGATGTGAAAAACGTCACCACCATCGTCGGCCTCCGCGCCTACGCCGCGAAATCCAACATCCTCCCCGAGCAAACCCTCGGCCGCGGACTGCGCCGCATGTATTTCGGCAGCGATGATCGTGAGACCGTTTCCGTCATGGGCACGCCTGCGTTCATGGACTTTGTCGAAACCATCCAGAGCGAAGGCGTCACCTTCGATCACGTGCCGATGGGTGCCGGTGCTACTCGCAAGGATTCCCTCATTGTGGAGGTGGATACCGAAAACACTGACAAGAACCTCGACGATCTGGAAATCCCCATCCCCAAACTCAGTCGCCGCTTCCAACGCGATTTCAAAGACCTCCATGATCTGGATCCGGCCACCTTGGGAAACAAGCGACTACCCTTGAAACCCTTCACCCCGGAGGAAACCCGCGAGATCGTTTTCAAGACGATGCTCGATTCGGAAATCCATCACACCATCCACATCGATGGCTCCGGTCCAGCCGACTACCGTTCCGTCGTCGCCTTTTTTGCCCGCCAATTGCTCAAAGACCTCCGTTTGGTCGGCGGCTACGACGTGCTCTATCCGAAGGTCCGTGACTTCATGCGTGAGCATCTGTTCGAGGCCTCGCCCGTGGATCTGGAGAATGCCGTTGTCATCCGGAATCTCTCCGAACCGGATGTCGGAAAAATACTCTACGATTCGTTCAAAGCCGCGATGAACGCCCTCACCATCTCGGACACCGGCACCACCCGGATCGAGGATTACATACGACTCCAGAACACCCGCCCTTTCCGCACCGAACACCGTCCATTCCTCGCTGCGCGAAAATCCATTTTCACCAAAATCGTAGGGGAGGTAAATGCCGGCGGCTTTGAACTCAGCTTTGCTGCCTTCCTCAATGATGCCGTGGATGTCGCCGCATTCACCAAGAACTACCTCGCCATCGGCTTCAAGTTAGACTATGTCAAAGCCAATGGCGACCTCTCCAACTACATTCCCGACTTTATCGTCCGCGCCACGGACGGCACCGTCTGGATCATTGAGACCAAAGGCCGCGCCGAACTCGATCTTCCGCAGAAAATGGCCCGTCTGAAACAATGGTGCGCCGATGCCACCGCCGCCGAGGAAAACGGCACACAATACAATTTCCTTTACGTCGATCAGGAGGGATTCGAGAAACACAAGCCTGTCACTCTTGCCGATCTCACCACCAGCTTCACCGAATACAAAGCCTGACCATGCACCTGATCTATCTCGATGAATCTGGCAATAGTGGTGGCAACCTGACCGATCCCCAGCAGCCTGTTTTCGTCCTATGCGCCCTCGTCGTGCCCGAGCAGAAATGGCAGTCACTTGAAACAGCGCTTGCTGCGGCGATCAAAGCTTCATGGCCGGAACCTCGACCGGACAACTTCGAGATTCATGCTTCGGAGCTGATCAACCCGAAAAATGAAATCTTTCGCAGTGCCACGCCCACGCACCGGTTGGAGTTCATATCGGCATGGCTCCGGATCGCTGCGGAGCATGACCTCAAGCTGGTCTTCCGGGCGATTGTGAAACACCGCTACGCCCGTTGGCTGCACCAGAAATTCGGCGCTGGCGTCATCATCAATCCCCACGTAGCCGCACTGGCGCTGGTGGCCCAAGTTCTCAACAGCCACCTCCGCACGCTCCCCGGCTCACCCCTCGGTATTTTCATTTCGGATGAAAATCATCAGGTCGCTCGCGATGTCGATAAAGCCATTCGGCTGCTGCGCGGGGTTGACGGCCCGGCGCGACTCACCCAGATCATTGAAAAAGGCTTCTTCATCGAGTCTCACAAAAGCCTCGTCCTCCAGCTCTGCGATCTCTGCGCCTACATCATCCGCCGCCACGAGCAAGCCGCTGAAGGCTCCAAATCCAAGCCCGTGGATGCGGAGCTCTGGAAACTTGTGGAGCCCCTGATCACCGTAGGTGACGAAAAATTCGCCGACATGATGAGCTGGCTCGAATCCGAACAAAAAAAGGAGCGGCCAGGGGCCTAAGCCTCGGGAACGGATAAGGTCCGAACCGCACTAGTCGCTGCAAGAAGCTACACTCATCCTCTCCTTTGTAAATATGAAAAAAACTCACATGATCCCTCCGCCTGACCTTCACGGGAGCCAAAACGCCGTCACCCTTGCGGGAAACGGCGTTTTGAAAATCACCACCTCTGCCCCATGCAGGGTGTGAGTGGTTCGCCGAGAACCTGCCTGCCTGCGCCCGATTTTTCAAGCATCCATCCACATTCCTTTTGATTTTCCCATCCCCCACCCACCATGGCCCGTCCATCCACTGAACATTACGACCTTTCCGAGACCGAGAAGCGCGACCTCATCAAGCTCATCGAGCAGGGTAAGCCGCTGCCGGAAAAATACCGCTTCATGCTTTTCGCGGACAAGCGCGAGGTGGAGCTGGTCTGGAACGGCAAGACCCGCGAGGTCTGCACCGCCATCCTCCCCTTCCAGACCCTCGAACACATCGACGAACCAAGGAGGGTGGGCGTCTCGCCCACATCTTCCTCTTTCCAGCCCGACCTCCTCGATATGAGCGGCCGCCAGACCAAGGGCTGGACCAATAAACTCATCTGGGGCGATAACAAGCTCATCCTCTCCTCCCTCAAGTCCGGCGCACTCCGCCGCCAGATCGAGGACGCCGGAGGCCTCAAGCTCATCTACATCGATCCCCCCTTCGACGTCGGCGCGGACTTCTCCATGGACATCGAAATCGGCGGCGAAACCTTCCACAAGGAACCGAATTTGTTGGAGCAAATCGCCTACCGCGATACCTGGGGAAGGGGAGCGGATTCGTTCATCGCGATGATTTATGAACGGCTGATTTTGATGCGGGATTTGATGCATTCGGAGGGGAGTATCTACGTGCATTGCGATTGGCGAGTGAACGCGTTTGTGCGCACGGTCATGGATGAAGTCTTTGGGCGCGATCGCTTTGTGAATGAAATCACTTGGAAGCGAAGCTATGGACACGGCGATGCTAAACGGGCAATGGGAGCATCAAAAGACACCATCTTTTTCTACACACGTTCTGATTCTTTTTTGCTGAATCCATTTTATCACGCTCACTCCGAGGAATATCTAACTTCATTTTTCAAACATCATGATGAAAGAGGTAGGTATAAATTGGAAAATCTGACGTCGCCAAGCCCGCGTCCAAATTTGAAGTATCCTTACAAAGGATTCCCCCCGCCACAGATGGGTTGGCGAGTAAACCTTCAGAGAATGGAGCAGCTTGATAAAGAGGATCGTCTATATTTCCCGAAAAAAGAGGACGGGCGGATTATGAAAAAAGTTTATCTGCATGAGTTGGAAGGCCAGCCTATGACAGATCTTTGGACAGATGTTAAACCACTTTCAGCGCAACATGCGGAACGGGCCAACTACCCAACGCAAAAACCTGAAGATCTTTTGGTTCGCATAATTGAAGCGAGCAGTAATCCCGGAGACATCGTCGCCGACTTCTTCTGCGGTTCCGGCACCACTGCCGCTGTTGCAGAGAAACTAGGAAGGAAGTGGATCACCAGCGATCTCGGCAAGTTCGGCATCCACACCACGCGCAAGCGCTTGATCCAGGTGCAGCGGGAGTTGAAGTCCGGGGGTAAGCCGTTCCGAGCCTTCGAGGTGCTCAACCTCGGCCGCTATGAGCGCCAGGCCTACCTCAA